>NZ_AOPZ01000402.1 GCF_000414115.1 Streptomyces aurantiacus JA 4570
GGCGGCGCAGCTCGCCCTGGCGGCCTGGGCCTCCGGGCAGGCGTACGCCGCGTTCGGCGGGCCCGGCGCGGCCTCGGCGCCCGACTTCCCGTACGTGCTGCTGCCCGCCGCGGCCGCCGTGCTCGCCTTCGCCGGGGTGCTGACCGTCCTCGACGGCGGGATCCTCGTGACGGCGGAGCGGGTGCCCGCGCGGACGGCCTGGCGCGGGCTGCTGACCAGGTCGCTCGCGCCCGTCGCCGTGCACGGCCTCGCGGGGCTGATGATGGCCGTCCTCTGGTCCAGCCCCTACGGGTCGCCGGCCGCGCTCCTCGTCCTGCTCCCGATGGGCGTCTCCTGCTGGGTGTTCGCCCAGTACCACCGGGAGCGCTCCGCCCACCAGGCCACCATCCGCGCGCTCGTGCAGGCCGTCGACCTCAAGGACCGCTACACCCGCGGCCACAGCGAGCGCGTCGGCCGCGCCTCCGTGCTGATCGCGCGGGAGCTCGGCATGGACGACGAACGCGTGGAAGTGCTGCGCTTCGCCGGGATCCTGCACGACGTCGGCAAACTCGGCGTCCCCACCCGGCTGTTGCGCAAGGAAGGACCGCTGACCGCACAGGAGCGCCGGGTGATCGAGCTGCACCCCGAGTACGGACACGAGATGGTCCGCGGCATCGGCTTCCTCGGCGAGGCGCGGGCGGCGGTCCTGCACCACCACGAACGCATCGACGGCAGCGGCTACCCCTACGGCCTGACGGGCACCCAAATCCCGGAATCCGCACGGGTGGTGGCCGTCGCCGACGCCTTCGACGCCATGACGTCCACCCGCTCCTACCGGCGCGCCCGGCCCGTCCCGGCCGCCGTGGCCGAACTGGAGCGCTGCGCCGGGGCCCAGTTCGACGCGGCGATGGTGGAGGCGCTGGTGCGGGCGCTCGAACGGCACGGGTGGGATGCGGAGGTCACGGCCGGGGGCGGCGGCGCCGGCGGGGTGCCCGCGCCCGTGGCCCACGAAGTGCCCGAAGCCGTGCCGGGCCGGGCTCCCGGAGCCGCGGCCGACATCCCCGCGACGTACCGCCCCGCCCGGCGGTGACCCCACGCCCCGGCGCGCCC
>NZ_AOPZ01000403.1 GCF_000414115.1 Streptomyces aurantiacus JA 4570
CCCGCGCGGGCAGCGCGGCCACGGCCACCCCGCCGGCGCCGAGCACCCCGGCCACGACGGGCACGGCCCGCGCGGCCGCCTCGCCCGCGAGCATCGCGACACTCATCGGACCCCCAGCTCCCGCTGCTCGGCGCCCAGCTCCCGCCACAGCCGCGCGCACCGCGTCACCGCCGTCAGCGCCGAGCCCGCCGCGATCGCCACGAGCACCGGTGTCCACCAGCCGGTGGCCGCCGCCACGATCACCAGGGCGCAGCGTTCCGTCTTGCCCACCGGACCGCCGTTGAGGCGTCCCGCGCCCGCCGCCGCACCCGCCAGGGAGACCCAGGACGGGAGCGTGGCCGCGAGGGCCGCCGTCGCCACCAGCCACAGCGGGGCCAGGGGCAGGAACCCGGCGAGCATCACCAAGTCGGCCGCCCTGTCGCCCAGTTCGTTGAGGAGGGCGCCGCGTCGCGTCGTACGGCCGGTGTCGCGGGCCAGGGCGCCGTCGAGGTTCGCGAACGCCAGGCGCGCGGCGAGCAGCACCGCCACCGTGAGCGCCGTCAGGGGCGCGGGCAGCGGTCCCGGCAGCCACGCGAGC
>NZ_AOPZ01000404.1 GCF_000414115.1 Streptomyces aurantiacus JA 4570
GGCCTGCGCGGCGGCGAGCCGCTCGTCCCAGCGGGCGGCGGCCTCGTACAGCGAGCCGGCCGGGACGGGGACGCCCGCGAGGCGGCCGAGGACGGGGCGCAGGGCGCGGGCCGCCCGGCGTTCCGGGGGCAGCAGGCGGCGCAGGTAGCGGCGCAGCTGTCCGGGCAGGGCGAGGAGGGCGAGGGCGCGGGGGGCGGCGGGGAGGTCGACGACGACGGTGTCGTACGTCTGCGTGCGGGCCGCCGCGCTCAGGGCGCCCAGGAGGGCGAGGTCCTCGGTTCCCGGGAGCGGGGTGAGTTCCTCGTCGTCGAGGCGGTCGGCGCCCAGCAGGTCGAGGGCCGGGCGGGCGTGCTCCTGGAGGGCGAGGAGGCCGTCCCGGAAGCTGGTGTCCGGGTCCGGGCGCAGGGCGGTCAGGCCCGGCTCCACGTGTTCTGGCCGGGGGCCTGTGGGGGTGCCGAGGGCGGCGCCCAGCGTGTCGGAGCGGTCCGCCGAGATCACCAGGGTGCGGGTGCCCTCGCGGGCGGCGGTGAGGGCAGTGGCCGCCGCGAGGGTGGTGCGGCCGGCGCCGCCGGGGCCGGTTACCAGGAGGGTGCGCATGCGGTGGCACTCTACGGTGACCGTCGTACGTGGGCTGCCTTTAGGGTCGGGAGCCGCCCCTGGCGGCCCAGCTGCCCACAGCGGTACCAGCAGGGATCAGGCGCAGGCCGGCAGGGCTCAGGCGTCGGGCCCGGCCTCGACTCGTTTCTTCAGGCCTGCCAGGGCGCGGTCGATGATGACCTTTTCCGCCTTGCGCTTGATCATGCCGAGCATGGGGATCTTGACGTCGACCGTGAGCTGGTAGGTGACCTCGGTGCCGGTGCCGGACGGCTTCAGGAGGTAGGAGCCGTCCAGGGAGCGCAGCATCTGGGACTTGACGAGCGTCCAGGACACCTCGTGCGCGCCGCTCCAGGTGTACGCGAGCGTCTGGTCGTCCTTGATCGCCCCGGCGTCCATGACGAGCCGGACCTGTTCGGCGCGGCCGGAGTCGTCGGTCGCGAGGACCTCGGCCTCCTTGACCTCGCCGGTCCACTCCGGATAGCGGGCGAAGTCGGCGATCACGCCCATGACGTCGGCCGGTGCCGCCTCGATCGTGATGCTCGAGCTGGTGTATTCCGCCATCGCCGTGGCTCCTCCAGATGCGGTCCGGTGCGGGGTGGTGCGGGTGCTGTGCTGCCGCGTGAAGGCTACCGCGCACGCGGCGCGCGCCGGTCACCCCGTCCTCGCGGCCCGTCGGCTCACCCCGCCCACTCCAGGGCGAAGGGCCGCCCGGACCCCGCGAAGTGTCCGACGTTCACGCACTCGGTCGACCCGATCCGCATCCGGCTCACCAGCGGCTGGTGCACGTGCCCGAAGAGGGCGTACCGCGGCCGGGTGCGCCGGATGGCGTCGAGCAGCGCGCGGCTGCCCCGCTCGAAACGGCGCGCCACGGTGTCGTACACGAGGTCCGGCACCTCCGGCGGGATGTGCGTGCACAGCACGTCGACCTCGCCGACGGCCTCGACCTTGGCGGCGTACTCCTCGTCGCTGATCTCGTACGGCGTCCGCATCGGGGTCTTGAGGCCGCCGCCGACGAAGCCGAAGACGCGGCCGCCGATCTCGACGCGCTCGCCGTCGAGGACGGTGGTGCCCGCACCGGCGTATTCACGCCACAGCTCCGGCATGTCGACATTGCCGTACGTGGCGTACGTAGGGGTGGGGAAGGCCGCGAAGAGCTCGGCGTACTGCTTGCGTACCGCGCTCTCCACCGCCGGGCCGCGCTCCAGGCCGGCCCAGAGCGAGGCGCCGAACGCGCGGGCCTCGTCGAAGCGGCGGGCGGTGCGCAGTTCGACGAGGCGGGTGGCGTTCTCCTTGCCGAACAGATCGGGGAAGATGCCGCGCGCGTGATCCGCGTAGTCGAGGAAGAGCACCAGGTCGCCCAGGCAGATCAGGGCGTCGGCGCCGTCGCCCGCACGGGCCAGGTCCTTGGCGTTGCCGTGCACGTCACTGACCACATGGACCCGGAAACCTCGCATGCCGGTCACCTTAATTCGGCGGGGCCCGGGCCGACCAGGCCGGGGTGATCCGGCGGGCTCGGCCGGGCGCGCGCGGTGGACCTGCGGATACTCCCGCGGTTACTTCCGAGTCAGGAAGGGCGTGGCGTACTGTGCGGTTCAGACCACAACGTCGTGTGACGCACGGAACATCTGGCCCGGCCCCCCTACCGAACCAGCCATACCGATGGGTAACGTCCGGGCAGTCCAGTAGTGCTCAGCCCCTCAACGAAACCCCGAGGGACCCCCGAACCCCCTGACTGAGCACCTGCCCGATCTTGGACCGCACCGTCGCATCGCACAACGTCGTGGCGCCGGCGCCCTATGTAGGAGCAGCAGTCTTGCGCGAGTTCAGCCTTCCGGCCCTGTACGAGGTCCCCGCGGACGGCAATCTGACCGACATCGTCCGCAGAAACGCCGCGCAGCATCCGGATGTGGCGGTCATCGGCCGCAAGGTGAACGGCAGTTGGCAGGACGTCACGGCGACGGTGTTCCTCGCCGAGGTGCGCGCCGCCGCGAAGGGTCTGATCGCGGCGGGCGTCGGGCCCGGCGACCGGGTGGGCCTGATGTCGCGTACGCGCTACGAGTGGACGCTGTTCGACTTCGCGATCTGGAGCGCGGGCGCGGTGAGCGTGCCGGTGTACGAGACCAGCTCGGCCGAGCAGATCCAGTGGATCCTGGGCGACTCCGGCGCCGTGGCCTGCGTCGTGGAGTCCGACGCGCACGCGTCCGCCGTCGAGTCGGTGCGCGACCGGCTGCCGTCCTTGACGCACGTGTGGCAGATCGACCGGGGCGGCGTCGAGGAGCTGAACCGGGCGGGCGCGGAGGTCTCCGACGAGACCGTGGACGAGCGCGGTGCCGTCGCGGGCGCCGACGACCCGGCGACGATCGTCTACACCTCGGGCACGACGGGCCGCCCCAAGGGCTGTGTCCTCACCCACCGCAGCTTCTTCGCGGAGTGCGGCAATGTGGTGGAGCGCCTGAAACCGCTGTTCCGCACGGGCGAGTGCTCGGTACTCCTGTTCCTCCCCGTCGCGCACGTCTTCGGCCGCCTGGTGGAGGTGGCCGCGCTGATGGCCCCCATCAAGCTCGGCCACGCGCCCGACATCAAGCATCTGACGGACGAACTGGCCGCGTTCCGGCCGACGTTGATCCTCGGTGTGCCGCGCGTCTTCGAGAAGGTCTACAACGGCGCGCGGGCCAAGGCGCAGGCCGACGGCAAGGGCAAGATCTTCGACAAGGCGGCGGACACGGCGATCGCGTACAGCCGCGCCCTCGACTCCCCGAGCGGGCCCTCCCTGGGCCTGAAGATCAAGCACAAGGTCTTCGACAAGCTGGTCTTCAGCAAGCTGCGGGCGGTCCTCGGCGGGCGCGGCGAGTACGCCATCTCCGGCGGCGCCCCGCTCGGCGAGCGCCTCGGCCACTTCTTCCGCGGCATCGGCTTCACCGTCCTGGAGGGCTACGGCCTCACCGAGTCGTGCGCCGCCACCGCGTTCAACCCCTGGGACCGGCAGAAGATCGGCACGGTCGGGCAGCCGCTGCCCGGCTCGGTCGTGCGCATCGCCGACGACGGCGAGGTGCTGCTGCACGGCGAGCACCTGTTCAAGGAGTACTGGAACAACGAGGGCGCCACCGAGGAGGCCCTCGCCGACGGCTGGTTCCACACCGGGGACATCGGCACCCTCGACGAGGACGGGTATCTGCGGATCACCGGCCGCAAGAAGGAGATCATCGTGACGGCGGGCGGCAAGAACGTCGCGCCCGCCGTGATCGAGGACCGGATCCGGGCGCACGCGCTCGTCGCCGAGTGCATGGTCGTCGGGGACGGGCGGCCGTTCGTCGGCGCGCTCGTCACCATCGACGAGGAGTTCCTGGCGCGGTGGGCCTCTGAGCACGGGAAGCCCGCCGGGGCCTCGGCCGCCTCCCTGCGGGAGGACGCCGATCTTCTCGCCGCGGTGCAGCAGGCCGTGGACGACGGGAACGCGGCGGTGTCCAAGGCCGAGTCCGTCCGCAAGTTCCGCGTCCTGCCCGCGCAGTTCACCGAGGAGTCGGGGCACCTTACGCCGTCGCTGAAGCTGAAGCGGAACGTTGTCGCGAAGGATTACGCGGACGAGATCGAGGCGCTTTACCGGGGCTGAGGCGGGGGCCCTGCCGGGGGCTTCCCCAACCCCCCCAGACCCCCGCTCCTCAAACGCCGGAGGGGCTGGATATAGCCCGTCCGGCGGGGCTACAGCAGCTCCCGCAGCCGCTCCGCCAGCAGATCCCAGCGCCACCGCTCCTCGACCCACTGCCGCCCCCGCTCCCCCATCCGCTCCCGCAACTCCGCGTCGCCGAGCAACGCAAGAATCCGATCGGCGGACTCCTCGGCGGAGCCGCCCCGCACGACCCACCCGGTCTCCCCGTCGAGGACGGCGTCCGGCGCACCCCCGGAGTCCCCGGCGACGACGGGCAGCCCCGTGGCGGACGCCTCCAGGTAGACGATGCCGAGGCCCTCCACGTCGAGGCCGCCGCGCCGGGTGCGGCAGGGCATGGCGAAGACGTCCCCGGCGCCGTAGTGCGCGGGCAGCTCGGCCCAGGGCACGGCGCCGGTGAACACCACGGAGTCCGCGACCCGCGTCTCCGCGGCGAGCTTGCGCAGCTCCTTCTCGTAGGGACCGCCGCCCACGACGAGCAGCACCGCGTCGGGCTCCCGCGCCAGGATCCGCGGCATGGCGAGGATGAGGGTGTCCTGCCCCTTGCGCGGCACGAGCCGCGAGACGCACACGATCACCGGCCGGTCGGTGAGCCCGAGCCGGGCCCGCACGGCGTCGCCGCCGGACGCCGGGTGGAAGGTCTTCTCGTCGACGCCCGGCGGCAGTTGGACCATGCGCCCGGCCGCGGCGGGGCTGAGCGCGGCGGCGATACGGGACCGGGTGTACTCGCCGAGGTAGGTGACCGTGTCGGCCGACTCGCCGATCCTGCGCAGGAGTTGGCGGGAGGCGGGCAGCTGCGCCCACCCGGCCTCGTGCCCGTGCGTGGTCGCCACCACCTTCCGCGCCCCGGCCCTGCGCAGCGCGGGCGCCATCAGCCCGAGCGGCGCGGCCGCCCCGAACCACACCGACGTACAGCCGTGTTCGCGCAGCAGTGAGACGGCGCGGCGGGTGACGCGAGGGGTGGGGAGCAGCATCGTCGTGGGGTCGCGGACGACCTGGAAGGGCTGCTCGGCGTCGAAGGCGGCGGTCGCCTCCGCGCCCTCGCGGCCGCGCTTCCAGGTCGAGGCGTAGACGACGATCTCGGACGGATCCAGGCGCAGCGCCATGTTGTGCAGGAACGCCTGGATACCACCGGGCCTGGGCGGAAAGTCGTTCGTGACGATCAGGGTCTTGTGCATCGCCGCAGACAGTACCGGCCCCGCCTCGTCCCCTCACGCCGCCCCTCCCGGCATCATGATTTCCCGAACCCTATTTAAATAGGCGAAAAGCGGGTGAGGCGCAGATGGCGGGCACGGGTACGGGAACGCGCACAAGTGCGGCCACACCGCCCTCCCCCGGCGAGGGCCCCCCGGCCCGCCGCCCCGCGCCGCCCGAGCTGCGCGTCCTGGCCCTCTGGGCGCCCACCCGCGCCCTGCTCCTGCTCTGCGTCTTCCACGTCGTCGTCCTGCCGGGGCCGGACGTCACCAGCGATGTCTCGTTCATCTACCAGGGCTGGTACGAGATCCTGCGCACCGGCACGTTCCCGCTCGACGACGTCACCTGGCAGTACCCGCCCGCCGCCGCGCTCGCCGTCCTCGGCCCGGCCGCGCTGCCGTTCCTCGGCTATCCGGCCGCCTTCTTCCTGCTGTCGTTCCTGGCCGACGCGGTGGTGACGGGGCTGCTCCTGTACGCGGGCGGGCGGCCCGGCAGGACCCTGCGGGGGGCCTGGGTGTGGACGGCCGGGGTGGCGCTGCTCGGGCCCACCGCGTACGCGCGCTACGACCTGATGGTGACCGCCGTCGCCGTCGCCGCGCTGCTCGCGGGGGCGCGCCGCGCCCGGGCGCTCGGGGTGCTCGCGGGGTTCGGCGCGGTGGTGAAGGTGTGGCCGGTGCTGCTGCTCGTCGGCACCCCGCGGGGGCGGGCGACGCGGCGTTCGTGGGGCGCCGCGGCGGTGACGGCGGGCGCTACCGAGCGCGCCGTCACGCTGCTGTTCGTGGTGGCGATGCCGGGGGCGCTCGCGTTCCTCACCTTCCAGCGGGACCGGGGCACGGAGGTCGAGTCGCTCGGCGCGCTCGTCCTCCACGTGGCACGGCACCTCGGCTGGCCGGGGACGGTGCAGCTCAACTACGGCTCGGTGGAGTTCCTCGGCCCCTACGTCCCGTTGGTGAGCGCGGCGGCGCAGGCCCTTTCGGTGGCCGCCTTCGGGTGGCTGCTGCTGTGGCGGATCCGGGCCCGCGTCTGGTCGGCCACGACGCCCGCGGACGCGGCGTTCGCGGCGGTGCTGCTGTTCACCACGACGAGCCGGGTGATCAGTCCGCAGTACATGCTCTGGCTCGTGGGGGTCGCCGCGGTGTGTGTGGCGTACCGCGGCAGCATGATGGCGTGGCCGGCCGGGCTGGTTCTCGCGGCCACGTTCGTGACGTTCCTTGAGTTCCCGGTGTGGTTCTCGCATGTCGTGGCGAGCGACGCGCTGGGGATCGCCCTGCTCGTCGTACGCAACGGACTGCTCGTTGCCTCCACGGTTCTTGCGTGCCGGGTGCTGTGGCGGCAGACGGTCACCGAGGCCGGGGTGACCGCCCGGGGGCTGCGCCCCCGGACCCCCGCCTATCGCCGCTCCGCGGCTCGTCCCCGCTCCGCGGCTCGTCCTCAATCGCCGGACAGGCTATGAGTTAGCTCGTCCTTCAGGTACTGGCGCCACCTCGCCGTGAACTCCTCCTCCGTCGTGTCGAGTACGTCCCGCAGCGCGCCCTCCACCGCCCCCGCGCGCCGGTCGTGCGCGCCGACCGCCATGTAGAACCGCTTCAGTTTCTCCTCGCCCCACTCCTCCGCGATCATCCGGCAGGCCAGCCACGCGCCCTCGTACGCCCGCGCGAGGCCCCCGGCGTCGCCGCTGAAGCCGAAGTCCTCGTCCTCGGGGAGTGTCGCGGGCAGGCGGCCGTCGAGGACCGCGCGCCGCAGTTCCGGGGCGGCCTGCTGCGGGGCGCGGTCCGTGCCGCGGTAGCCGACCCAGTCGGCGAAGCCCTCGGAGAGCCACAGCGGGGTGGCCCGGGAGGTGACGGCGCGGGTGGCGACGTGGGTCGTCTCGTGGGTGAGGACGACCTGCTTGCCCAGCTCGCCGAGGACGCCGTACGCCTCGGGGTTGACGACGATCCGGTCCGCGGGCGCCCTGCCGGAGCCGCCCGCCTCGCCCGTGGTCACCGCGGCGATGCCCTGGTAGCCGGACGCGGGCGCGCCGAGCAGGTCCGCCATCCCGGCCAGGGACTTGGGGACGAGGACGACGACCTTGCCGGGCCACGGGCCGCTCCAGGCGTCCCGCACGGCGGGCACCGCGCGGTCGGCGAGTTCGGCGTACCGGCGCAGGTCCGCGCGTTCGCGTCCGACGCCGAGCACCAGGCTGTGGGTACCGCGCACGGCGTCGACGCGGCCCTGGTCCCAGAGCTGCTCGGCGGCCTTCTTCGCGGGGCGTTCGGCGGTGACGTACCAGCGCCCGTCGCGGCGTTGCAGCGACAGCGTCCGCTCGGCGGTGAGGGGCGCCCGGTCGTAGCCCGCGACGCGGTAGCCGAGGTCCGCGGTGGCGGTGGCGCGGGCGCCGTCGCGGCGGAAGTCCTTGAGGCGGTAGGTCCAGGACTTCAGGGGGACGTCGCGCAGGTTGTCGTAGCCGGCGCGGGGGCCGCCGGTCGCGCGGTACGCCCGCGCGTCGCGCTCCAGGACGGCCTCCGCGCGCTTCTCCAGGAGCCGTTGCACGTCGCCGGGTGCGGCGTCCGCCGCGTCGTCGGCGGCGCAACCGGTCAGCGCGGGGGGCGCGAGCACGGCGAGGCACGCCGCCGCGCCCGCCGCCGCCCGCCTGCCACGCCCGTGCCCCTGCCCTCGACCAGCCACGTTCCGATCGTACGGGGGCGCGCGGCCGTCCTCTCGCTCGTGCGGGCGAAGACCGCCGGATCCGGACGCCGGGGCGCACCGCCGTGAGCGCGCCCGGACCCGCGCCGGTCAGACTCGCGTGACCGACGAGACCGGCATCATCCCCACCGGGTCGTAGCGCACGGCGGCGCCGGGGTAGGGCGCGTGCACCACCTGGCCGTTGCCGACGTACATCCCGATGTGGCTGGCGTCGTCGCGGTAGGCGACGAGGTCGCCGGGCTGCGCCTGGGAGAGCGGCACCTGCCGGCCCGCGCCCGCCTGGCCCCCTGCCGGCCCGCGCCCGCCTGTGCCTGGGAGGTGCGCGGCAGGCCGACGCCCGCCTGCGAGTACGACCACTGGGTCAGGCCCGAACAGTCGAACCCGGCGGGCCCGTTGGCGCCCCACACATACGGCTTGCCGACCGCCGAGCGGGCCGCGGTGATCGCGGCCGCC
>NZ_AOPZ01000405.1 GCF_000414115.1 Streptomyces aurantiacus JA 4570
ACCGCCGGGGCGGCGAAGGTGTTAGCCCGCCCGGCGTTTGAGGGCGAGGCGCGGAGCGCCGACAAGGGGGCGAGGGGCGAAGCCCCAGACGGGCGCGGGGGGCACGGGCTGCGGCCCGTTATCCTTGGGGGGTCCCCTCGTCCGAGCACCGTCAAGGCTGGAGCACCGCGTGCGCGTAGATCTGCACAGCCACTCCACCGCCTCCGACGGCACGGACACCCCCGCGGAGCTGGTCCGCAACGCGGCCGCCGCCGGGCTCGACGTGGTCGCGCTGACCGACCACGACACGACCCGCGGCCACGCCGAGGCGATCGCCGCGCTCCCGCCCGGCCTCACCCTCGTCACCGGCGCCGAGCTGTCCTGCCGCCTCGACGGCATCGGGATGCACATGCTGGCGTACCTCTTCGACCCCGACGAGCCGGAGCTGGCCCGCGAGCGCGAACTCGTCCGCGACGACCGCGTGCCGCGCGCGCAGACGATGGTCCGCAAGCTCCAGGAACTCGGCGTCCCCGTCACCTGGGAACAGGTCGCGCGCATCGCGGGCGACGGCTCCGTCGGCCGCCCGCACGTCGCGGAGGCGCTGGTCGAGCTCGGCGTCGTACCGACCGTGTCGGACGCCTTCACGCCCGCCTGGCTCGCCGACGGCGGCCGGGCCTACGCCGAGAAGCACGAGCTCGACCCCTTCGACGCGATCCGCCTGGTCAAGGCCGCGGGCGGCGTCACCGTCTTCGCGCACCCGGCCGCCGCCCAGCGCGGCAAGGTCGTCCCCGAGTCGGCGATAGCCGAACTGGCCGCCGCGGGCCTCGACGGCATCGAGGTCGACCACCCGGAACAGCTGGCGTACGCGCCCGAGTCGGGCCCCCGGCTGCGCGGCCTCGCCGCCGACCTGGGCCTGCTCGTCACCGGGTCGAGCGACTACCACGGCACCCGCAAGACATGCGTGCTCGGGGAGTACACCACCGACCCCGAGATCTACGGCGAGATCACCCGCCGGGCCACGGGCGCCTTCCCGGTGCCGGGCGCGGGCGGGGCCCCGGCCGCGTAACGCGCACCACCGCGCGCCCTGACCCGCTTCGCTCCGTACGACCCTCTTCTGCAAGGCCATCACTGTGTTCGACGTCGCTGTCTTCGGATCCCTCTTTCTCACCCTTTTTGTCATCATGGATCCCCCTGGGATCACGCCGATCTTCCTCGGGCTCACCGCGGGCCGCCCCGCCAAGGTCCAGAAGAAAATGGCCTTCCAGGCGGTGTGCGTGGCCCTCGGGGTCATCACCGTCTTCGGCATCGTCGGCCAGCAGATCCTCGACTATCTGCACGTCTCCACGCAGGCCCTGATGATCGCGGGTGGCCTGCTGCTGCTCCTGGTCGCCCTCGACCTGCTCACCGGCAAGAACGACGAGCCGACGCAGACCAAGGACGTGAACGTCGCCCTGGTGCCGCTCGGCATGCCGCTGCTCGCCGGGCCGGGCGCGATCGTGCAGGTGATCCTGGCCGTGCAGCACGCCGACGGCATGGAGCAGGTCTCGGTATGGGCGGCGATTCTCGCCATCCACGTGGTGCTGTTCCTGGCGATGCGCTTCTCGCTGCTGATCATCCGCGTCATCAAGGACGGCGGCGTGGTGCTCGTGACGCGGCTCGCCGGGATGATGCTGTCGGCGATCGCGGTGCAGCAGATCATCAACGGCGTGACACAGGTGATCCGCGGCGGTTGAGCCGATCGGGTGCCCCCGTCACGCACAGAGCCCTGTACGACACCGGACGATCCGGTCTCGTACAGGGCTCTGAAGTGTGTGATGAGGCCGATCGGCGCCGTTATGAGGCCGAGGCGTCGGCCGGACGGATGTAGAGGCGCTGCCCTATGGCTGCGGCTTGCTGCACGATCCGGTTGACGGAGGCGGCGTCCACGACGGTCGTGTCCACGGCCGTGCCGTCGACGTCGTCGAGTCGCATGATTTCGAAGCGCATGGGCTTCTCCCTTCGTCTGGTGATCCTCCTGAAGGAGAACTGCTTGCTACATACGGGTTCAACGGCTTGACCCGTTCAAACATTCCCTACGCTAAGGAAAATTTTCGCGAGGCTAATGAACACCCTGTTTCGTGACTGTATCGCGGCTGGTTGTGTTCGCTGAGTAACGACTACCGGTTGTGCCTGCCGAGTGACGGACGGGACAATGCGTTCCGTATGGACATGGACGAGACCATTGACGAGACCGGCGGCATCAGCGCCCGCCTCGAGCGCACCAACGGACTGCTCGAGCGCATGCTCGCCGAGGTGGCGAAGACCCCGTCCACCCACGCGATCTTCGTGGACGCCGGCTATCTGTACGCGGCCGCCGGGCGCCTCGCCGCGGGCACCGAGGACCGGCGCGCCTTCGACCTCGACGCCGAAGGGCTGATCGAAGCGCTGATCGACAAGGCGCGCACGATCTTCGCGGACAGCCGCCTGCTGCGCGTGTACTGGTACGACGGCGCGAGACGCCGCATCCACACCTCGGAGCAGCAGGCGATCGCGGAACTCCCCGACGTCAAGGTGCGCCTGGGCAACCTCAACGCCAACAACCAGCAGAAGGGCGTCGACTCGCTGATCCGGTCCGACCTGGAGTCCCTGGCGCGGCACCGCGCCATCAGCGACGCGGCGCTGATCGGCGGCGACGAGGACCTGGTGTCGGCGGTCGAGGCGGCGCAGGGGTACGGCGCGCGCGTGCACCTGTGGGGCATCGACGCGCCGGACGGCCGCAATCAGGCCGAGCCGCTGCTGTGGGAGGTCGACAGCCAGCGCACCTTCGACGCGGACTTCTTCAAGCCGTTCGTCACGCGCCGCCCCACCGTGCCGTACGAGGGCCTGTCGGCGGCGGCCCGGCCCTCACGGGACGACGTGCGCTTCGTCGGCGCCCAGATCTCCGCGAAATGGCTCGCGGCGCGGGGCCGGGAGGCGCTGGTGGGCCTGCTGCCCGGCCACCCCTACCTGCCCGGCTCGGTCGACCAGGAACTCCTCGTGGAGGCGGAGCGGCTGCTCGACTACTCGCTGCGGGGCCAGTCGGACCTGCGGCGGGTGCTGCGGGACGGATTCTGGGACCACTTGCAGCAGTGCTACTGAGGCGCGAGTGAGTCCCAGAAGGCGGCCAGGGCGGCGGCGGTCTCCGACGGGCGGTCGGTGTTGGGGGAGTGCTCCGCGCCGGTGATCACGGTGCGGTGGGCGTCGAGGCGGCGCGCCATCTCGTCGAGGAGCGGTACGGGCCAGGTGTCGTCGCGTACGCCGGAGACGACGTGCTTGGGCAGGGGGAGGGCGGCGAGCGCGTCGACGCGGTCCGGCTCGCCGCACAACTGCTTGCCGGTGGCGATGAGTTGGGCCGGGTTGTTGCGCAGCCAGCGGGCCCGCAGTTCGGCACCGTCGATGTCGGCGTCCTCGGGCGGGCCCATCGCCTGCATCGCGTTCCACACCACGTCCATGGGGTGGGTGGCGAGGGCGTCCGTGAGGAGCTTGGCGCGGATCTGCTGGGACGGGGCGACATGGGCCGGGCCCGAGGACATCAGGGTGAGCGAGGCGAAGGTGGCGGGCGCGAGGAGGGCGGCGGCGCGGGCGACGAGACCGCCGAGGGAGTGGCCGAGCAGGTGCGCGGGCCCGTCCCCGGGCTCGCGCACCGCCGCCGCCTGGGCGAGCACATCACTCGCCAACTCGGCCTGGGCGTAAGCCGATTCGTCGTCCGGACCGTCGGACTCGTACTGCCCCCGGCCGTCGATGGACACCGTGCGGTACCCGGCGGCGGCGAGGGGCCGGAGCAGGGCGATGAAGTCCTCCTTGCTCCCGGTGAACCCCGGCAGCAGCAGGGCGGTGCCCTTGACCTCGCCGGTCGGCCGGGTGTCGAGGACGGCGAAGTCGCCGCGGGCGGTACGCAGACGGTACGCGAGGGTGCCTTCGGGCGGGGTGAAGGTGGGCGGCCTACTCATGCCGCCCGAGGTTACTGGCCCCTGGGCCTTGGGCCGAGGGTGCCCTGCCGCACGCTGCACCGACACCGTCGGCGTGGGGCGTGCTCCCTCCGGGCCGCAGACGCCGACGAGGCCGCTGCCATCGAGGCGACGAGGGTGCCGGGTGGGCCGTGGCCGACGGTGACGCCGCACGCCCCCCGCTGAGCCTCAACGGGTGGGCGGGTGG
>NZ_AOPZ01000406.1 GCF_000414115.1 Streptomyces aurantiacus JA 4570
CACCAGTCACCGCCCGCCCCGTGACGACACTGCGTGCGGTCGCGTCTCCCTGCGCCAATTGCTCAAGCCCGGCCAGGAGTTCCGCACGGTCCCGGCCGAGGACGACGCCCCGGTGCTCGAACCGCGACCGCGCCACGGTCAGGGACCAGCCGACGTTCGCCAGGCCGATGCCGTCGTCGTCGAGCAGCCGCTCCCGCAGCCGCGTCGCCTGCGCCCGCAGGGCGCTCTCGCTCTTCGCCGACAGGGCCAGCGGGACCACGCCCGGGACCACCGGCGGCGCGGGGGTCGCGGCGGGCCGGTCGCCGGCGTCGCTGTCGGCGGGCAGTGGTTCCTCCACCGGTGCCTGCTCCACGATCACGTGCGCGTTGGTGCCGCTCATGCCGAAGGAGGAGACGCCCGCGCGACGCGGCCGCCCCGCCTCCCGCGCGGTCCACTCGCGCGCCTCGGTCAACAGCTCGACCGCCCCTTCGGACCAGTCGACCTCGGTCGTCGGCGCCTGTGCGTGCAGGGTCTTGGGCAGGACGCCGTGCCGCATCGCCAGGACCATCTTCATGACGCCCGCGACGCCCGCGGCCGCCTGCGCGTGCCCGATGTTGGACTTGACCGAGCCGAGCCACAGCGGCTCCTGGCCCTCCGGCCTGTCCTTGCCGTACGTGGCCATCAGGGCCTGCGCCTCGATCGGGTCGCCCAGTGACGTGCCCGTGCCGTGGGCCTCCACCGCGTCCACGTCGGAGCCGGTGAGCCCGGCGCTCGCGAGGGCGGCGCGGATGACGCGCTGCTGGGAGGGGCCGGTAGCAGGCCGTCGGCGGCGAGGCCGCGCTGGCGGCTGAACGCGACGAGGGTGTCGGAGGTGGCCATGACCGTGGCGCCGCCCGCCAGGGCGAGCGAGCACTCGCCCTGGCGCAGCGCCTGCGCGGCCAGGTGGAGGGCGACCAGGGAGGACGAGCAGGCCGTGTCGACGGTCACCGCGGGGCCTTCGAGGCCGA
>NZ_AOPZ01000407.1 GCF_000414115.1 Streptomyces aurantiacus JA 4570
GGTCTTCGAGGCGCCCACCGTGGCGGGCCTCGCCGAGCGCGTGGGCAGGGAGGCCCGGTCGGCGCGTGCGGCGCTGCGCCGGGCCGAGGCGCGGCCCGCGCGGGTGCCGCTGTCGTTCGCCCAGCAGCGCCTGTGGTTCCTGCACCGCTACGAGGGCCCTTCGGCCACGTACAACCTGTCGTACGTCCTGCCCCTGAGCGGTGAGCTGGACGTGGCGGCGCTGGCCTCGGCGCTCCGGGACGTCGTGGTGCGGCACGAGAGTCTGCGCACGCTGTTCGTCGCCGACGACCAGGGCGTCGCGGCGCAGGTCGTCGTGGCGGCGAACGACGTCGTCCTCGATGTCCCGGTGCGGGAGGTGGCGGCGGAGGCGATGGACGCCGCCGTGGCGGAGGAAGCCGCGTACCGGTTCGACCTGGCGGCGGAGCTCCCCGTGCGGGCGCGCGTCCTGCGCCGCGGCCCGGACGACCACGTGCTTGTGCTCCTGATCCACCACATCGCGGCCGACGGTGAATCCATGGGCCCCCTGGCCCGCGACCTGAGCGCGGCCTACACCGCCCGGCGGCGGGGCGAGGAACCGCGGTGGGGCGAACTGCCCGTGCAGTACGCCGACTACGCGCTCTGGCAGCGGGAGCTGCTCGGCGAGGAGAACGACCCCGAAAGTCTCCTGGCCAACCAACTCGCTTACTGGCGCGAAGAGTTGGAAGGAGTGCGGCAGCCGCTGCCCCTCCCGCTCGACCGGCCGCGTCCGCCGGTGGCCAGTCACCGCGGCGACACCGTCGGCTTCGCCCTCGACGCCGACGTCCTGGCGGCCGTCGAGGAGGTGGCGCGGGCGCAGGGCGCCACCGTGCCGATGGTGCTCCAGTCCGCCCTCGCCGTGCTGCTGCACCTGATGAGCGGCGGCGACGACCTGACCGTGGGCGTGCCGATCGCCGGACGGACCGACGAGGAGCTCGGGGACCTGGTGGGGTTCTTCGTCAACACCTGGGTGCTGCGGGCCGACCTGTCGGGCAACCCGTCGTTCGAGGACGTCGTGCGGCAGGTGCGGGACAAGGCCGTGCGTGCGTACGACCATCAGGACGTGCCCTTCGAGCGGCTCGTCGAGGCGCTGAACCCGGAGCGGTCCACCGCCCACCACCCGCTGTTCCAGGTGATGTTCGGCTGGCGCGGCACGGCCGGCCAGGTCTTCGACGCGCCGGGGCTCCGCTCCGCCGCCCTCGAACTGGTCCCGACCGAGACCGCGAAGTTCGACCTCGCGTTCGCGCTCGCCGACACTCCCGGGCACGGCGTCGTGGGCGACGTCGAGTACGCCACCGACCTGTTCGACCGGAGCACCGCCGAGGCTCTCGCGGACCGCTTCACACGCCTCGTACGACAGCTGGCGACGACCCCGCGGGCACGACTCCACACCGTGGACGTACTGGCGCCCGAGGAACGCGACCGGCTGCTGCGCACGTTCAACGACACGGACGTCAGCACGCCGGACCTGACGATGCCCGCGCTCTTCGAGCAGCAGGCCGCCGCGGCACCGGACGCCGTCGCGCTGGTGCACGGAGCCGAGTCGCTCACGTACCGGGAGCTGAACGCACGGGCCAACCGGCTCGCCCGCGCCCTGGTGCGGCGCGGCGTCGGCCCCGATTCCCTCGTGGCGGTCGCGCTGCCGCACTCGGCCGAGTTCGTCGTCGCACTCCTCGGCGTGCTGAAGGCCGGCGCGGGCTACGTCCCCGTCGACCCCCGCTACCCGAGCGGCCGCGTGGGCTTCGTCCTGGCGGACACCGCCCCGCGGCTCGTCCTGACGGACACGGCGACGCGGAACGTGCTGCCCCGGCACGAAGCCGAAGAAATGCTGCTCGACCGCATGGACCTCGGCACCGGTGACGGCTCCGACCTGAACGGCACGGACCGTTCCGCCGTCCTGTCGCCGCAGCACCTGGCCTACGTGATGCACACCTCCGGCTCCACCGGCACCCCGAAGGGCGTCGGCGTCACCCACCACGGCGTGGTGCGGCTCGCGCTCGACCGATGTTTCGCGGGCGGCGGCCACGAGCGCGTCCTGCTGCACGCGACGCAGGCGTTCGACATCTCCACGTACGAGCTGTGGGTGCCGCTCCTGCGCGGCGGCACGATAGTGGTGCCGCCGTCGGCCTCCCTCGCCCCGGCTGACCTGGCGGCGGTGATCGCCGAACAACGCGTCACCGGGGTCCTGATGACGGCGGGGCTCTTCCGGGTGGTCGCGGAGGAACGGCCCGAGGCGTTCCGGGGCGTCCGTGAGGCGTGGTCGGGCGGCGACGTCGTGCCCCCGGCGGCGATCGAGCGCGTCCTGGCCGCCTGCCCGGGCATCACCGTCGTCAACGGCTACGGACCCACGGAGGCGACCGTGGCCACGTCCGCGCACAAGATGCGCGACGCGGCCGACCTCGGCGCGGCGGTGCCGATCGGACGGCCCCTCGACGGCCCCCGCCTGTACGTCCTGGACTCGACGGCACCCGCCTGTACGTCCTGGACCCGGCGCTCCGGCCGGTCCCGGTGGGCGTGCCGGGCGAGTTGTACATCGCCGGCGACCGGCTGGCCCGCGGGTACCTGGGCTGCCCGGACCTGACCGCCGAGCGCTTCGTCGCCTGCCCGTTCGGCCCGGCGGGGGAGCGCATGTACCGCTCCGGCGACCTCGTGACATGGACCCGTGACGGCCACCTCGTCTACCAGGGCCGCACCGACGAGCAGGTCAAGATCCGCGGGTTCCGCATCGAGCCCGGCGAGATCGAGGCCGCCCTGACCGCACACCCCGGCGTGGCCCAGGCCGTCGTGGTCGTGGGGGCGGGCGCGGGCGGAGCCCGGCAGCTCGTGGCCTACGTCGTCCGGGTCGGCGAGGGCGGCATCGCGGGCACCGGCGACATCGACTTCCACGTCGGCGTGTCCACCGCGGAGCTGCGCCGGTTCGTGGCCGACCGGCTGCCGGAGTTCATGGTCCCGGCGGCGTACGTCCTGCTCGACCGGCTGCCGCTGATGCGCAACGGCAAGCTGGACCGCTCGGCGCTGCCGGAGCCCGAGTTCGCCACCAGCGCCTACCGGGCGCCCCGGTCCCCGCAGGAACAGGTTCTCGCGGACGTGTACGCCGAAGTCCTCGGCGTGGACCGGGTCGGCGTCGACGACGACTTCTTCGCGTCCGGCGGCGACAGCATCCGCTCGATCCAGGTGGTCTCGCGCGCCCGCACGCGGGGCGTGCACGTCACCGCCCGCCAGATCTTCCAGCACCGGACGGTCGCCGAACTGGCCCGGCTCGCGCCCGCCGAGCGGAGCGGCGACGCCCGGGGCGCGGTCCTCGACGAGCTCGACGGCGGCGGCACGGGGCCGCTGCCGCTCCCGCCCATCGCCCGGTACGTCCGCGAGCGCGGCGGCGACACCGACCGGTTCTCCATGTCGGTCCTGCTCGAACTGCCCGAGGGCATCGACCGGGCCGGGCTGCTCGCCACCCTGGACGCGGTCGTCGACCACCACGACATGCTGCGCGCCCGCCTGGTGACCGACGACGGCGGAGGGCTGCTCGTGGGGCCCCCGGGCTCGGTGGACACGAAGGCACTGCTGCGCCGCGTGGACCGCGGGCCCGAGCACGCCGCGGACGACGGGCCGTGGGGCGAGGCGTGGCAGCAGGAGGTGGCGGCCGAGCGGGCCGCCGCGACGGACCTGCTCGATCCGGCGGCCGGGGTGATGGCGCGGTTCGTCTGGTTCGACCCGGGCCCGGCCGGCGGCGCCGGGCGGCTCCTGATCGTCCTGCACCACCTGGTGGTGGACGGGGTGTCCTGGCGCATCCTGCTGCCGGACCTCGCGGCCGCCTGGGACGCGGTGCGCGCGGGCCGGACACCGGTGCTGCCCGCCGTGGGCACGTCGTTCCGGCGGTGGGCGCACGCGCTCGTGGCGGAGGCGCGGAGCGAGCGCAGGGCGGCCGAGCTGCCCCGGTGGCTCGCCATCGTGGACGGGCCCGATCCTGCGCTCGGCGCCCGCCGGTTCGACCCCGCGGTGGACGTCCGCGCCACGGTGGACACCGTGCGCCTGCGGCTGCCCGTAGCGGTCACCGAAGCCCTCCTGACGGCCGTGCCCACGGCCTTCCGCTGCGGCGTCAACGACGGCCTGCTCACCGCCCTCGCCCTCGCCGTCGCCCGCCGGCGCCGCGCCCGGGGAGCCGACGCGCCCTCCCTCCTCGTCGGCCTCGAAGGCCACGGACGCGCGGAGGCGGCGGTGCCGGGAGCCGATCTGTCGCGAACAGTGGGCTGGTTCACCAGCATGTACCCCGTCCGCCTCGACCTCTCCGGCTGCGATGTCGACGAGGCGTTCACGGGCGGCGCCGCGGCGGGCAGCGCGGTCAAGGCCGTCAAGGAA
This sequence comes from Streptomyces aurantiacus JA 4570, assembly GCF_000414115.1. Taxonomy (GTDB): domain Bacteria; phylum Actinomycetota; class Actinomycetes; order Streptomycetales; family Streptomycetaceae; genus Streptomyces; species Streptomyces aurantiacus_A. The sequence goes on from NZ_AOPZ01000407.1 coordinate 4,372, forward strand.
CAGCTCCTCGCGGTGCCCGACGACGGCATCGGCTACGGGCTGCTGCGCGAGCTGAACCCGCAAGCCGCCGCCGTGCTGCGCGCGCACCCCACCGGCCAGATCGGCTTCAACTACCTCGGCCGGTTCTCCGCCACCGACATGCCGGAACAGCAGCGCGGCCTCGGCTTCACCCAGGTCACCGACCTGGGCGGGCCGGGCGGCGACACGGCCGCGGACATGCCCGCGCTCACCGCGCTGCAGATCGACTCCCTGGTCGTCGACACCGCGCACGGGCCGTGCCTCGAGGCGGAGTTCGAGTTCGCCACCGGTGCGGTGTCCCGCGCCGAGGTCCAGGAGCTCGCGGACCTGTGGGCCGCCGCCCTCGACGGGCTCGCGCGCCACGCCGAGCGGCCGGACGCGGGCGGGCTCACGCCTTCGGACGTGCCGCTGGTGCCGGTCGGCCAGCGCGACATCGAGATGTGGGAGCGCCGCTGCCCGGGGCTCGCGGAGGTGTGGCCGCTCACCCCGCTCCAGTCGGGACTGCTGTTCCACGCGCTGTACGCCGACACGGAGCCGGACGCGTATCACGTGCAGTTCGTCCTGCGGCTGCGCGGGCGGGTGGAGGCCGCGCGGATGCGGGCGGCCGGGCAGGCGCTCCTGGAGCGGTACGCGAACCTGCGGGTGGCCTTCGTCGCGGGCGCCGACGGCGGCTCGGTGCAGGTCGTGGTGGACGGCGTGGAGCTGCCGTGGCGCGAGCTCGACCTGACGGCAGCGGGAGAAGGCACAGAAGCGGGAGACGGGGCAGAAGCGGGAGACGGGGCAGAAGCCGGGGAGGCGAGCGGAGGGGACTCCGAGGGCAGCGCGGCCTTCGACGCCATCCTGACCGAGGACCTGCGCGACCACTTCGACGTGGCGAAGCCGCCCCTGCTGCGCATGACCCTGGTGAAGCGGGGCCCCGAGCGCTTCGAGCTGGTCCTGACCGCCCATCACCTGCTGTTCGACGGCTGGTCGCTGCCGGTGCTCACGCAGGATCTGCTGCGGCTGTACGGGGCCGGGGGCGACGCCTCCGCGCTGCCGGCGGCACCCCGGTACCGGGACTTCCTGACCTGGCTGGCCGGGCAGGACCAGGAGGAGACGGCCCGGGCGTGGGCGCGGGAGCTGGCGGGGGTGACGGAGCCGACGCTGCTCGCCCCCGCGGTGACGGGCGGGCCGGACGCGGCCGAACCGGGACCCGGTTCGCGGCGGGCAGAGCCCGAGGCCACAGGGTTCGGCCAGGTCGAGGTGCCCGTCTCCGTGGAGCTGGCCCGCGGACTTTCCGCGCGGGCCGCCGAGTCGGGCGTCACCTTGAACACCGTGGTCCAGGCCGCCTGGGCGCTGCTGGTCGGCGGCCTGACGGGCCGGGACGACGTGGTGTTCGGCGCCACGGTCTCCGGCCGCCCGGCCGCGGTGCCCGGCATCGACGCGATGGCCGGCATGTTCACCAACACCCTTCCGGTGCGGGTGCGTTGTCGCCCCGGCCAGGGCCTCGCCCAGGTCCTCACCGACCTCCAGGACCGTCAGGCGGCGCTGCTCGACCACCACCACTACGGCCTCACCGAGATCCACCGGGCCACGGGTACGAGCGTGCTGTTCGACAGCCTCGTCGCCTTCGAGTCGTACCCCGTGGACCGGGTGGGCTTCAGCGAGGCGACCGCGGCCGCGGGCGTGGAGGTCACCGGGATCCGCCCGCTGTCCGGCTCGCACTACCCGCTGACCGTCGTGGCCTCGGCCGACCCCCACCTCCAGCTGACGCTGCAGCACCAGCGGAACGTGCTCGACACCGACACGGTCCGGGGCCTCGCCCACCGTTTCCGGCGAGTCCTCGCCCAACTCGCCGACAACGGCGACGCGTTGGTGAGCACGGTGGAGGTGCTGGCACCCGAGGAACGGGAGCGGGCACTGCGCACGCTCGACGCCACGGACGCGGCCGTGCCGGACACCACGATCCCCGTGCTGTTCGAGCGGCAGGCGGCGGCCACCCCGGACGCGACGGCCCTGGTCTGCGACGGCGACTCGCTGTCGTACGCGGACCTCAACACGCGGGCCAACCGCCTGACCCGAGAACTGGCCGCCCGGGGCGCGGGCCCGGAGACGGTGGTGGCCGTCTCGCTGCCACGCTCCCCGGATCTGGTCGTGGCGCTGCTCGCGGTCCTCAAGGCGGGCGCCGCCTACCTGCCGGTCGACCCCAAGTACCCCAGCACCCGCCTGGACTTCATCCTCGGCGACGCCGCCCCCGCCCTGATCCTCACCGACGCGGCGACGTCCGGCGTGCTGCCCGAGACCTCGGTCCCGGTCCTGCGCCTGGACGACCTCGACGTCACCGGGCACCCGGCGACCGACCCGGCCGACCGCGGCGAGCCGGAATCCCTGGCGTACGTGATGTACACCTCGGGCTCCACCGGCACCCCCAAGGGCGTACTCCTGGACCACGCCGCCGTCGTCAACGGCATCCACCACCTCGCCGACCGCACCGGCATCCGGGCGGGCTCGCGCGTGCTGGCCTCCACCTCCGTCAACTTCGACGTCTCCGTCTTCGAGACCTTCACCACCCTGTGCCACGGCGGCACCATCGACCTGGTCCAGGACGTCCTGGAACTGGCCGAACGCGCCACCTGGCGGGGCAGCGTCATCAGCACCGTGCCCTCCGCCTTCGCCGAACTCCTCGACCGGATCAGCCGCACCACCACCGTCGACACCCTCGTCTTCGCGGGCGAAGCGCTGCCGTCGACCCTGGTCGAGCGGGCGCGGGAGGCGTTCCCCGGTGTCCAGGTCGTCAACGCCTACGGCCAGACCGAATCCTTCTACGCCACGACCTGCGCCACCGACGACACCCGCACCAAAGACGGCAGCGCGCCCATCGGCACTCCGCTGCCCCACATGCGCGGCTACGTACTCGGCCCCTGGCTGCAGCCCGTTCCCACGGGTGTCGTCGGCGAGTTGTACGTCGCCGGGCACCTGGCCCGCGGCTACCTCGGGCAGGCCGCCCGGACCCCTTCGGCCCGCCCGGCTCCCGCATGTACCGCACCGGCGACCTCGCCCGCTGGAACCGTCATGGACAACTGGAGTACGCGGGCCGTACCGACACCCAGGTCAAGATCCGCGGCTTCCGTGTCGAACCCGGCGAGATCGAGGCCGCCCTCACCGGCCACCCGCACGTCGATCAGGCAGCCGTAGTGGCCCAAGGCGCCACCGCGAACCGGCGGTTGATCGCCTACGTCGTCCCCGCCGACACCCTCGGCACCGACAGCGGTACCGGCGAACGCCCGCAGCTGGACCTCGCCGAGCTCCGGGCGTTCGCCGCCGAGCTGCTCCCGGAGTACATGGTCCCCACCGCCCTCGTCCCCCTCGACCGCCTGCCCCTGTCCCCCCACGGCAAGCTCGACCACAAGGCGCTCCCCAGCCCCGAACTCACCGCCGCCACCGCCCACCGGGCACCCCGCACCCCCCAGGAGGAGGTGCTGTGCCGGCTGTTCGCCGAGGTGCTCGGGGTCGAGGGCGTCGGGATCGACGACGGCTTCTTCGACCTGGGCGGGCATTCGCTGCTGGCCACGCGCCTGGTGAACCGGATGCG
>NZ_AOPZ01000408.1 GCF_000414115.1 Streptomyces aurantiacus JA 4570
GACGCGGCCGGGCCGGGGGTGGCGGCGGTGTCCGCGGTCAGGAGCCGGGCCGTGGCGGCCGCGCCGAGCACGGCGGCGCAGCGGAGCAGGACCCGGCGCGCCGGTGGCAGCTGATCGGTTTTCATCATTAATCCGTCGCATGGCCGAAGGCCGGGACGTCTCCGCGACACTGGCGCGGCGCGCTATTGCACCCGAGCGGCGCCGGAATGCACCCGATGGGACCAGCGGCCTCGCGCGCGGCGGGGTGGTCAGCGGCGGCGGACCAGCGGGAACGGCAGCGTCTCGCGGATGGTGAGGCCGGTGAGGAACATGACGAGCCGGTCGACGCCGATGCCGAGCCCTCCGGTGGGCGGCATGGCGTACTCCAGGGCGTCGAGGAAGTCCTCGTCGAGCTCCATCGCCTCGGGGTCTCCCCCGGCGGCGAGCAGCGACTGCGCGGTGAGGCGCCGGCGCTGTTCGACGGGGTCGGTCAACTCCGAGTAGGCGGTGCCCAGTTCGGTGCCGAAGGCGACGAGGTCCCAGCGCTCGGCGAGCCGCGGGTCGGCGCGGTGCTGGCGGGTGAGCGGGGAGACGTCGGTCGGGAAGTCCTTGTAGAAGGTGGGCAGCGTCGTCCTCTCCTCGACGAGGCGCTCGTACATTTCGAGGACGACGTCGCCGCGGCCGTCGTCGAGGGTGTACGGGACGTGCGCGCGGTCGCACAGCCGGTGCAGGGCGGGCAGTTCGGTGTCCGCGTCGACGTGCTCCCCCAGCGCCTCGGAGATGGCCCCGTACACGGTCTTGACCGGCCAGGCACCGGAGATGTCGTACTCGGTGACGCGCCCCTCGGCGTCGGCCTTGCGGGCGGTCGCCGCGCCGAAGGCGGCGGTCGCGGCGCCCTGGATGAGCTCGCGGGTCAGGTCGAGCATCACGTCGTAGTCGGCGAACGCCTGGTATGCCTCCAGCATGGTGAACTCGGGGTTGTGCTTGTAGGAGACGCCTTCGTTGCGGAAGGTGCGGCCCATCTCGAAGACCTTCTCCATGCCGCCGACGCACAGCCGCTTCAGGTACAGCTCGGGGGCGATGCGCAGGTACAGGTCGAGGTCGTAGGCGTTGATGTGGGTGGTGAAGGGGCGGGCGTTGGCGCCGCCGTGGATCTGCTGGAGCATCGGCGTCTCGACCTCCAGGTAGCCGCGGTCGAGCAGGCCCTGGCGCAGGGCCTGGACGGCGGTGGAGCGGGCGCGCACGGCGTCGCGGGCGGTGGGGCTGGCGACCAGGTCGAGGTAGCGTCGGCGGACCTTGGCCTCGGGGTCGGTGAGGCCGCGGCGCTTGTCGGGCAGCGGGCGCAGGCACTTGCCGGTGAGCTGCCAGCCGGTGACGAAGACCGTCCGCTCGCCCCGCTCGCTGCGGCCGACCTCGCCGCTCGCGGTGATGTGGTCGCCGATGTCGGTGCCCGCGGTGAAGGCGTCCAGGAGGTCCTGGCCGGAGCGGTCGCGGGTGAAGGCGAGCTGGAGGTCGCCGGACCAGTCGCGCAGCACGGCGAAGACGACGCCGCCGAAGTCGCGTACGAGCATGACGCGGCCCGCGACCGTGACCTGATCGCCCGTCATCTCGGGGTGGATGGCGGCGAGTTCATGGGTGCGGGGCGGGGTGCCGACCGGGTAGGGGTCGATGCCGTCCGCGCGCAGCCGGTCGAGCTTGCGGTGCCGGATGCGGATCTGTTCGGGCAGCGCCTCGACGGGGTCGCGGGGCGTCTCGCCGTCGGCGGTGCCGAGGCCGAGCGCGGCGATGGACGGCAGGCCCTCGGTGGTGGCGGGCTTGGTGACGCCGCGCGGCTTGGTGTGGCCCTTGCCCCACAGTTTGCGCAGCGACGGCACGGAGACGAAGCCCTCGGCGATGCCGGAGGCGAGGCTGATGCGGGCCAGCGAGCCGATGTCGCCGTAGCAGATGAAGCGCGGGTACCACTCGGGGTGGTACTTGGCGTTGGACCGGTACAGGGCCTCCAGCTGCCACCACTTGGAGAAGAACAGCAGCAGCCGGCGCCAGAGCCGGAGGACCGGGCCCGCGCCGATCCGGGCGCCCTCCTCGAACACCGACCGGAACACGGCGAAGTTCAGCGAGATCCGCTTCACCCCGAACTTCGGTGCCGCGGCGCACAGTTCGGCGACCATGAACTCCATGACGCCGTTGGGCGCGCTGCGGTCGCGGCGCATCAGGTCCAGGGAGATGCCGTCCCTGCCCCAGGGCACGAGGGAGAGCAGCGCGAGGAGCCGGCCGTCGGGGTCGAGGGCCTCGACGAGCAGGCAGTCGCCGTCCTCGGGGTCGCCGAGCCGGTCGAGCGCCATGGAGAAGCCACGTTCGGTCTCGGTGTCCCGCCAGGCGTCCGCCTTGTCGACGATCTCCTCCATCTCCTCGTCGGTGAGGGTGGCGTGGCGGCGTACGCGGGCGGTGGCGCCGGTGCGGCGGACCCGGTTCACGGCCTGGCGCGTGACGCGCATGTCGCGGCCGTCCAGGTCGAAGTCGGGCACGTGCAGGATGGCCTCGTCGCCCAGTTGCAGGGCGCCGAGCCCGGCGCGGGCGAACGCCTTCGCGCCCTCCTCGGACGCGCCCATCACGGCGGGCGCCCAGGCGTAGCGCCGCGCCACGTCCAGCCAGGCGCCGATCGCGTGCGGCCATGCCTCGCGGTCGCCGACCGGGTCGCCGCTGGCCAGGCAGACACCGGCCTCGACGCGGTAGGTCACGGCGGCCTTGCCGCTGGGCGAGAAGACGACGGCCTTGTCGCGCCGGGTGGCGAAGTAGCCGAGGGAGTCCTGGTCCCCGTACCGGCCGAGCAGGGCGCGGATGCGGGACTCCTCGTCGCCGTGCAGCGCCGCCTCCATGCGCTGCGAACGGAACAGCGTCATGGCGGCGTTCAGCAGGGCGAGCGCGCCGAACAGGCCGAGGAGGAAGAAGAGCGGGCGCGGCGGCGAGCCGTCGAAGTACTCGTGGCCGTGGATGAGTCCGCCGCAGACCCGGTTCGCCGCCCACAGCAGGCGCTCGCCGCGCGGCAGCGTGCTGGGGAACAGCTCGACGAGCCCCCAGCCGAGCAGGATCGCGAGCCCGAGCCCCGCCGCGAGCACGCCGAAGGACCGCCGGACGGCGCCGCGCCGCGAATCGGCGGAGAACTCACCGCGCGCGAGGATCAGCAAAACCAGCGCCGCCCCGCATAGGACCATCGACGGCACCGACTCGGCCCAGTAGCCGAGGGCGATCCCGAGGACGTCGAAGGCGAGCAGCAGGCCCAGATAGATGACGACGAGCCACCAGGCGACCTTCTTGCGGGCCGCGATGGCGGCGGCGAGCAGGAAGAGGAAGACGGCGTACGCGAGGTTGGCGCTGACCGGGACGGTGATCAGGTCGAGGAAGCGGACCACCGGCCGCAGCAGGTGCCGCAGCGGTGCGATGACGGCGAGGACCGCGCAGAACAGGCCGAGGCTGCCGAAGAAGCCCGCGAAGCCCTCCGGGACCCGGCGCAGAACACTCCGGGCGCCGCCCGGCACGTCCTCGGAGCCACTCATGCATCGACTCTAAGAAGACCCGGGCCACGCCGCCCGTCGGGAGACCCGCCCGCCCGGGCGAGCGAGCGCGCCCCGAAGGGGCGCGGGGAAAGTTCCCCGCGCCCCTTACGGGGCGACCGCACACAAGCACCCAGGCCCCGAGACCCTCGGGGCCTGGGCTAGCCTCGGTGGTGTGACGGAAGACGCCTCCCAACAGTCCCATCAGTTCGAACGCGGCACCGACGGGCCGAAGGTGATCGTCGTCGGCGTCGACGGCTCGGACTCCTCGCTCCGCGCCGCGGCATATGCCGGGGGCCTGGCCAGGCGGCAGCGGGCGCTGCTCGCCGTCGTCTATGTGCAGCCGGTGCTCGCCGCGGGCGCCGCGCTCGGCGCGCCGGTCGCGGACACCACCGAGGAGATCGCGGAGGCCCTGATCGCCGAGATCCGTGACGCGACGGAGCGCGTGAAGGACATATTCGACGTGCGCTGGGAGTTCCACACCTTCCGCGGGGATCCGTACAACGGCCTGGTCACCGCCGCCGACGACCTGAAGGCGGACGCCGTCGTGGTCGGCGCGTCCGAGCAGGCGGGCCACCGCATCGTCGGTTCGGTCGCGGTGCGCCTGGTGAAGGCGGGCCGCTGGCCGGTCACGGTGGTGCCGTAGGCGCCGGCACAGGGCCGACCGGGCGAACCTCACCCCCGGTGCCCCCGCGCGGCCACGCGTGATGCGTGGCGTCTTCCGTGCCGTGGGCCGCTGGGCCATCATGATCGGCCATCAGCCGACCGCCGCCAGCGAAGAGGTGAGGCTCATGGCCGGACTACGACCGGGGCAGGGAGTCCTGCGCCGCAAGCCCATCGAACGTATCGAGGACACCGAGGCGGGCGGCGCGAGCACCCAGCTCACCCGCACGCTCGGCCTGTGGCAGCTCACCGCGATCGGCGTGGGCGGCATCATCGGTGCCGGGATCTTCACCCTCGCGGGCACCGTCGCCAACGAGAAGGCGGGCCCCGCGGTCCTCATCTCGTTCCTGATCGCGGGCGTGGCGAGCGCCGCGGCCGCGTTCTCGTACGCCGAGTTCGCGGGCCTGATCCCGAAGGCGGGCTCGGCCTACACCTACGGCTACGCGGTGCTCGGCGAGCTCGCGGGCTGGTTCATCGGCTGGGACCTGCTCCTGGAGTACACGGCGATCGTCGCGGTGGTCGCGATCGGCATCTCCGGGTACTTCAACTTCCTGCTGAACGAGATGGGCGCGGAGCTGCCCACCTGGATGCTGGGCGCGCCCGGCACCGGCGACGGCCACAAGGTCGACCTGTTCGCGGCGGTCCTGTGCCTGTTCATCGCGTACATGCTCACCCTCGGCATCAAGAACGCGGCCCGTTTCGAGATGGTCGTCGTGATCCTGAAGGTCCTCGTCGTGATCCTGGTCATCGGCGTCGGCTTCTTCCACGTCGAGACGGGCAACTACGAGCCGTTCTTCCCGTTCGGCGTCAGCGGCGCCTTCACGGGCGCGGCCACGGTGTTCTTCGCGGTCTTCGGGTACGACGCCATGAGCACGGCCGCCGAGGAGTCCAAGGACGCGCAGCGCCACATGCCGAAGGCGATCCTGTACTCGCTGGCCATCTCGATGGTCCTGTACGTCCTCGCCTGCCTGGTCCTGACCGGCATGCAGGACTACAAGGACATCGACCCGGAGAGCGGCTTCTCCTCGGCGTTCAAGGCGGCGGGGCTCGGCGGGCTCGCGGACGTCATCGCGGTCGGCGCGATCATCGGCATCCTCACGGTGATGTTCACGTTCATGCTGGGCTGCACGCGCGTGTGGTTCTCGATGAGCCGCGACGGGCTGCTGCCGAAGTGGTTCGCGAAGACCCACGAGACGCGGCACGTGCCGACCCGCGTCACCTGGATCGTCGGCTTCGCGTCCGCCGCCATCGCCGGTTTCCTGCCGATCGGCGAGGCGGCCGAACTCACCAACATCGGCATCCTGCTTGCGTTCGTCGTGGTGTGCGTCGCGGTGATCGTGCTGCGCTACAAGCAGCCCGAGCTGCCGCGTACGTTCCGCTGCCCCGGCATGCCGGTGGTGCCCGCGATCGGCGTCGTCTTCTCCATCTGGCTCATCACGTTCCTGGAGTGGCAGACCTGGGCGCGCTTCGCGGTGTGGTTCGCGCTGGGCCTGGTCGTGTACTTCGCGTACTCCTACCGCAAGTCGGAGCTGGCGAAGACGGAGCACACCACCCGCTAGCCGGGGCTACTCCCCCATCACCAGGCCGTCCCCGCCCGCGCCGCGGCTGAGGGTGACGCGACGGATGCGGTCGCGTACGTCGCCGAGGTCGGCGCCGCGGTCGAGGGCGCGGTTGAGGTTGACGAGGCGGCCCTCGTCCGCGTCGAACCAGAACGGCACGAACTCGGCCTTCGTCACCTCCCAGCGGCCTCCGGGCCGTTCGGGGGCGGCGAAGGTGAAGCGTCCCGCGGTGCCCTGGTTTCCGCGCGGGTCCTGGGCGCCCTCGTGGTTGACCATGGCGCCGGCGATCTGGTCGCCCATGCCGTAGAGGATCCACGTCCCGTTGACCTTCTCGTACGCCTGCGGGACGTGCGCGTGCGTGCCGAGGATCAGGTCGACGTCCGGCCGGCCGTCCGTGCGCGCGGACGTCAACTGCCTCCCGAGGGAGAGCTGCTGACGGTTCGGGTCGTCCTGCCACTCGGTGCCCCAGTGCAGCGAGACCACCACGACGTCGGCGCCCGCCTTCCGGGCGGCGCGGGCGTCGGAGAGGATGCGGTCCTTGTCGATGAGGTTGACCGACCAGGGCCGGCCCTCGGGCAGCGGGATGCCGTTGGTGCCGTACGTGTACGCGAGCTGGGCGACCTTCGCGCCGCCCGCGCGCAGCCAGGCCGGGGAGCGGCCCTCGGTGGCCGTCCGGCCGGAGCCCGCGTGCTTGACGCCCGCCCGGTCGAGGGCGGCCAGGGTGCGGTGGATGCCGTCCGCGCCGTCGTCGAGGGTGTGGTTGGACGCCGTGGAGCACGCGTCGTAGCCGGTGGTCCTGAGCGCGCGGGCCACCTGCGGGGGCGACTTGAAGGTCGGATATCCCGTGTAGTCGCCGTTCGCGCCGTACACCGTCTCCATGTGACAGATCGCCAGGTCCGCCTTGGCGACGACGGACTTCGCGCCCGCGAGCATGGGCGCGAAGTCGTAGCCCTCGCCGCCCGCGTCGGCGTTCGCCCGGCGGATGATCGAGGCGTGCGGCAGCACGTCGCCGGAGGCGACGAGCGTGAAGGCCCGGGCGTCGCCCGCGCCGCGCCGGCCGGGGCGTCGCCCGCGCCGCCGCCCGCCGCGGAGGCCGGATTCCCGGGCCCGGACGGCTGCTGGGCGGCGCAGGCCGCGGCGGCACCGACGAGAGCGGCCGTGAGGACGGCCAGCCCCCGCCGGGTGTGTCCGGTGCGCCGGGCGGGCCGGGGGTGGCGTGTGCGCTGTGTCATCGACCGCGCCTTCGCATGAGGAGATAATAGTTACAACAGATCCACATACGCATATAAGGGTGAGTCAAGGAGCAATGCCGCGCCAGTCACTGAAAAGGACCAAATCCGGCGCACTGTGACCCGAAGAACACGCCCGCCCCGACCTGCGGCGAAACCGAGGCCCGGGTCAAGGCTCCGTAAAGCGCCTTGCTCGGCACCCCTGTTGGGTAATCGGCTGTCCTCATCCGTGTTCCGGGTGGGGGGCCAGAAGCCGGTGACGCGTACACGGAGCACAGGAAGGCGGAGCGTGATGCTGCACGAGAGCACGGACGGCGCCCAGGGCCCCGGCGGAGACGAGCTGACGGTCCCGATGGCCTGGCTGTACGCCGAGTACATCGCGGACGAGTTGCTCCGCACCGGCGACCTGATGCCGCCGACGTCGTTCGAGTACCGGGCCGGGCGCGACGCGCTCGCGCTGACCATCTTCCTGTCGGACACCCACGGCGAGCTGTCCTGCATCCGGGTGGTCTCGCAGCTCGACTCCTGGCTCTGCCTGACGGCGCACGACCAGCCCTGGCAGGAGTGGGTGCGCGAACGCATGGACGGCCTCGCCGCCGACGCGATGGCCGCGCGGGGCCCCGCGCCCGACCTGGTGCTCGCCGAGGCGGCGTGGCGCTGGCTGGAGGAGACGGAGCTGCTCGCGCCGGACCTGGACGCGGTGCCCGGCGGTGGCGGCGGGGCCGGGCTCGACGATGACGACGACGTGCCGAAGGTGTGGACGCCCGCGTGGCAGCTGGGCCTGCCGCTCGGCCACCTGGCGATCCAGCTCTTCTGAACCCGCTCGTTCTGAACCCGCTCGTTCTGAACCCGCTTAAGTGATTCGGTTTGAGTGATTCAGGGGCCGATTGCGTACGGGAGGGCAAGAAGCACCCTCACCGACAAGGAACGCCATGAGGTCCCTGGAGCGGCATCGTGACGCCGGCGCCTACGCGCTCGGCGTCCTCGACGAGACGGACACGTTCCGCTTCGAGGATCACCTCATGGACTGCGCCCACTGCCGCGCGCGGCTGTCCGAACTCGCGCTCCCCGCACGGCTGTTGAAGGCGTACGGGGGTTCCGTGCCGTACGCCTACGATCCGGCCGCCGCCGTGCCCGGGCCCCGGCTGCTCGACCGGCTCATAGACGAGACCGGGCGGGTCCGACGCGTGCGGCGCCGGCGGTGGGCCGGGGCCGTCGCCGCGGGGCTTGTACTGGCCGTCGTGGGGCCCGCGGCGGCCGTGCTGAGCGCGGGCGGGGGTGACGGGGCGCTGCGGGTCGCTGCGCGCGACGGTCGCAGCGGGATGGCGGCCGTGGTCACCGCCCGGGGGCGGGCCTGGGGAACGGAGGTCGACCTCCAGGTGCGGGACCCCGGCCGGGGGCGGGCCTGCGAACTCGTCGCCGTCGGGACGGACGGCTCCCGCGACGTCGTCACGACGTGGCGGGGCCCCGGCCGCCCCATGGAAACCACCGGCGGCACGGGCCTCCGTCCGGGGGGAATTGACCGCTTCGAGGTCCTCTCCACGGACGACGGCGAGCAACTCCTCACCCTGCGCCCACGCTAGGAACCGACCGTCATGGCACCGTCGGCCTGGGCTGTGCCCACCCGTGCCGCCCCTGGCCGCCCCTGGCGGCCCAGCTGCCCACAGCAGGGAGCGGCACGGTGACCGCCCACAGCGGGAGCAGGCGGAAAGCCGCCGAACGACCTCTCCCGGCACCGGAAGTGCGGTGGACGTGAGGCAAAGGTCGACGTGGCCCCGTTGCCGGCCCGAAGCTGCTGTCCCACTGGAAACGGGCGGGCGGG
>NZ_AOPZ01000409.1 GCF_000414115.1 Streptomyces aurantiacus JA 4570
CGGGGGCGGAGCCCCCGGGGCTAGGGGACAGGCCGCGCCGCAGACCGCTTGGCCGCCCGCCACTCGGGGGCGAGTACCGACCAGATCTCCTCGTCGTGGCGCTGCCCCCGGTAGAGATAACTCTCGCGGAGGACCCCTTCGCGGGTCATGCCGAGGCGGCGGGCCACGGCGATGCTGGGCGCGTTGCCGGAGGAGCACCACCAGTCGACGCGGTGGACGCCGCGCTCCTCGACGGCCCAGTCGATGAGGACCCGGCAGGCCCGCGTGACCAGACCCTTGCCGGCCGCCGCGGGCTCCAGCCAGCAGCCCGCCTCGGCGGTGCGCTGGGCGAGGTCCATGCGGCGCAGGATGACGGCGCCGACCAGCTCGCCACGCAGGCGGATGCCGCAGATGCGGCCGGTGTCGGCGGCCGACTTGTCGGCGTACGCCTGGAGGTAGGCCCGGCTCGACGCCAGGTCGGTGATGATGTCGGGCAGGCCGTTGTGCCGCCCGATGAACTCCCGCCCCCGGTCGATGTGGGCCAGGAACTCGTCGGCCTGCCAGGGCTCCAGCGGGCACAGCTCCGCACCGTCGTCACCCAGGGATATCGCGTACATCAACGTCCTCCACAGCGCTCGCGGTTCGCGCTCATTATCGGGTTCCCTCCGCGACCTGTCGGGTGTCCTCCGTGGCCCGGAACGTCCGGCGGTACGCGGTCGGCGTCACCCCCAGGGCCGCCTGCAAGTGCTGCCGCATCGACTGCGCCGTACCGAAGCCCGCGTCCCGCGCGACCTGGTCGACCGACAGGTCGCTGGACTCCAGGAGATGCCGCGCCCGCTCCACCCGCTGCCGCGTCAGCCACTGCCCGGGGCTGACCCCGACCTCCTCGCGGAAGCGCCGCGTGAACGTCCGCACGGACATCGCCTCCTGCTCGGCCATGTCGCGGAGCTGGATCGGCTCGTGCAGCCGCCCGAGCGCCCACGCCCGCGCGACCGACGTCGTCGCCAACTGCGGCTCGGGCACCGGGCGTTGGATGTACTGGGCCTGCCCGCCGTCCCGGTGGGGCGGCACGACGGTGCGGCGGGCGACCTCGTTGGCGACGGCGGTGCCGTGGTCACGGCGTACGAGATGCAGGCACAGGTCGACGCCGGCGGCGACGCCCGCCGAGGTCAGCACGTCGCCGTCGTCGATGAACAGCACGTCCGCGTCGACCTCGACCCGCGGGAAGAGCCGCTGGAAGTGGTCGGCGGACGACCAGTGCGTGGTCGCGGGGCGCCCGTCCAGGAAACCGGCGGCGGCGAGGACGTAGCCGCCGGTGCAGATGGACACCAGGCGCGTGCCGGGCCGCAGGTGCGCGAGGGCGGCGGCCAGCTCGTCGGTGAGGCGGCCCTCCTCGTACACGGGCCCCAGTTCGTACGAGGCGGGGACGACGAGGGTGTCGGCGGCGGCCAGCGCCTCGGGGCCGTGCTCGACGAGGATCGCGAAGTCCGCGTCCGTGCGGACGGGGCCCGGCGGGCGGACGGAGCAGGTCAGGACGGAGTACAGCCGCGTCCCCGCGGCGTTCCGGGCGCGCCCGAAGATCCGTTGCGGGATGCCCAGTTCGAAGGGGATGACGCCGTCCAGGGCGAGGACGACGACGCGGTGCCGCCGCGCCGCCCCCGCGGGGTCGTTCTTACGGTCGGCCATGGCCCGATCCTAGCGAACACTGTCCCTCGGGCCACTCGTCCGTGATGATCGGCGCCACGGATGCTGTCTGACGTGAGCGAGACAACCGACCCGCGCGTGCGGACGACACAGCAGGAGCTGCCGGGCACCCCCGAGGGGACGGGCACCCCCAAGGGGGCGGCCACCCCCGAGGGGGCGGGTGGCCGGAAGCGCGCGCCCCGGATCCACCGAGCCTGGTTCGTCGCCGCCGTGGCCTTCGTGACGATCATCGGCGGCGCGGCCTTCGGCTCGCTGCCGGGCCTCCTCATCGACCCGCTGCACGACGACTTCGGCTGGTCGCGCGGCGAGATCGGCATGGGCGTCTCCCTCAACATGGCGCTGTACGGCCTGACCGCGCCGTTCGCCGCCGCCCTCATGGACCGCTACGGCATGCGCAAGGTCGTCGCGACCGCGCTCACCATGATCGCCACCGGGGCCGTGCTCAGCGTCTGGATGACCGCGAGCTGGCAGCTGATGCTCTACTGGGGCCTGCTCGTCGGCCTCGGCACCGGCTCGATGGCCCTGTCCTTCTCGGCGACCGTCACCAACCGCTGGTTCGTGGAGCGGCGCGGCCTGGTCACCGGCATCCTGACGGCCGCGGGCGCCTCCGGCCAGCTGGTGTTCCTGCCGCTGTGCGCGTGGATCGTGGACGAGCACGGCTGGGAGCCCGCGGTCGTCACGGTCGCGCTCGCCGCGCTCGTCGTGGTCCCGTTCGTGTGGCTGCTGCTTCGCGACCACCCGGCGGACGTCGGACTCGCCCCGTACGGAGGGGAGTTCACGCCGAAGCCGGAGCCCACGCGCGGCGCCGCGAAGCGGACCGTGCGGGTGCTCGTCGACGCGGCACGGACCGGGCCCTTCTGGCTGCTCGCGGGCTCCTTCGCGATCTGCGGCGCGTCCACGAACGGCCTGATCCGCACCCACTTCGTGCCGTCCGCGCACGACCACGGCATGCAGATCACCGCGGCGGCCTCGCTGCTCGCCGTGATCGGCGTCTTCGACATCATCGGTACGATCGCCTCCGGCTGGCTGACCGACCGCTTCGACGCACGCCGCCTGCTGGCCGTCTACTACGCCCTGCGCGGCATCTCGCTGCTCTTCCTGCCGATGCTGCTCGCGCCGACCGTGCACCCGCCGATGATCTTCTTCATCATCTTCTACGGCCTGGACTGGGTCGCCACGGTGCCGCCGACGCTCGCGCTGTGCCGCGAGCACTACGGCGCGGACAGCGCCATCGTCTTCGGCTGGGTCCTCGCCTCGCACCAGGTCGGCGCGGCCGTCGTCGCCTTCCTCGGCGGGGTGGCGCGGGATGTGTTCGGGACGTACGACGTGGTCTGGTACGCGTCGGGGGCGCTGTGCGCGGCGGCGGCGCTGATGGCCCTTGTGATCCGGCGGAACGCGCGGGACGCGGAGCTGCTGGCCTGAGCGTCAGCCGGACGGGCCGGACGTGCGGGGCGTGCCGGATGCGCCGGGCGTGCGGGGGGTGAAGTCGCCGAACGCGCCGCGGTGGAAGAGCAGGGGGGCGGTACCCGCGTCCTCGTCGACGGCGCCGAGCGCCTCCACGCGGCCGACGACGATCAGGTGGTCGCCGCCCGTGTGCACGGCCTGCACCGCGCAGTCGATCCAGGCCGGTGCGCCCGCGAGCCGCGGTGAACCCGTGACCGGGGCGGCGTCGTACGCGACTCCCGCGAACTTGTCCGCCCCGCTGACGGCGAAGGCGCGGCACAGGGCGCCCTGGTCCGCGCCCAGGATGTTCACGCAGAAGACGCCCGCGCGGGCGATGCGGGGCCAGGTCGTCGACGTACGGGCGACCATGAAGGAGACCAGGGGCGGGTCGAGGGAGAGCGACGCGAAGGACTGGCAGGCGAAGCCTGCGGGGCCGGCCTCGCCCGGCCCCGCGGGGGCCGTCACCACGGTCACGCCCGACGCGAAGTGGCCGAGCACCCGGCGGAATTCGGCCGCCCCGACCGGTGCGCGTTCGTCCTCGCGGACGGCCCGCAGGTGGGGGCGCGGCAGGGTCTCCACCGGGCGGTCGGCCGCGGTGGGGGCGCCTACCGACCTGAGGTACCGGACGACGGTGGCTGCCATGCCTGCGTGTCCCATCATGCCTCCATTGAACCTGACGGGTCGTCAGATCGGAAGCCCCGCGCGAGGGCTGTGGCAGTGTGACGGGCCCTACTTGCCCCGGTACGTGGGCTGCCTGCGCTCCACGAACGCCGCCACGCCCTCCTGCGCGTCCGCCGTCGTCATGTTGATCTCCTGGGCGGCCGCCTCCGCGGCGAGGGCCGTGGCGCGGTCCGACTCCAGGGAGGCGTTGACGAGTTGCTTGGTGAGGGCGAGGGCGCGGGTGGGGGCCGCGGCGAGGCGGTCCGCCCAGGCGCGGGCCGTCTTCTCCAGGTCGGCGTCCGGGACGACGCGGTTGACCAGGCCGAGGCGTTCGGCGTCCGCCGCGGCGAGTGCGTCGCCGAAGAACATCAGTTCCTTGGTGCGGTGGGGGCCGATGAGGCGGGGGAGGAGGTAGGCGCCGGCGCCGTCCGGGACGAGGCCCCGGCGGGCGAACACCTCGATGAACCGTGCCGATTCGGCGGCCAGGACCAGGTCGCAGGCGAGGGCCAGGTGGGCGCCTATGCCTGCTGCCGTGCCGTTGACCGCGGCCAGGACGGGTTTCTCGCAGTCGAGGACCGCGGTGATGAGGCGTTGGGCGCCGTGCTTGATGGTGCGCGCGATGTCCCCCGGCACCCTTTCCGCCTGCGGCGGGGCTGTGGTGGGGGCGCGCAGGTCGGCTCCTGCGCAGAAGCCTTTGCCGGTGGCGGTGAGGACGACTGCCCTGGTGGCGGGGTCGGTGGTCGCTGCCTCCAGCAGGGTGATGACGTGGTCGCGCTGCTCGGCGGTGATCGCGTTCATGACCTCCGGCCGGTTGAGGGTGATCCAGGAGACGCTGTTGTGGTGGGTGTGGAGGGTGGAGGGCATGGTGGGGTCCGTTTCGGTGGGTGGGTGGTTGGTCCCTGCCGGGGGCTCCCCAA
>NZ_AOPZ01000410.1 GCF_000414115.1 Streptomyces aurantiacus JA 4570
CTGGTCGACCATCGTGTTGACGGTGTCCTTGAGCTCCAGGATCTCGCCGCGCGCGTCCACGGTGATCTTCTGGCTCAGGTCGCCGTTGGCGACGGCGGTGGTGACCTGTGCGATGTTGCGGACCTGCGAGGTGAGGTTGTCCGCCATGAAGTTGACGTTGTCGGTGAGGTCCTTCCAGACGCCGGAGACGCCACGTACGTGGGCGCGCCCGCCGAGGTTGCCCTCGGTGCCGACCTCGCGGGCGACGCGGGTGACCTCGTCGGCGAACGCGGAGAGCTGCTCGACCATCGTGTTGACGGTGAGCTTCAGTTCGAGGAGCTCACCGGTGGCCTCGACGGTGACCGTGCGGGTCAGATCGCCCTGGGCGACGGCCGTGGTGACGAGGGCGATGTCACGCACCTGGGCGGTCAGCCGGGACGCCATCGTGTTGACGGCCTCCGTCACGTCGCGCCAGCTCCCGGACAGGCCGCGGACCTTGGCGCGCCCGCCGAGCCGTCCCTCCGTGCCCACTTCCCGGGCCACCCGCGTCACTTCGCCCGTGAAGAGTGACAGCTGGTCGACCATCGTGTTGACGGCGCGGCCCAGGCGCCGCAGGTCGCCGCGGAGCTCCCGGGACCCGTCGTGCAGGTCGACGCGCTGCGTCAGGTCTCCGCCCGCGACGGCGTTCAGGACGCGGGTGGCGTTTGTGGCGGGCGCGACCAGTGAGTCCAGGAGCGAGTTCACCTCGATGATCCGGGTGGCCCAGCTGCCCTGCCCCGGGCTCGCCGTGAACCGCTCGTCGAGGCGGCCGTGGCGGACCATCTCGCGGCGTACGCGGAGGAGTTCGCTGTCGAAGTGCGTGGAGCGGTCCACCAGTTCGTTGAACACGGTGACCAGCTCCGCGACCAGGCCGGAGCTGGTGTGCGGGGCCTTGGTGAAGTTCCCGTCGCGCGCGGCCCTCATGACGGCGAGCAGGGCCCGCAGGTCGGCGGCGGATTCGGCGGAAGCAGCGGCGGAGGCGGAGGAAGCGGCGGCGGACGGATCACCGGGCGGGGTGGACTTGGCGGGCCGTTCGGGTGACCGCCTCGCCGGCGCCCCGGCCGAGGCGCGGTCCCGTTCCCCGGCCGGGGGTGGGATCTTGGCGCGGGCGGAGGAGACGGGGGTGCGCTCGGCGGGGATCACCCGGGGAGCGGGCCGGGCCGTCCCGGCGCCTGATGTGGCATCAAGTCCGGGTATCCCAGAGGCGGTTGACGGCGACTGGGCGGCCGGCCGTGACAGAGGGTCAGGGGCGGCCGGGGCCGGTGGCGGCGGGGCGCCGTCGGGCGGCGGGCCGTCCGGTGGCCGGATCACATCGGGTGCCCCGGCCGTCGTACCCGGCCGGTTTCGGCCGCCGGGGTCCGTGGGAGCCGCCGGTGGGGGAAGTGGGCCCGGAGCGGGCGCGGCGTCCGGGGCCGGAATCCGCGCAGGACTCGCCGGAGCGGCGGTTGTCGGAATCTGACCGCGTCCGAACGCGGGCGTAGCAGTGTTCTCACTCATGGTGGCCCACTTCGGTAACTCGGTGCTTATGGGCCCAGTCAGTCTGTCACTCTGTCCGTGTCGGCTGAGGCGTATTCAACCGAACTGCTCAGGAGCCGCACAGTGGGGGCCATTCCGATGCAACGGGAGACTACTTTTCGTGCTTCCGCCCAGCCGGTGGCCCGCCCCGGGCCACCGGCGGTGGTCCGCACGTCCCTGCCCGGGAACCCGCTCGCGGCCGCTGCCGCACGCCGGTTCGTGCGGGCGGCGCTCGCCGACTGGACGGAGCTCGGCGTGCCCGTCGCGGCCGGCATCACCGACCGGCTCGCCGACGACTCGGTGCTGCTGGTTAGCGAGTTGGTGACGAATGCCGTGGTGCACGCGGGCACGGCGGTCGAGGTGCTGTGCCGGTTCGACGAGGGCACGCCGGGCGAGAGCGTCGACGCCCTGGTCATCGAGGTGTCCGACCACCACCCGGCGCGCGCTGTCCGCAGCGAGCCGCGCGCTGCGCAACCCGGCACCCCGGAGTACGGCCGCGGTCTGCAACTCGTCGCCACGCTCTCCGAGTCCTGGGGCATCACCTACCGCTCCGGCACCAAGACGGTCTGGGCGCGGCTGCCCGCCGAAGGGCTCCCCGCCGTGCCGGAGATGGAGACGTACGCGGGTGAACAGGCGCTGCAGCGCGGGCTGCGCGCCGCCGAGATCCTGGCGCCGCTGCCCAATAGAGCCACGCACGACACGGACTGGATCAACCGGGGCGCCCTCACCTTCCTCGCCGAGGCGTCCGACCTGCTCTCCGGGCAGTTCGACGAGAACCTGGTCGCGGCGCTCGCCGGGCAGTTGCTCGTGCCACGGCTCGCGGACTGGTGCGCGGTGTGGCTGGACGACGAGGCGGAAGGACCCGGGCGCACCCCTGACGGGCGCGCGCCCGGCACCCGCCTCGCGCGCGTGTGGCACACCAGCGAGCAACGGATAGAAGAGCTGCGGCGGCTCCTGGAGAAGGAGCCGCCGCGGCTGACGGAGGCGGCGGGGTCCGGCGCGGTGGCGGTGCCGTGGCCCGGGGAGGCACTGGGCGGCGCCGAGTCGGCGGGCGCGGCGCTCGCGTACCGCCTGCTGGCGGGCGGGCGGCAGCTCGGCACGCTGGTGATCGGCCGGGCCGGGCTCGTGCGGTTCCCCGACGAGGCCACGGGCCTCGTGGAGGACTTCAGCCGCCGGGTCGCCCTCGCGATCAGCGCGGCCCGCCGCTATCAGCGCCAGGCCACCATCAGCCAGGTCCTGCAGCGCGGACTGCTGCCGAGCGCCGTCGCGGAGATCCCCGGCGTGGAGACCGGCGTCGTGTATGAGCCGCGGGAGCAGGGCGGCCCGGGCGGCGACTTCTACGACGTGTTCCCCGCCGGACAGGGCCGCTGGTGCTTCGCGCTCGGCGACGTCCAGGGCAAGGGGCCCGAGGCGGCCGTCGTCATCGGGCTCGCCCGGCCCTGGCTGCGGCTGCTCGCCCGCGAGGGATACCAGGTCGCGGAGGTCCTCGACCGCCTCAACCAGCTCCTCCTCGACGACGCGACGGAGGCCGCCGACGCGGCCGCGGCCGTCCTCGCCGTCGCGGGCGGCCAGGAGGAACCGACCGACGGCCCCACCTCGCGCTTCCTCTCCCTCCTCTACGGCGAGCTCGTTCCGCACGAGGGCGGGGTGCGGTGCACCGTGGCGTGCGCCGGGCATCCGCTGCCGTTGCTGCTCGGGGCCGACGGGCAGGTGCGGGCTGTTGCGGCGCCGCAGATGCTGCTCGGGGTCGTCGACGACGAGACGTACGCGAGCGTGAGCTTCGATCTTCTTCCCGGGGACACGCTGCTGTGCGTCACCGACGGGGTGACGGAGCGGCGCTCCGGGCGGCATCTCTTCGACGACGAGGACGGGCTGGCGCATGCGCTGGCCGGGTGCGCGGGGCTTGACGCGAGCCTTGTCGCCGAGCGGATTCGGCGGCTGGTGCACGAGTTTTCGCAGCGTCCGCCGGACGACGATCTTGCTTTGCTGGTGTTGCAGGCTCGGTGAGGGGCCCTGCCGGGGGCTCCCCAATCCCACCCCTTCCCGCTCCGCCCCCAGACCCCCGTATCGGCCTGAACGGCCTCGTCCTCAAACGCCGGACGGGCTGAAATGTGCCGGGCGGGCTGTTCCGGTGAGGAAAAGCCCGTCCGGCGATTGAGGACGAGCACGGCGCAGCCGGCGATCGGCGGCGGCCCCGGACGCGTACGGGACAATGGCAGGTATGCCTTCCGCACTGCCCGATGGTGAGCCCCTGCCCGAGGACGGGGCGCTGCCCGCGTCCGCCCTGGTCGGAGCGGGTGAGCGACCGCTCGGGTTCTACCTGCACGTGCCGTACTGCGCGACCCGCTGCGGCTACTGCGACTTCAATACGTACACCGCGACCGAGCTGCGCGGCACCGGCGGCGTCCTCGCCTCCCGCGACAACTACGCCGACACCCTCGTCGACGAGGTCCGCCTCGCGCGGAAGGTCCTCGGCGACGACCCCCGCCCGGTGCGCACCGTGTTCGTCGGCGGCGGCACGCCCACGCTGCTCGCCGCCGAGGATCTCGTGCGCATGCTGGGAGCCGTCCGCGACGAGTTCGGGCTCGCCGACGACGCGGAGATCACCACGGAGGCCAACCCGGAGTCGGTCGGCCCCGCCTATCTGAGCGCGCTGCGCGAGGGCGGCTTCAACCGGGTCTCCTTCGGCATGCAGAGCGCCAAGCAGCACGTCCTGAAGATCCTCGACCGTACGCACACGCCGGGCCGGCCCGAAGCCTGCGTCGCGGAGGCGCGCGCGGCGGGCTTCGAGCACGTCAACCTCGACCTGATCTACGGCACCCCCGGGGAGACCGACGACGACTGGCGGGCCTCGCTCGACGCGGCGATCGGGGCCGGACCCGACCACGTCAGCGCCTATGCGCTGATCGTCGAGGAGGGCACGCAGCTCGCGCGGCGGATCCGGCGCGGGGAGGTGCCGATGACCGACGACGACGTGCACGCGGACCGGTATCTGATCACCGAGGAGCGGCTCTCCGCCGCGGGGTTCCAGTGGTACGAGGTGTCGAACTGGGCCACGTCCGAGGCGGGGCGGTGTCTGCACAACGAGCTGTACTGGCGGGGCGCCGACTGGTGGGGGGCCGGGCCGGGGGCCCACAGCCATGTGGGGGGTGTGCGGTGGTGGAACGTGAAGCATCCGGGCGCGTATGCCGCCGCTCTCGCGGGCGGGCGGTCGCCCGGGGCCGGGCGGGAGGTGCTGGCCGAGGAGGATCGGCGGGTCGAGCGGGTGCTGCTTGAGCTGCGGCTTCGGGAGGGGTGTCCGTTGTCCCTCCTGAAGTCGGCCGGGCTTGCCGCGTCCCTGCGGGCGCTGGCTGATGGGCTGCTGGAGGCCCGTCCCTATGCCGAGGGGCGGGCCGTGCTCACCCTGCGGGGGCGGTTGCTGGCCGACGCGGTCGTGCGGGACCTGGTGGACTAGCGATTCGGCTGGGGCTTCGCCCCTGTCCCCCTTTTTCGGCGCTTCGCGCCTC
>NZ_AOPZ01000411.1 GCF_000414115.1 Streptomyces aurantiacus JA 4570
CGGCGGGAGGGTTGCCGCCGCTCCCCCTTGCGGCCAGAGCAACGGTCACAGCTGCGCTGCAGTCTCGCAGGCCGGGTGCCCGCGGGGACCATGACGTGGGGGCGGCCTCGTAGACTCCCCCCGTGGACACGACCCTCAAGGACCCCCTCGTCGGGCAGGTGCTCGACGGCCGTTATCGCGTGGACGGGCGGATCGCGGTCGGCGGGATGGCCACGGTCTACCGGGCCGTGGACACCCGCCTCGACCGCGTGCTCGCCCTGAAGGTGATGCACCCCACACTCGCGGCCGACACCTCCTTCGTGGAGCGCTTCATCCGCGAGGCCAAGTCGGTGGCCCGCCTGGCGCACCCGAACGTGGTCGGGGTCTACGACCAGGGCACCGACGGCTCGTACGTGTATCTCGCCATGGAGTACATCGCGGGCTGCACGCTCCGCGACGTCCTGCGCGAGCGCGGCGCCCTGCGCCCCCGCGCCGCCCTGGACATCCTGGAGCCCGTGCTCGCCGCCCTGGGCGCCGCGCACCGCGCCGGGTTCGTACACCGCGACATGAAGCCGGAGAACGTCCTGATAGGGGACGACGGCCGGGTGAAGGTCGCCGACTTCGGTCTCGTACGGGCCGTGGACTCCGTCACGAACACCACCGGCACGGTGCTCGGCACCGTCTCCTACCTCGCGCCCGAGCAGATCGAGCACGGCACCGCGGACACCCGCGTGGACGTGTACGCCTCCGGGGTCGTCCTGTACGAGATGCTGACCGGCGCCAAGCCGCACGGCGGCGAATCGCCCGCCCAGGTGCTCTTCCAGCACCTCAACGAAGACGTGCCGCCGCCCTCCGCCGCCGTGCCCGGCCTCGCCTACGAGCTCGACGAGTTGGTCGCGTCGGCCACCGCACGCAACCCGGACCTGCGTCCGTACGACGCGGTGGCCCTGCTGGCGCAGCTCCGCGAGGCCCGGTTCGCGCTCACCGACGCGCAGCTCGACGTCGTTCCCCCGCAGGCGCGCGGCACTGAGCGGGACGGCCACGACACCTCCGACGACCGTACGAGCGTCATCCCGCGCGCGGCGCGATCCGTACAACTCCCCCTGCCCACCACGTCGGAACCCCCGTACGCGGAGGAAACGCGAGGAAACCGGCAGGACGGCCTCAGCCACACCAGCGTGCTGCGCACCCCGCCCCCCGCGGCCGCGCCGTCCGCGGCCCCGAAGTCGACCGCGGCCCGCGTCCGCCAGCGTCTCAACACCCGTCGCGGGATATCCGCGACGATAGCCGCCGTGCTGCTGGTCCTCGGCCTGGGCGCGGGCGTCTGGTACATCAACTCCGGCCAGTTCACGGAGGTCCCGCCGCTCCTCGCGAAGACCGAGGCACAGGCCCGCGAGCGGCTCGACGGCGCCGGTCTCGACGTACGCAAGGTCAAGCGCGCGTACAGCGACACCGACAAGCGCGGCACGGTCATGGCGACGGACCCCGGCGTCGGCGAGCGCATCCGGCACAACGGCAAGGTGACGCTGACCGTGTCCCTCGGCCCGGAGACCGTGAAGGTGCCGGACCTGAAGGGCACACCGCTGCCCAAGGCGAAGGACGAGCTCGACGACGCGGGTCTCGGGGCCGGCATGGTCACCCGGGCCTTCAGCGAGGACGTCCCGAAGAACGCCGTGATCAGCACCGACCCGAAGCCCGGCCAGGTCCGCAGGGCCGGCTCGGCCGTCGCGCTGGTCGTCAGCAAGGGCCGCGCGGTGGAGCTGCCCGATGTGACTGGCGAGTCGGAGGACGACGCCCGCGCCGACCTGGAGGAGGCGGGCCTGAAGGTGAAGATCGCGCCGGGCCGGGTCTCCTCCGAGGAGGACAAGGGCGACGTGGTCAAGCAGTCCCCCGACGCGGCGGGCAAGGACGTTCCCGAGGGCACGACGGTCACGCTGACGATCTCCAAGGGCCCGCCGATGGTCGAGGTCCCGGATGTGGAGGGCATGAAGGTCGGCGAGGCCAAGGACGAGTTGCGCGAGGCCGGGTTCGAGGTCAAGGAGGACCGGGGGCTGCTCGGGCTCTTCGGTGACACCGTGAAGGACCAGTCGGTGGACCCCGGGGACGAGGCTCCCGAGGGGTCGACGATCACCATCGAGATCCGCTGAGGCTGATCCCTGCCGGGGGCTTCCCC
>NZ_AOPZ01000412.1 GCF_000414115.1 Streptomyces aurantiacus JA 4570
GTCACCGCCGAGCGCGACGAGGAGCTGCGCGTCTTCCTCTCCGAGGCCCGTCTCGTCAAGGACGAGTTCGAGGTCGGCGAGCTGCAGAAGGCCGTGGACTCCACGGTGCGCGGCTTCGAGGACGTGGTGAAGGTCCTCGACAAGGCCGAGGCCACCTCCGAGCGCTACATCGAAGGCACCTTCTTCCTGCGCGCCCGCGTCGAGGGCAACGACATCGGCTACGGCTCCATCTGCGCCGCGGGCCCGCACGCGACCACCCTGCACTGGGTGCGCAACGACGGCGCCGTGCGCTCCGGCGAGCTGCTCCTGCTCGACGCGGGCGTGGAGACGCACACGTACTACACGGCGGACGTCACCCGCACGCTGCCGATCAACGGCCGCTTCAACGAGTTGCAGAAGAAGATCTACGACGCCGTGTACGAGGCCCAGGAGGCCGGCATCGCGGCGGTCAAGCCGGGCGGCAAGTTCCGTGACTTCCACGACGCCGCGCAGCGCGTGCTCGCCGAGAAGCTGGTCGAGTGGGGGCTCGTCGAGGGCCCGGTCGAGCGCGTCCTGGAGCTGGGGCTGCAGCGCCGCTGGACGCTGCACGGCACCGGCCACATGCTCGGCATGGACGTGCACGACTGCGCGGCCGCCCGCCGCGAGTCGTACGCCGACGGCACCCTGGAGCCCGGCATGTGCCTGACCGTCGAGCCCGGTCTGTACTTCCAGGCGGACGACCTGACCGTGCCGGAGGAGTACCGCGGCATCGGCGTGCGCATCGAGGACGACATCCTCGTCACGGAGGACGGCAACCGGAACCTTTCCGCCGCGCTGCCCCGGCGGTCCGACGAGGTCGAGCTTTGGATGGCCCGCCTGAAGGGTTGATGTCGGCCGGGTGCGCCGGGGCTAGCCCTGGCGCTCGTCCGTCCCGGCGACCTTCGCGGTGCTCAGGGCGATGCGGTTCCAGGTGTTGATGGCAAGGATCAGGCCGAGGACATGGCCCAGCTCGGTCTCGTCGAACTGGGCGGCGGCCTCCGCGTACACCCCGTCGGAGACGCCCGCGTCGGCGACAAGAGTGACCGCGTCCGTCAGGGCGAGAGCAGCCTGCTCCTTGGCGGTGAAGAAGTTCCTGGCCTCGCGCCAGACGGCCACCATGTGCAGCCGGTCCTCGCTCTCGCCCGCCTTGCGGGCGTCGTTGGTGTGCATGTGCAGGCAGTACGCGCAGCCGTTGAGGTGCGAGGCGCGGATCTGGATCAGCTCGACCAGGGCCGGGTCGAGGCCCGTGCGGGCGGCGGCGTCCAGGCCGATGACGGCCTTGAAGACCTTCGGGGCGGCCTTGGCGAAGTCGATGCGGGCGGTGGCCTCGGTGGCCTCGGCGTGCGTGGTGTGCGTGGAGTGCGTCGTGTGCGTCGTGTGCGTCTCGGTGTTCGTCATGACCATGAATCTAGGCGCCGGAAAGACCTTGGGTAGGGTGCATTTCCATGGCGGAATCATGGGTCAATTCGGCAGACGCGGCGGATGAGACGGCGTCGGCGGAGCGCGTCGGCAGTGATCTGCATCTGGAGCTCAGCGGCGAGGGCAGCCGCCGGGCCGCCCTGATCCGCGCGCTGCGGGCGGCGGTCCAGGACGGCCGCCTGGCCCCCGGCACCCGGCTGCCCCCGTACCGCTCCCTGGCCGCCGACCTCGGCGTCGCCCGCAACACCGTCGCCGACGCCTACGCCGAACTGGTCGCCGAAGGCTGGCTGACCGCCCGGCAGGGCTCGGGCACCCGCGTCGCCGACCGCGCCGCGCCCCCACCGCGCGCCCGCATCCCCAAGCGCTCCCCCCACACCCCCGCGCGCCCCGCCCACAACCTCGTCCAGGGCCAGCCGGACGCCGGCTCCTTCCCGCGTGCCGCCTGGCTGGCGGCCGCCCGGCGCGCCCTCACCGCCGCGCCCAACGAGGCGTTCGGGCCGGGCGATCCACAGGGCCGTATCGAGCTGCGCCGCGCGCTCGCCGGATATCTGGCGCGCGTCCGCGGCGTACGGACCGACCCGGACCGGATCGTGGTGTGCTCCGGCTTCGCGCACGCGCTGCGGCTGCTGTTCGGCGGGCCCGGTGGCGGCGCGGGCGGCGGGGTGCTGCGCGGCCCGGTCGCGGTGGAGGCGTACGGACTCGGCTTCCACCGCTCGCTCCTGGACGCCGCCAAGGTACGTACGGTGCCGCTGTCCCTGGACGAACACGGCGCTCGGGTGGAGGAGTTGGCCCAGGTGGCGGGCCCGGTCCGGGCGCTGCTGCTCACCCCCGCGCACCAGTTCCCGACCGGCGGCCCGCTGCACCCCGCGCGCCGCGCCGCCGCCGTCGACTGGGCCCGCACGCGCGACGGCCTGATCCTGGAGGACGACTACGACGGGGAGTTCCGCTACGACCGCGAACCCGTCGGCGCCGTCCAGGGACTGGACCCCGAACGCGTCGTGTACATCGGCTCGGTGAGCAAGAGCCTGTCGCCCGCCGTCCGGCTCGGCTGGATGGTGCTGCCGGAGCACCTGGTCGGCGCCGCCGTCACCGCCAAGGGCCAACGGGAGGCATGGGTGAGCGTGCCCGACCAGCTCACCCTCGCCGACCTCGTCGACTCCGGCCACTACGACCGGCACGTCCGCCGCATGCGCCAGCGCTACCGGCGCCGCCGCGACCACCTCGTCGCCGCCCTCGCCGAACGCGCCCCGCACATCACCGTCACCGGCATCGCGGCCGGCCTGCACGCCGTGCTCCGCCTTCCGCCCGGCACGGAGGCGTCCGCGGTGAAGGCCGCCGCGTGGCAGGGGGTCGGCCTGGAGGGCCTGTCGGACTACCGGCACCCGGCCGCGGCCACGCACGCGCCGGACGGCCTCGTGGTCGGGTACGCGACACCGCCCGAGCACGCGTACGCGGCGGCCGTGGACGCTCTGTGCCGGGTGCTGCCGCCTTCGGGGGAGGGGGAGTTGTGAGGCGTACGGCCGCGCGTGCGGGCGCTCAGCGGGTGGCGCCGGCCTCCGCCTGAGCGGCGCGCCCGTCGTACGCCCTGCGTGCCGCCGCGATGTCCGGGCGGTGGGCGATCGACCAGTCCGCCAGGGTCTTCACCAGGTGGGTGAGGCTGTGGCCCAGCTCCGTCAGTTCGTACTCGACCTGCGGCGGGACGGTGGGGTGCACCGTGCGCTTCACCAGGCCGTCGCGCTCCAGGCGACGCACCGTCAGGGTGAGCATGCGCTGCGAGATGCCGCCGTGGATGCGGCGCTGGAGCTCCTTGAACCGCAGGACTCCGGAGGCGAGTTCGACGACTACGTAGACCGACCATTTGTCGCCGAGCCGGTCGAGCACGTCCCGGACGCCGCACTCGTCCTGCGGTGTCTCGCAACTGATCACCGGCTCGCCCTCGGCCGCGCCGGGGGTGGTTATCGCCGTGTGCCCTGCTGACATCAGAGTGCCTCCTTACGTGATCGTCCGCGGGTGATCACGATGGTGGTGGGCCCGGCGAGCACCGCCGCCCGCTCCCATGGAACCCAGAACGACGGGGGAACGTTCCCATGCTCATGATCACCGGCGCCACCGGCGCGCTCGGCAAGCTCGTCACCGCGCGCCTCTCGGACCGCGAGGACGTCGTGGTCGGCACCCGCACGCCCGGGCCCGGC
The DNA here is from genome assembly GCF_000414115.1 of Streptomyces aurantiacus JA 4570. GTDB lineage: Bacteria > Actinomycetota > Actinomycetes > Streptomycetales > Streptomycetaceae > Streptomyces > Streptomyces aurantiacus_A. Next base: position 3,630 of record NZ_AOPZ01000412.1, read on the forward strand.
GGGCGGCGCGTCGACTTCGACGACCCGTCGTCCCTGGACTTCACCGGCGTCGACACCCTGCTCGTCATCTCGGCGGGCGCGGCCGAGGACGACGTCGTCACCACCCGGCACGAGGCCGTGATCTCCGCCGCCGAGAAGGCGGGCGTCGGCCACCTCGTCTACACCAGCCTGAGCGGCGACGGCGACCACCTCACGTACGCCCTCGCGCACCGCTGGACCGAACGCCGTCTGCGCCGCTCCACGCTGAACTGGACGGTGCTGCGCAACGGTCTGTACGCGGAGTTCCTCGCCGCCGTCGCCGCGCCGGGCCCGGACGGCACGATCGCCGCGCCGCTCGGCGACGGCCGCCTCGCCGCGGTGGCCCGCGAGGACCTCGCCGACGTCGCCGTCCGCGTGGCCACGGACCCGGCTCCGCACGCGGGCCGCACCTACGAACTCGTCGGCGAACACCCCCTGGGCGGCACCGACCTGGCCCACGCCGTCGGCGGCCACTACGAACCCGGCACCCTCGCCGCGACCCGCGAGGCGATCACGGCGGCCGGTCAGGCCCTGCCCTTCCAGATCCCGATGCTCCTGAGCACGTACTCCGCGATAGCGGGCGGCTTCCTGGACGGCACGAGCATCGAGAACAACCAGCTCCGCACACTGCTGGGCAGAGCACCGCGTCCCGCACTCGACGTCTACGTGGAGGAAGTTTTGAGCCCGTCCGGCGTTTGAGGACGAGCAGGCCGCAGGCCGCGATCAAACGGCGAGCGGCGCCCCCTCACGCCACTTGAGAACCTTGTCGAAACTGATCACCGCGCCGCCGCGCCCAGGCTTGTTGCCGACGTCCACATGGTCGGCGAGCTCCCGGATGAGACACAGGCCGCGCCCGCTCTCGGCGTTCTCCGAAGGCATCGCGGGCATCGAGGGCGCGAGGGCCGCGGGGACCGGGCGCCGGGCGCGGCGGCGCCCCCGGCCCCGGCGGGTCGACATGACGACGCGGCCCGGGGGGAACCCGGGGCCGGAGTCGGCGACCTCGATGCGGCACTTCTCGCCGTCCAGATACGCCGTGACCCGATACGCGCCGCCGGGCGCACCGGGGGCGGCCGCCCCACCGTGCTCCACGGCGTTGGCGCATGCCTCGGTGAGCGCGAGCGACAGGTCGTAGGAGACGTCGGGGTGCACCCCCGCGCTCTCCATCGTGCCGATCAGCAGGCGCCGGGCGAGCGGAACGCTCGCAGCTTCGCGCCGCAAATGGAGTGACCACCAGATGCTCATGCTCCAGCCTCCTGGCTGCGGCTCGACATACCGATACGTATTGCCGCGCCTGCTCGCGAATAAGCGCCCACTTGACGTGATGCCGCCCATACGGCGGACGCGGCGGCGGGCCCGTCCGGTGTAGACGAGTACCCCTCGTGAAGGGGCGGAACCGGGCGGAACGGCGCGGACCGGCCGGGGCGGGACCTTGCGGACCTGCCGTAGGTGACGGGTAAGCCTGGTGCGATGATGGCCCCGCCATGACTGCCCCCCACGAGCGCCAGGCGCGCACCGGAGCCGACCTCCGGCTGCTGCGGGCCGCGATGTTCGCCGCGGTCTGCGTCGTGCTGTCCGCGGGGGGCCATGTACTCGCCTCGTGTGCCGCCGTCCCCCTGTGGACGCTGGCCGTGGCCTTCCTCGCCGTGCTCGCCGTCGCCGCGCCCCTCGCCGGGCGCGAGCGGTCGCTGCCGGGCATCGCGGGGGCACTCGCCGCCGGTCAGCTCGCCCTGCACGCCCTGTTCGGCCTCGGCCAGCAGCACGGCACGGCCATGGCGTCGGCCAGCGCGGGCGGTTCGGACGCCGCCTCGCTCGTCGAGCGCGCGGCCCGGATCGCGTGCGGCGCGAGCGCGGCGACGATCACTCCCGTCCAGGCCCGGCAAATCCTCCGGGGCGCCGGTCTCGAACCCTCGGGCGGCGCCCACGCGGCCCACGGCCACGCCGGGAGCGAGGCCGCGGGGCACGCCGCGACGGGCTCGATGCCGGGGATGGACCCGGCGGCCTCGCTCCTTCCGACCCTGCCGATGCTGCTCGCGCACGTCCTCGCGGCGCTCGCCGCGGGCTGGCTGCTGCGCCGCGGCGACCTCGCGCTGGCCCGTCTGGTGCGGCTCTCGGCCCAGGGGGCGTATGGAGTCGCCGAGGCCGCGCTCGTACGTTCCCTGCGTGCGGCCCTCGCTCTGGTACGAGTGCTGCGCGCCGGGCTCCCCGGCGCACCCCTGGCGGGCCCGGTGCGCGCCGCCCGCACCCTCGTACCGTCCCGGCTCCGCACCGCCACGCTCCAGGACACGGTGATCCGGCGCGGTCCGCCCGCGCCCGCCGACCTCGCGCTCGCCGCCTGACGCGGACCGCTCCCGTTCCCAGGGGAGCGGGTGCCGCGTGGCGCACCCGCACGCACGCGCGCGTGGCCGCACGGCCCGCCGCACCGCGTCCCCTTTCCGAACACCACAGTGCGTACGGCCGTATCACCGTTCACCGCGGGCACGCCGCCCGTGTCACCACGGGCACGACCGCCGTGCCCGCCTGCCGAAACTGGAGCATTCCGCCATGAAGTCCCTGACCCGCGCCTCCGTCGTCGCCGGCACCGCCGCCTCCGCCGTCCTGCTGCTCTCCGCCGTCCCGGCCTTCGCGCACGTCAGCGTGAGCCCCGAGGGCGAGGCCGCCAAGGGCGGCTACGCGACCGTCAACTTCAAGGTCCCCAATGAGCGCGACGACGCCTCCACCACCAAGCTGGAGGTCACCTTCCCCGCCGACCAGCCGCTCGCGTCGGTGATGACGGCGCCGGTCCCCGGCTGGAAGGCGAAGATCACCAAGACCAAGCTGAAGAAGCCGATCGAGATCCACGGCGAGAAGATCGACGAGGCCGTCTCCAAGGTCGTGTGGACCGCCGACGGCAAGGGCATCGAGCCCGGCACCTTCCAGAAGTTCCCGCTGTCCCTCGGTCAGCTCCCCGAGGACGCCGACCAGATGGTCTTCAAGGCCCTCCAGACGTACAGCAACAAGGAAGTCGTGCGCTGGATCGAGCCGCAGCAGAAGGGCGCGGAGGAGCCGGAGTTCCCGGCGCCCGCCCTCGCGCTGACCGCCGCGTCCGAGGACCACCACGGCGGGGCCGCGTCCGACGACAAGGCCAAGGCCGACGCGAAGTCCGGCGGCAAGGAAGAGAGCGCCTCCGACAGCGACAGCAGCGACACCACCGCCCGCACCCTCGGCATCGTCGGCATCGTCGTCGGCGCCGCGGGCGTGGCCTTCGGCGTGCTCGCGGGCCGCCGCCGCAACGCCTGAGCCGCCCGCGGGACGCGCCGTCGGCCCCGGCCCCGGCGCGTCCCGGCCTCCTCACATCTGGGACATTTTCGTATGCGCAAGTTGAGCAAGCAGACCACGAAGACGCTCACCGCCGCCGCGCTCCTGACCGCGGCCGCCCTCACGCTCACCGCGTGCGGTTCGGACGGCGGCGACAGCAAGAAGAAGGTCGCCGACGTGTCGGTGGAGCCCGGATCGGACAAGGCCGCGACGGTCATCGACCAGCCGTTCAAGAAGCCGGACCTGGTCCTGACGGACACCCACGGCAAGAAGTACGACCTGCGCGAGCAGACCAAGGGCAAGCCGGTGCTCCTCTACTACGGCTACACCAACTGCCCGGACGTGTGCCCGCTGACGATGAGCAACATCGCGGTCGCCAAGAAGAGCCTTCTACAGAAGAAGGCCGTTTCGAAGGCGGAGCTCGACAAGCTCCAGGTCGTCTTCGTCACCACCGACCCCGAGCGGGACACCTCGAAGGAACTGGGCAAGTGGCTCAAGGCCCAGGACCCCGAGTTCATCGGCCTGACCGGTGACTTCCCGACCATCCAGGGCAGCGGCCGCACCGTCGGCATCAACATCGAACCGTCCAAGAAGCTCAAGAACGGCAAGATCGAGTCGATGCACGGCACGCAGGTCATCGCCTTCTCGCCGAAGTCCGACGCCGGCTATGTCGTCTACAACGGCAAGGACGCCACGTCCAAGGACTACGAGCAGGACCTCCCCAAGATCCTCAAGGGACAGAACCCGTGAACCACCGCACCACCCGCCGCCGTCGCCTCCTGACCGGCGGCGCCATAGCGCTCACCGCGGGTCTCGTCCTCGCGGGCTGCGGCGACGACGACTCCAGCAAGGCCGACAAGCCCGAGCAGGTCTCCTCCGGGGACGCCGCCAAGAAGCCCGAACTGTCGGTCGGCGGCGCCTACATCCCCGCCCCGGCGATGGCCGACATGGCCGGCGGCTTCTTCACGGTCACCAACAAGGGCGGCGCGGACAAGCTCGTCGGCGCCTCAAGCCCGCTCGCGGGCAGCGTCACCCTGCACGCCACCGTCGGCTCCACGATGAAGGAGCGGAAGTCCTTCGACGTGCCCGCGAACGGCAAGCTCGCCTTCGCCCGCGGCGGCAACCACATCATGCTCGAAAAGCTCAAGCACAAGCCGGAGCAGGGCGACAAGGTGGAGGTCACCCTCCGCTTCGAGAAGTCGAAGCCGATCACCGTCCAGGTGCCGGTGAAGGCCGCGACGTACAACCCGGAGAGCGCCTCGGACCAGCGGTCCGAGGGCTCCGAGCACGACACGAGCAACACGAAGCCCCACTCCACCACCGACAAGCACTCGTCGCACTGAGGGGACTGAAGAGTTGATGCGGACCACCGCTCCCCGCCCGGGGCCGGTTTCCCTGACCGGGTACGGGCGCCTGCTGCTCGTCGCCGTCGCCCTGATCGGCGCCGTCCTCGGCTCCGTGCTCGCCGCCGCGGCGCCCGCCGGCGCGCACGCCGCGCTGACCGGGAGCGACCCCAGGCAGGGAGCGGTGGTCGACAAGGCACCCGCGCAGGTGTCGCTGACCTTCTCCGAGAAGGTCGCCATGTCCGACGGCTCGGTACGCGTCCTCGACCCTGCGGGCAAGCGCGTCGACACCGGCAAGACCAGCGACCTCGGCTCGAACAGTTACGGCGTGAAGCTGAAGCCGGGCCTGCCCGACGGCACCTTCACCGTCGCCTACCAGGTCGTCTCCGCCGACAGCCACCCCATCTCCGGGGCCTTCACCTTCTCCATCGGCGCGCCCTCCGACACCAAGGTGTCGCTGTCCGACCAGGAGGTCGGCGGCGGAGTCGTCGGCGCGCTCTACGGCATCGCGCGCTACGTCTCGTACGCCGGATTCACCGTCGTCGTCGGCGGTGCCGCGTTCGTGCTCGCGTGCTGGCAGCGCGGCGCGGGGGTGCGGCCGCTGCAGCGGCTCGTGGTCGGCGGGTGGCTCGCGCTCACCGGGGCCACGCTGGTGATGCTGCTGCTGCGGGCGCCGTACACCGGGTCGGGCAAGCTCGGCGACGCCTTCGACCTGGCCAAGCTCGGCGACGTACTCCAGACCAAGACCGGCGCCGCGCTCGTCTCACGGCTGCTCCTTCTCGCGGCCGCCGCGCTGTTCATCGCGGTGCTCTTCGGGGCGTACGAGCGGCGCGAGGACGCCAAGGAGAAGCGGGACCTCGCCTTCGGCCTGGCGATCGGCGGCAGCGTCGTCGCCATCGGCATCGCGGCGACCTGGGCGCTCGCCGAGCACGCCTCGACCGGCATCCAGGCCGGCATCGCGATGCCCGTCGACGTCCTGCATCTGCTGGCCGTCGCGGCCTGGCTCGGCGGGCTCGCGGCACTGCTGCTGTGCCTGTACCGCGCGCCGCTGATCGACGCCGCTGCCGTACGCCGTTTCTCGCGCGTCGCGTTCGCCAGTGTGGTGACGCTGGCGGCGACCGGCCTCTACCAGTCGTGGCGGCAGGTCGGCTCGTGGACCGCGCTCGTCGAGACCCGGTACGGGCAGTTGCTGCTCGTCAAGATCGGGCTCGTCGCCGTCCTCGTGGGCGTCGCGTCGGTGTCGCGGCGCTGGACCGGCCGGATCGCGGGGGAGGCCGGTGGGCTGACGCCCGAGGCGGCGGCCGCGGCGGTCGTCGAACAGCGGAAGGGCACCGCCACCCCCGCGCGTACGGCCGGTTCGGCCGGGTCGACCAAGAAGAAGAAGCCGGTCGCCGTGGCGCACGCCTCCAAGACCGGGGCGTCGGCGGACACCGGCGGCCCGGGCGCCGACGACGGGAAGAGGTCCGCGCAGCTCGCCCGGCAGCAGGCCGCCATGGACTCCGCCCGCCAGAAGCGGATCCGCGACGCCGACCCGCACCGCTCGGGCCTGCGCCGCTCGGTGTTCACCGAGGCGGGCGTCGCCGTCGTCCTGCTCGCCGTCACCACGATCCTGACCAGCACCGAGCCCGGTCGCACCGAGGAAGAGGCCAAGAACGCCTCGTCCGCGTCGGCGCAGCGGCCCGCGGGCCCCGTCAAGATCAAGATCCCGTTCGACACCGGCGGCCAGGACGGCAAGGGCGACGTGCGCCTGGAGCTCACGCCCGGCCGTACCGGCAGCAACGACCTGCACGTCTTCGCGAACCGGCCCAACGGCAGCGGCTTCGACATCCCCGAGGTGAAGGTCTCCTTCACCCTCAAGTCCAAGGACGTCGGCCCGCTGCCGGTCGCCCCCGACCGCATCGCGACCGGACACTGGAGCGCGAGCGGCGTGCAGATCCCGATGGCCGGCAAGTGGCAGGTCAAGGTGACCGTGCGCACCTCCGACATCGACCAAGTGACCCTCGACAAGAACGTGCAGATCGGCTGACCCTCATGGCGGACCACACCATTTCGCGACGGCGCCTGCTCGGCACGGCGGGCGCCACCGGCCTCGCCCTCGGCGCGGCGGGCAGCGCCGCCGGATACGCGGTCGCGTCCTCGGACTCGGCCGACGGCTCCGGCGCTTCCGGGGCGGCCCTGACGACCCTCGGCACGGACGAGGTGATGTTTCACGGGAAACATCAGCCGGGGATCACCACCCCCGTGCAGTCCCGCGGTCACCTGATCGCCTTCGACCTCGCGGCGGGCGCCGGGCGCAAGGAGGCGGCGGCGCTGCTGCGCCGCTGGTCGACCGCGGCCGCGCGGCTGATGGCGGGCAAGCCGGTGGACGGCGCGGGCCCGGACACCGACATCGCGCGCGACGCGGGCCCCTCCGCGCTCACCGTCACCTTCGGCTTCGGCCACGGCTTCTTCGGCCGCACCGGCCTGGAGAAGCAGCGCCCGGCCGCCCTCGACCCGCTGCCCGACTTCTCCTCCGACCGCCTCGACAAGTCCCGCAGCAACGGCGACCTGTGGGTGCAGATCGGCGCGAACGACCCGCTCGTCGCCTTCCACGCGCTGCGCGCGCTGCAGAAGGAGGCCGGTTCGGCGGCGAAGGTGCGCTGGCAGATGAACGGCTTCAACCGCTCGCCCGGCGCCACCGCCCGCCCCATGACGACCCGCAATCTGATGGGCCAGATCGACGGCACCAACAACCCGAAGCCGTCCGACGACGACTTCAACAAGCGGATCTTCGTGCCCGAGAAGCCGGACGGCGCCGACCCCGCCTGGATGGCCGGCGGTTCCTACGCCGTCGTACGCCGCATCCGGATGCTGCTCGACGACTGGGAGCGGCTCGCCACCAAGGCCCAGGAAGACGTCATCGGCCGCCGCAAGACCGACGGCGCGCCGCTGACCGGCGGCACGGAGACCACCGAGATGGAGCTGGAGAAGACCGGCGCCGACGGCAAGCTCGTGGTCCCCCTCAACGCCCACGCCCGCATCACGCGCCCCGATCAGAACGGCGGTGCCGCGATGCTGCGCCGCCCGTTCTCGTACCACGACGGCTTCGACGCCAAGGGCGAGCCGGACGCGGGGCTGCTCTTCGTCTGCTGGCAGGCGGATCCGCTGCGGGGCTTCGTGCCGGTGCAGCGCAAGCTCGACCGCGGGGACGCGCTCTCGGAGTTCATCCGGCACGAGGCGAGCGGGTTGTTCGCGGTGCCGGGGGGCGCGGGGGCCGGGGAGTACGTGGGGCAGCGGCTGCTGGAAGGGTGAGCCGGGGCGGGTACGGCGCGGGCTTCGCTCCGTGAGACGCGTGAGCCGCGTCTCACGCCGCGCATTAGGGTGACGGTATGTCGGCGACGCGCTACACCTACCTCGGCCCCGAGGGCACCTTCACCGAAGCGGCCCTGCGCACCCTGCCCGAGGCGGCCACCCGGGAGCTGGTCCCGATGGTGTCCGTCCCGGCGACGCTGGACGCGGTGCGCTCCGGCGAGGCCGCGGCGGCGCTGGTGCCGATCGAGAACTCGGTGGAGGGCGGCGTCACCACGACCGTCGACGAGCTCGCCAAGGGCGAGCCGCTGATGATCTACCGCGAGGTCGTCCTTCCGATCGCCTTCGCGCTGCTGGTGCGCCCCGGCACCCAGCTCAAGGACATCAAGACGGTGACCGGCCACCCGGTGGCCCAGCCGCAGGTGCGCAACTGGCTCGGCGCCCATCTGCCGGACGCGCTGTGGGAGTCGGCGGCGTCGAACGCCGACGGCGCGCGGCTTGTGCAGGAGGGGCGGTTCGACGCGGCGTTCGCGGGCGAGTTCGCCGCGGCGACGTACGGCCTGGAGCCACTGGTCACCGAGATCCACGACGCGGCCAACGCCGCGACCCGGTTCGTGCTCGTGGGCCGGCCGGCCCGGCCCGCTGCGCCCACCGGCGCGGACAAGACCTCCCTGGTGATCTGGCTCGGCGACGACCACCCCGGTGCGCTGCTCGAACTGCTCCAGGAGTTCGCGGTGCGCGGCGTCAACCTGATGCGGATCGAGTCCCGGCCGACCGGGCAGGGCATCGGCAACTACTGCTTCAGCGTGGACGCCGAGGGCCACATCACCGACCGCCGCGTGGGCGAGGCGCTGATGGGCCTGAAGCGGATCTGCCCGAAGGTGCGCTTCCTCGGGTCCTATCCGCGCGCGGGCGTGGCGTCCGAGGACGTCCGGCCGCAGCGGCCGGGGACCACCGACGCGGAATTCATGGCGGCGTCGGACTGGCTGGCGCGCTGCCAGGACGGCCGGTTCTGAGCGTTCACCGGCACTTCAGATCGTTCGCCGACGCTTCATCTGCCCTCTCCCGGAGGTTCTCCGGGGCTCCCGACGGTCTTCGGCGTGGCCGAAACCCCGGTACTACCTGCAGATTTACGTTGTCCACAGAAGTTATCCACAGGTGCCCTTCTCGATCTGGGGACAAGTCGACAACGAAGCGCGACATCGTCGACAAAGCGGCTCTCAGCGCTCAAGTACGTCCACAGCCCCGCACGTCACCCCTGTCCACTCTTTTCCATTGATCAACTCTTTGGAGTTAACCATTTCCACTCGAAAGTTGGCTCGGAGAGGGTTTGGGGCAGGAATCCGCCGACGTACGGAGGAGATTCAGAGCGGCCTCTTCCGGCATCCACAGATCTTTCGCACAGCCTGTGGATAACTTTCCGGTAGAACCCATTCCTGTGGACAACCGGGTCCCCAAGTCCCGTTTCCCACAAGGGGATCGAGTCAAGGCGGCTGGATAGTTCTGCCCCGTTTCGGGGAATCGTGTCCGCTTTATTGACCCTCCGAACGGGCGGCGCTCTCCGGCCACCCGGACGTCATCCCGGCGTCACTCCAAGGAATTCCCATTCCGACAAAACGGGCATAACGCCTGCATGGTGAATATCAAGTCGTGGGCCGGAACCGGGCGACGGTAGCCTTGAGGGGTGATTGACCTTCGCCTGCTCCGTGAGGACCCCGACCGTGTCCGCGCTTCTCAGCGCGCCCGTGGAGAGGACGTCGGCCTCGTCGACGCCCTGCTCTCCGCCGACGAGCGGCGCAGGTCGTCCGGCCTCAGCTTCGACGAGCTCCGCTCCGAGCAGAAGGCGCTTGGCAAGCTCATCCCCAAGGCGTCCGGCGACGAGAAGGCCGAGCTCCTGAAGAAGGCCGGCGAGCTGGCCGCCGCGGTCAAGGCCGCGAACGCCGCGCAGGACGAGGCCGACGAGGAGACCAAGCGCCTCCTCCTCCAGCTCGGCAACCTCGTGCACGAGGACGTGCCGGTGGGCGGCGAGGAGGACTTCGTCGTCCTGGAGACGCACGGCACCATCCGCGACTTCGGCGCCGAGGGCTTCGAGCCCAAGGACCACCTGGAGATCGGCGAGGCGCTCGGCGCCATCGACGTCGAGCGCGGCGCGAAGGTCTCGGGCTCCCGTTTCTACTACCTGACGGGCGTCGGCGCGCTGCTCGAACTGGCACTGGTCAACGCGGCGATCGCGCAGGCCACGGAGGCCGGCTTCATCCCGATGCTGACCCCCGCCCTGGTGCGCCCGCGCGCCATGGAGGGCACCGGCTTCCTCGGCCAGGCCGCCGAGAACGTGTACCACCTGGAGAAGGACGACTACTACCTGGTCGGCACCTCCGAGGTCCCGCTCGCGGCGTATCACATGGACGAGATCATCGACGCCGACAAGCTCCCCCTGCGGTACGCCGGGTTCTCACCCTGCTTCCGCCGCGAGGCCGGCACCTACGGCAAGGACACCCGCGGCATCTTCCGGGTGCACCAGTTCGACAAGGTCGAGATGTTCTCGTACGTCGCCCCGGAGGACGCCGAGAACGAGCACAAGCGGCTCCTCGACTGGGAGAAGCAGTGGCTGACCGGCCTGGAGCTGCCCTTCCAGGTGATCGACGTCGCCTCCGCCGACCTGGGCGCCTCGGCCTCCCGCAAGTTCGACTGCGAGGCGTGGATCCCCACCCAGGGCAAGTATCGCGAGCTGACGTCCGCGTCGAACTGCGACAGCTTCCAGGCCCGCCGCCTGTCCGTGCGCATGCGCGAGGAGCAGGGCGGCAAGAAGGCCGTCCAGCCCCTCGCGACGCTGAACGGCACGCTGTGCGCGGTGCCGCGCACGATCGTGGCGATCCTGGAGAACCACCAGCTCGCCGACGGTTCCGTGCGCGTGCCGGAGGTTCTGCGGCCGTATCTGGGCGGACGAGAGATCCTGGAGCCCCTCGCCAAGTGAGCACCGTCTCCCCCGTCGGAACCGGCCCGTCCGAGAGCGGCCGCCCGGCCTTCCCGTACCCCCTCGTGGCGACCGACCTCGACGGGACGCTCCTGTCGCCCGACGACACGGTCTCGACGCGCACCCGTGCCGCGCTCACCGCGGTCACCGCGGCGGGCGCGGCCCACATCGTCGTCACCGGCCGCTCCGTCGCCTGGACCCGGCACATCCTGGACGACCTCGGCTACGACGGTCTTGCGGTGTGCGGCCAGGGCGCGCAGGTGTACCACGCGGGCGAGCACCGGCTGCTGACCTCCGTCACCCTCGACCGGCAGCTCGCGGGCCTGGCCCTCGCCAAGATCGAGGCGGAGATCGGCCCGCTGGCGCTCGCCGCGAGCCGCGACGGCCTGGAGGGCGAGGTCCTGGTCGGCCCCGGGTACGTGGTCCAGGACGGCCCGCTCCCGGTCATCCCGTTCACGGACGTCGCGGACCTGTGGGCGGCGCCGCTCAACAAGGTGTACGTCCAGCATCCCGGGCTCGGCGACGACGCGCTGGCGGCCGTGGCGCGGGAGGTCGCGGGCGATCTCGTCGGCGTGACGATGGCGGGCGAGGGCATAGTGGAACTCCTGCCGCTCGGCCTGACGAAGGCGACGGGCCTGTCCCTCGCCGCACGCCGCATCGGCGCGAAGGCCGTGGACACGATCGCCTTCGGCGACATGCCCAACGACATCCCGATGTTCGCCTGGTGCGCCCACGGCGTGGCCATGGCCAACGCCCATGAGGACCTCAAGGCGGTCGCGGACGAGGTGACGGCCTCCAACGAGGAGGACGGGATCGCGGTGGTGTTGGAGCGGTTGCTGGCCTAGGGCCTTGAGCGGGTCCCGCCGCGGGCAGTACGCGTAGCCGCTGTGGGCAGCCGGACCCGTCACCGTCGGCCGCTACCGCTGTGGGCAATCGTCCCGCAGGGCGGGACGGGTGGGCACAGCCCCGGCCTACAGCCACTGTCCCGTGGACGTACACAAAGGCCGGACCCAAGGGCACGGGAATGTTCCCGTAACCCCCAGGCCCGGCCCAGTGCAACGTTGGGTGGGCGGCCCGCGCAGCGAAATGTGCGCGCTCGAAGCGGCCGCCCCGGGCGGTCCCCCGTGGCGCGGCTCAAACGGAGTGCGGTGACTACTCCGGAGCCTGCCGCGGTTCGCCCTGCCGGGAGCACGACGGACTGTTCATGAACAACGCCGGCTCCTCTCCCAGAAGGTGAGCGCCGGGACGGACCCGGCGCGCGGTGACTTCTCCACTCTGCCGAGCACCGGCGCCGTACGCCACCGAATTTCCCGGGGGGCCGGGCCTACTTGCGGCGCCGCCTCTTCCTGCGCCGGCTGAAGAACCACCCGGCGGGCGGCTCGTCGGATCGCCAGGGCTGGGGCTCGGGCGCCCGGTCCCGCCAGCGGGCGGAGAGCATGCGGGCCCGGGCGGACGGCTCGGCGGCCTCGGCGGAACGTATGAAGTCGTCGTCGAGAACCACCTCGTCCCAGGCCCCGTCCCCGGCGCCCTCCGCGCCCGCGGGCTCCTCGTCCCGACCGTCGTCCGATGCCATCGCGGCACCTCCCAGCCACTGCTGAAGCATCCCCCTCCCACCAGTGTCCTGGTGGGAGGGGGAAGACGCCGTCAAGACGGCAGGACGGCCTACTCCTCGCCGGCCAGCGTCAGCGTCCGCAGCTTCTGCCCGGCGAACCAGGTGGTCCCGGCCGTCACGACGATCAGCAGGATCACCGCGACGGGCAGGCCGACGTCGGAGGTGACCAGGTCACCGCCGTCCGCGGCCTTGTGGGCGACGGCCAGCGACCACTGCTGGACGCTGAGCGTGCGCGCCCCGGAGACCAGCGACCCGAAGAGCGCCTCCCACACGAGGGCGTACACGAGGCCGAAGACCACCGCGTGCCGCGTGATGGTGCCGAGGAGCAGGAAGATCGCCGCGTACGCGATCGAGGAGACAAGGGCGGCGATGGTGTAGGCGACGGCGACCTGCTGGCCGTTGCCGTTCAGGATCATGCCCGCGATGAACGTCGGGACCGCCGAGAACGCCATGGTGACGGCGATGGCGACGGTGAGCTTGGTGACGATGATCGTGGGCCGTTTGACCGGCTTGGACAGCAGGTAGAGCACCGAGCCGTCGTCGATCTCGGGGCCGATCGCACCGGTGCCGGCGATGACGCCGATGATCGGCACCATGGTGGCAAGCGCGAAGCCGCCGAGCAGGTCGGAGGCGACCTGGTCGTCGGCGCCGCTGAGGGCGCGTACCGCCGCGGAGATGACGATCAGCAGCAGCGGCAGGGCGAAGAGGATCAGTGCCCGGCGGCGGCCGAGCAGGGCCCGGTAGGTGAGCCGGGCGACAGTGGGGTCGTACACGGTGGCTCCCTTCAGGCCGCGACGAGATAGGAGAAGACCGACTCGAGCGACTCGTCCGAGGGCGAGACGGTCATCAGCCGGATGTCGTGTTCGCGGGCGATGCGTGGCAACAGGGTGGTGAAGCGACCGAAGTCGACGGCCTGGATGCGCAACGCGCCCTCCTTGAGGTCGACTTCGATGCCCGCGGTCGACGGGTCGGCGATCAGCGCGGCCGCGAGTGCGCGGTCGTCGCTGGAGCGCACCAGGTAGCGGTGCGGCCGGTCCGTCATCAGGCGGCGGATCTTGCGGAAGTCGCCGCTGGCCGCGTGGCGCCCGGCGACGATCACCTCGATGTGCGAGGCGAGCTGTTCGACCTCTTCGAGGATGTGCGACGAGAACAGGACGGTGCGTCCTTCGTCGCCCATCTTGCGCAGCAGCTCCATGAGTTGCATGCGCTGGCGCGGGTCCATGCCGTTGAAGGGCTCGTCGAGCAGCAGCACGGACGGCTCGTGGACGAGCGCGGAGGCCATCTTCACGCGCTGCTTCATGCCCTTGGAGTACGTCGAGATCTTGCGGTCCTGCGCGTACTCCATCTCGACCGTGGCGAGGGCCTTCTGGGCGGCCTTCTTGCCCAGGCCGTGCAACTCGGCGTTGGCGACGACGAATTCGCGGCCGGTGAGGAAGTCGTACATCCCCTCGCGCTCGGGGACGATGCCCAGGTGCTTGTAGATGGTCTCGTTGCGCCAGGTGGGCTTGTCGTCGAGCGTGACGGTGCCGGTCGAGGGGGCGAGGAAGCCGCCCATCATGCTGATGAGGGTGGACTTCCCGGCGCCGTTCGGGCCGAGCAGGCCGGTGACTCCGGGGCTGATCGTCATCGTGATGTCGTTGACCGCCACCACGTTGCCGAACCAGCGGGATACGTGGTCGATGCTGAGGGACGTCATTTTCAGAGCCCGGCCTTTCGGTAGCGGCGCAGCAGGGCGGCGTAGCTGCCCGCGATGAGGGCGAGGACGACGAGGACGTAGACGGCGCCCGCGCCGGCCGAGGGGCCTTCCTTGCCGGGGAAGGCCGAGGTGGCGCCCAGGAAGGCGGTCTGTATGCCGTCGATGAGCGTGATCGGCGAGAACAGGCCGAGCCAGCTGATGGCTTCGGAGCTGCCCTGTTCGTGCGCGATGGCCTGGACGGTGGACACCGCTCCGTAGGAGATGGTCAGGACGGCGATGACGGCGGCGATGCCGAAGCCGCGGCGCGGGGTGACCGCCGAGATGACCAGCGCGATCCCGGAGAAGAGGACGGAAAGCAGTGCTACGGAGACCAGTCCTTGGGCGAAGCCCTTCGTCTGGTCCGCGAAGTCAAGTTTGGCGAGCAGTGCTCCTACGTAGAGCACGACCAGCGGGACGGCCGTCAGGATGAACAGCGCGCTGGAGAGTGCCGCGAACTTCGCGCGTACGTAGTCGACGCGTTCGATGGGGCGCGAGAAGTACAGCGGCACGGTCTGGAACCGCAGGTCCCTGGAGACGGTCTGCGGGGCCTGGGCGGCCAGGTAGAGGCTGATGACGGCCTGGAGCACTATGGCGTAGCGCGTGTAGTCGATCGGCAGGTCGTTGGCCTTGGTGGCCACGGCGACCGCGACCATGATCAGCGCGGGGGCGCACATCACCCCGAAGAGGATCATCGGCAGGACCTTGGACTTGGCCGAGCGGCCGAGGCCGTAGGCGCCGCGCAGGCTCTGCGAGAACAGCGACCGGGTGGCGTACGCGCGGCCCAGGCGCGGTCCTTCGTAGTGCCGGTAGCCGATGTTGTGGATCTGGGTGGAGTCAGCGGGCATCGCGGGCGCCTCCTGTCTGCTCGGCGGCGGCCGCGGTGGCCGCCCAGGCGGCGGCGCGCTCGGAGGGCGCCTCGTGGCCCGGGGCCGGCTCACCCTGTTGTTCGTCGTTGCTGCGGAAGACCTCCGCGATGTGGTGCCTGCGCTGTTCCATGCGGACCAGGCCGAGGCCGAGATCGGCGACCACGTCGCGTACGAGGTCGTACGTCTCCTCGCCCTCTGCTTCGAGCAGCACGGTGTGCCCGGCGCCGGGCAGGCCGCCGCCGTCGTCCTGGGTGGCCACGCCGCGGCCCTGCAGCGCCTTGCGCAACGCGCCGGTGCCGTCGGGGTGTTCGTCGCTGTCGGTGACCTCGACGGCGAGGGTCGTCGTGGTCTGGGTGAAGTCCGTGGTGGAGCTGGAGCGCAGGAGCTTGCCGCCGTCGATGACGACGACGTGGTCGCAGGTGCGTTCCAGTTCGCCCAGGAGGTGCGAGGTGACCAGGACGGAGATGCCGAAGTCGGTGTGCACGCGCCGGATCAGGCCCAGCATCTCGTCGCGGCCGACCGGGTCGAGGCCGTTGGTCGGCTCGTCGAGGAAGACCAGCTGCGGGTCGTGCACCAGCGCCTGGGCGAGCTTCACGCGCTGCTTCATGCCGGTCGAATAGCCGCCGATGGGGCGATAGCGCTCTTCGTAGAGCCCGACATGGCGCAGGGTGTCCGCGGTGCGTTCGCGCGCGGCGGCAGGCGGCAGGCCCGACATGCGCGCCATGTGGACGACGAACTCGGTGGCCGAGACGTCCGGCGGCAGGCAGTCGTGCTCCGGCATGTAGCCGACGCGCTCGCGGATCTCGCCGCCGCTGGTGGCGACATCGAGGCCGAGCACGGCGGCGCGGCCCTCCGTGGCGGGGGACAGACCCAGCAGGATCTTGATCAGTGTGGACTTGCCGGCTCCGTTGGCTCCGACGAGTCCGGTCACACCGGGCCCGATATCCATGGAGAGCCGGTCAAGCGCGGTCACCCTCGGGTACCGCTTGCTCAGGCTTTCGGTCGCGATCACAGTCACGGTTCGAACGTAGTGGCGCGGACCACACCGGGGCGTCAGCCCTGAGGCTCGATCGCCGTCACTCTCGAGTATTACGGGCCCGTAGGGGTCGTCCGGAAGTCGACCCCTGAGGGTTCCCCCGGCTGCCCCCTCGGGGAACTTCCGGACCTGTCCCGGACGGTCGTGCAGAACTATTGACGCAGCCGCCATGCATTGTCACATTCATCAGTGTCAAGTTACGAGCGCGTACGGCGATGGTGCGGTGACTCCCGCTGCGGGCGGGGGCTGCCGGGCCGGCGGACACGGGACGGACGGTGGCATGACCTCAGCAGTGAAGGGTGAACTCTCCGCGGAGCTGCGGGGGTTCCAGCAGGTGCAGGCCCTCGCGTACGAATGCGCGGAAGCGGTCGCCGCCCAGCTCAGGCCGGGGGTGACGGAGCGCGGGGCGGCGCGGATGCAGCGGGAGTGGCTGCGGGCGCGGGGGGTGCGGGACTGGTTCCATCTGCCCTTCGCCTGGTTCGGGGACCGCACGGCGTTCGTGAACTTCCGGATACCGCTGCAGTTCTTCCCCACCAACCGCCGCCTCGAGCCGGGGATGCCCTTCATCCTCGACATGGCCCCGGTCTTCAAGGGATATACGGCCGACATCGGATATTCGGGCTGTCTCGGCCTCAACCCCGTGCACGACAAGCTGCTCGCCGACCTGGAGGCGCACCGCGAGCTGATCCTGCGCGAGGTGCGCGAGCGCCGCCCGCTCCGCGAGATCTACGAGAGCGTGGACCGCCTCATGGTCCGCCAGGGGTATGCCAACCGCCACCGCGCGTATCCCTTCGGCGTGATCGCGCACAAGGTCGGCCGGGTCAGGGAGCGCCGCCTGTCCCCGCACGTCTTCGGGTTCGGCACGCAGTCCCTGAAGGGCCTCGCGAGCGACGCGCTGCACGGCCACCGGGACGGCTGGTCCCCCCTGTGGTCGCCGTACAAGTTCTCCGACCACCCGCCGCAGCCGGGCCTGTGGGCGGTCGAGCCGCATCTGGGCTTCCGCGGCACGGGCGCGAAGTTCGAGGAGATCCTGGTCGTCACCGACTCCAGGGACCCGGACGAGAGCGCCTTCTGGCTGGACGACGATCTGCCGCATGTGCGGCGCTGGGCCGAGGAAAGGGCTGCCGCATGACCACCGTGGATCTCTTGGGCGCGCGTGAGCGCTGGGTGCGCACGGGCGACGTGGAGCTGTGCGTCGCCGAGCTGGGTGACGCCGGGCGGCCCACGGTGCTGCTCGTGCACGGCTATCCGGACTCCAAGGAGGTGTGGTCCGAGGTCGCCGCGCGCCTGGCGGAGCGCTTCCACGTGGTGGTGTACGACGTGCGCGGGCACGGCAGGTCGACGGCGCCCAAACCGCTGCGCGGCGGCTTCACGCTGGAGAAGCTCACCGACGACTTCCTCGCGGTCGCGGACGCGGTCAGCCCGGACAAGCCGGTGCACCTGGTGGGGCACGACTGGGGCTCGGTGCAGGCATGGGAGTTCGTGACGGTCCGGCGCACCCAGGGCCGCATCGCGTCCTTCACCTCGATGTCAGGACCGTCCCTTGACCACTTCGGGCACTGGATCAAGAAGCGCATGACCAGGCCCACGCCCCGGCGCGCGGCCCAACTGGCGGGCCAGGGCGCCAAGTCCTGGTACGTGTACATGCTGCACACCCCCGTCCTGCCCGAGCTGGCCTGGCGCGGCCCGCTCGGCAAGCGCTGGCCGAAGATCCTCCAGCGCCTGGAGAAGGTCCCCGCCGACGGCTATCCCACGCTGTCGCTGCCCTCGGACGCCGCGCACGGCGCCTGGCTCTACCGCGACAACGTCCGCGCCCGCCTGCGCAGGCCCCGCGAGGACGCGTACGCCCACGCCCCGGTGCAGCTGATAACGCCCACCGGCGACATCTTCCTCTCCGAGAGCCTCTACGACGACTTGGAGCTGTGGGCCCCGCAGTTGACCCGGCGCAAGCTTCCGGCCAAGCACTGGGTGCCGCGCACCCGCCCGGACCAACTGGCCGCGTGGATCACAGAGTTCGTGACGACCCACGAGGACGGCGGTCCGACGGCCCTGGCGAGCGCGGCGGCCCCGGCCCCGGGGAAGTACGCCGAGCGGTTCTCGGGCCAGCTCGTCCTGGTCACGGGCGCGGGCAGCGGCATCGGGCGGGCCACGGCCTTCGCGTTCGCCGAGGCGGGCGCGCGGGTGATCGCCGTCGACCGGGACGCGGAGGGCGCGGCGCGCACGGCGGAGCTGTCCCGTCTCGTCGGCGCCCCGGCGGCCTGGGCCGAGACGGTCGACGTGAGCGACGAGCAGGCCATGGAGAAGCTCGCCGAGAAGGTCGCCACGGAGTACGGCGTGGTGGACGTCCTGGTGAACAACGCCGGCATCGGCCTCTCCGGCTCCTTCCTCGACACCAGCGCCGAGGACTGGAAGAAGGTCCTCGACGTCAACCTGTGGGGCGTCATCCACGGCTGCCGCCTCTTCGGCAAGCAGATGGCCGAGCGCGGCCAGGGCGGGCACATCGTGAACACCGCGTCCGCGGCGGCCTATCAGCCCTCCAAGGCCCTCCCGGCGTACAGCACGTCGAAGGCCGCCGTCCTCATGCTCAGCGAGTGCCTGCGCGCGGAGCTGGCGGGCCAGGGCATCGGGGTCTCCGCGATCTGCCCGGGCTTCGTGAACACGAACATCACGGCGACGGCCCGCTTCGCCGGAGTCTCCGCCGACGAGGAGAAGCGCCGCCAGAAGAAGTCCGCCCGCCTGTACGGCCTGCGGAACTACCCGCCGGAGAAGGTCGCCGACGCCGTGCTGCGCGCCGTAGTCCGCAATCAGGCCGTCGTGCCGGTCACCCCGGAGGCGCGCGGCGCCCACCTCATGTCCCGCTTCACGCCCAAGGCCCTGCGTGCGATAGCCCGATTGGAGCCGCCGCTGTGAGCACGGAGAACGACACCGCACCCCCCGAGGAGCACTACGCGATCGTGCCGCGCCGGGTCTCGTTCGACTGGGACAGGACACCGCTGCACTGGATACCGGACGAGCCCACCGCCACACACGTCATCAACGTCCTGCACCTGCTGCTCCCGGCGGGGGAGCGGTGGTTCGTGAAGGTCTTCAAGGAGGGCCTGCCGCTGATCACCGACCCGGTGCTCCTGAAGGACGTCAAGGGCTTCATGGGGCAGGAGGCCACGCACAGCGTGCAGCACGCGCACGTGCTCGACCACCTGGCGGCGCAGCGCCTGGACACGGCCGACTTCACGAAGTACGTCGACCTCCTCTTCGAGAAGCTCCTGGGCGAGGAGCCGCCGCTGGGAGCGCCGATCCCGACGCAGGAGTGGCTGCGCTTCCGGCTCGCGATCGTCGCCGCCATCGAGCAGTTCACGGCGGTGCTCGGCGACTGGGTGCTGGACGCCGACGGGCTCGACCGGGCCGGGGCGGACGAGGTCATGCTCGACCTGCTGCGCTGGCACGGCGCGGAGGAGGTGGAGCACCGCTCGGTCGCCTTCGACATGTACCAGCACTGCGGCGGCTCGGGAGCGTCGCGGTACGCCCGCCGGATCACGGCCATGGGGATCACGGCGCCCGTGATGCTCTATCTGTGGATCTGGGGCAGCGCGTATCTCATCCGGCGCGATCCGCAGCTCGCGGGCCGGTTGCGGCTCTCCCTCGGCGAGTTCAACCGGGCGATCGGGAAGGGCCTGCTGCCCGGCTGGCGGGAGCTCGGCGCGGCCGTACCCCGCTATCTGCGGCGGTCGTACCATCCGTCGCAGGAAGGCTCGCTGCGCAAGGCCGTCGCGTATCTGGCGGAGTCGCCCGCGGCGCGGGCCGCCGCGGCGGTGGCGGCACGCGCGGCCATCGCCTAGTAGGCAGCGTCGGCGTCAGGAGGGGGAGCGTGGAGGACAGGTCGGCCACGGAGCCGCACAGCACAGAGCGGCGCGCGGAGTACCGCATAGAGGACCTCGCCCACCACAGCGGGGCCACGGTGCGGACGATCCGGGCCTATCAGGACCGCGGCCTGCTCCCCCGGCCGGAGCGCCGCGGCCGGTCCAATGTGTACGGGGACGCCCATCTGGCCCGGCTGCACCAGATCGCCGACCTGCTCGACCGGGGGTACACCCTGGCGTCCATCAAGGAGCTCCTGGAGGCGTGGGACGCGGGGCGCGGCCTGGGCGGTGTGCTCGGCCTGGTCGCGGAGGTCGACGGCCCCTGGACGGACGAGAAGGCCGACCGGATCACGCGGGCCGAGCTGGACGCGGCGTTCGGCGGCACCCCGGACGACGTGGCGGTGGCGGACGCGATCGCGCTCGGAGTGCTCGAACCGCTGCCGGGCCGCGACGACGAATTCCTGGTGCCGAGCCCGCAAGAGCTGGCGGTGGCCGCAGAGTTGCACGCGGCGGGCGTGCCGCTGTCGGCCATCTCCGGGCATCTGCGGGAGTTGAGGGGACAGGTCGAGCACATCGCGGCGCGTTTCCTGGAGTTCACCAATGAGCATGTCTTCGCGCGCTATCTCGGCCATCACCCGCCGAGCGAGGCGGACGCGGCGGAGGCGGCCGCGCTCGTCCGGCGCCTGCGGCCGCTGGCCCAGAAGTCGGTCGACGCCGAACTGGCCCGCGCGATGCGGATGTTCGCCACCCGGCATCTGCGCCGCCACCTCGACGCGGAGGAACCTCTCCAGCACGGAACCCAGGGCGCCGAGCCGCAGCACGTGGCGCTGCCCGCCGACACAATGCGGGCAGTTCAGGAGCTGGTTGGGCGGGAGAACGCCGCCGCGTTCATCGCCGCGGCCGCCGAACGGGAGGTACAGAGCAGGACATTGGACGCATTGGCCTCAAGTCACCTTGAAGACAAACAAATTGCCCAAATACCGCCGACGGACTGAGAGTTGTCCACAGAATTGTCAACGAGCCTGTGGATAACCGGACTTGGCTGTGGATCAAACCTGTGGGCCGGATTTCCTCGATGAAAAGTCGGCACCCGGGCGGTGGCAGAAAAACAAGTGCGCGGAGAACGGCGGACCGCGACGCTGAGGAGATGCAAGAAGCACACCCGCCGGGCGGAATGGACGACCGGCGCACCGTGAAGGTGTCGAAATACCTGTCGAAGCACCTGCGCCATCAGCCCGAGCGGATCGGGATCACGCTCGACGACGGCGGATGGGTGGACATCGGCACGCTCATCGCGGCCGCCGCGGCGCACGGTTTCCGCTTCACCCGCGCCGAGCTCGACCACGTGGTGGCCGTGAACGACAAGCGGCGCTTCGCGGTCGAGGGCGACCGGATCCGCGCGAGCCAGGGCCACTCCGTCGAGGTGGACCTCCACCTGCCGGCGGCGACCCCGCCCGCGTACCTCTACCACGGCACGGTCGCCCGCCACCTGCCCGCGATCCGCGCCGAGGGGCTGCGCCCCATGAACCGGCACGCCGTGCACCTCTCGCCCGACCGGGACACGGCGACGCGGGTGGGGGCCCGGCGCGGGCGGCCGGTCGTGCTGTCCGTCGACGCGGGCGCGATGCACCGCGACGGCCACCTGTTCCAGGTCAGCGCCAACGGCGTCTGGCTCAGCGCCGCCGTACCACCTGGCTATCTGCGCTTTCCCGAATCCCGCTGAACCTCGCGGCCAGGCATGATCGGGAGCCATGGAGCATCTGCACAGCACCGAGGCCGCCGTCGGCGCGCTGCGCGCGATCGCGGGCGAGTACGAGCGGGAGATCACCGTCGCCCATGACATAGGCGCCGACCGGACCTCCCGCCGGAGTGCCGCGGGCGTGGGCGTGACGACCGACGCGGACGGCTCGCTGCCGCACGAGGCGTTCGTGGAGCTCGGCGGCTCACCGCGGATCTCCGTCCGCCTCTATCCGGACGACGACGCGTTGATCGCCGTCGAAGGCGTCGAGTGCCACGACGTGCCGCGCGACTCGGTGCCCGCGTTCGTGCGGTCGGTCCTCGGCGGCCTCGCGTACGTCAAGGGGCGCCGCTTCCCGCCGGGCTACTGGCTGATCGTGCCGCTGCCCGGGGACGAGACGTACAAGGAGCTGATCCCCATGATCTCGCTCACGCCGTGGCTGAACGCCAGGGTGCGCTGAGCCCGGGGCGGGCGGTGGGCGGGTCCCCGCCGAGCGGTGGGCGGGGTGACCGGCTCCCGGGCACCCCACCGGGCGGTGGGCGGGACGGTCGGCTCCCGGGCCCCCGTACGCTCGATGGCATGAGTCTGCGTCTGAGCACCGTGATCCTGCCCGTCCGCCGCTGGCACGAAGGCGGCAAGGAGCGCTGGCAGCGCGCGGAGGATCTTGGCTTCCACACCGCCTACACCTACGACCACCTCTCCTGGCGGACCTTCCGCGACGGCCCCTGGTTCGGCGCGGTGCCCACGCTGACGGCCGCCGCGGCCGCGACCGAGCGGATCCGGCTCGGCACGCTCGTCACCTCGCCGAACTTCCGGCACCCGGTGACGCTCGCCAAGGAACTGATCACCCTCGACGACGTGTCGAACGGCCGCGTCACGCTGGGGATAGGCGCGGGCGGCAACGGCTTCGACGCCGCCACGCTGCGCCGCGCCGACGAGGAACCCTGGACACCCCGTGAACGCGCGGACCACTTCGGAGAGTTCCTGCCGCTGCTCGACCGGCTGCTCACCGAGGACTCGGTGACGTACGAGGGCGAGCGCTACGCGGCGTACGAGGCGCGGAACATCCCCGGCTGTGTGCAGCGCCCGCGGCTGCCGTTCGCCGTGGCCGCCACCGGCCCGCGCGGTCTGCGGCTCGCCGCGCGGCACGGGCAGGCGTGGGTCACGACGGGCGACCCGAAGGTCTCGGAATCGGGCACCCCGGAGCAGTCCCTCGAGGCCATCCGCGGCCAGGTCGGCAAGCTCGGCGCGGCCTGTGCCGAGATCGGCCGCGACGTCGACGGGCTCGGCAAAGTGCTGCTCACCGGCTTCACCCCGGACCGCCCCCTCGACTCCTTCGACGCCTTCGTCGACTTCGCGGGCAGCCACGCGGAGCTGGGCTTCGACGAGATCGTC
Organism: Streptomyces aurantiacus JA 4570; assembly: GCF_000414115.1. GTDB lineage: Bacteria > Actinomycetota > Actinomycetes > Streptomycetales > Streptomycetaceae > Streptomyces > Streptomyces aurantiacus_A. The sequence goes on from NZ_AOPZ01000412.1 coordinate 26,786, forward strand.
CTGCACTGGCCGCTGCCCGGCACGGACTTCGCGGCGGACGAGAAGGTCTTCGAGCGCATCGCGACGGAAGCGCTCGCTCAGCTCTGAGGGCGAGGTGCGCCGCGGCTGTCCTGACCAGGGCAGCCGCGGGTAGCCCGGGGTGCGGCAGGGGCGCACGGGTGTGTGACGCACTCAGATGTGCGCCCCGCCACACACCCGTGCGCGCATATGCGGGACAATCGCGTACGTGACCTCAACCACCCCTCGGCCCCGGACCCCGGCCTCCTCCGTCCCGCCCCGGCTGATCGCCACGGACCTGGACGGCACCCTGCTGCGCGACGACAAGTCCGTCTCGGAACGCACCGTCGCCGCGCTCGCCGCCGCCGAGGCAGCCGGTATCGAGGTCTTCTTCGTGACCGGGCGCCCGGCCCGCTGGATGGACGTCGTCAGCGACCACGTGCACGGCCACGGCCTGGCGATCTGCGGGAACGGCGCCGCGGTGGTCGACCTGCACGGCGGGCCCGGCGGGCACCGCTTCGTGAAGGTGCGGGACCTGTCGCCCGCGACCGCCCTCGACGTCGTCGGCATCCTGCGCGCGGCCGCGCCCGGTACGTCGTTCGCGATCGAGCGGACCGGCGGGGTGCACCACGAACCCGCCTATCCGCCGCTGCACCTGGACCCCGCGGTCGGCGTGGCGCCCGCCGAGAAGCTCCTCACGGCCGAGTCCGACGGCGCCGACCAGCCCATCCTGAAGGTCCTCGCCCACCACCCCGACATCCCGCCGGACGCCTTCCTGACGCTGGCCCGGGTGGCCGTGGGCGCGCGCGTGGAGATCACCCGGTCCAGCCCGACCGCGCTCCTTGAGATCAGCGGCCCCGGTGTCTCCAAGGCCAGCACGCTCGCCCTGTGCTGCGCCGAGCGCGGCATCAGCCACGAGGAAGTCGTCGCCTTCGGAGACATGCCGAACGACGTCGAGATGCTCACCTGGGCCGGCGTCTCGTACGCGATGGGCAACGCCCACGCGGACGTCGTCGCCGCCGCGTCCGGCCGCACCGTCGCCAACAACGAGGACGGCGTGGCGGTGGTCATCGAACGAATACTGGCGCAGCGCTGAGCGCTTCGCTGGATGTGCGGTGATGACCCCTGCGGGCCGGTGGGGGCTGGTCGCGCCCACGCGGCGGAGCCGCACATAGGCAGAGCCCCACACCCCTCAGAGGTCGACTCCCCGCTCCGCCAGCCACTTCACCGGATCCACGCCCGAACCCAGGTCCGGGGTGACGCGTGCTTCGAAGTGCAGGTGCGGGCCCGACGAGTTGCCGGTGGTGCCCGCCTGGCCGACCCACTGTCCGGCGCGCACCCGCTCCCCCTGGTCGACGGCGGCCGACGCGAGGTGCGCGTACTGCGTGTAATAGCCGTCCTCGTGGCGCACCACGACCTCGATGCCGAAGCCGCCGCCGCACGCCACCCGCTCCACCCGCCCGGCGCCCACCGACCGCACCGGGGCGCCGATGTCGACGGCGAAGTCCTGCCCGGTGTGCCGGCCCGCCCAGCGCTCGCCCGCGCTGTCGAAGCCCGCGGACAGGTCGTACGTCTCCAGGGGTGACACCCACGCGCGCGTGGACGACGATTTCGGCCGCGCGAGCCGCACGGCGCCCCGGCACCGACCCGCCGCGACCGACTGGTCGGCCTCGCCCTGCAGCGTCCACCGCGCCGTCTCCAGCTTCTCCTCGATGCCCCGCTTCAGGCTCGCGAGCCGCGCCGTGTGCCGGTCGAGCACGCCCCGGGCACGCTCGGCGGACCGCCTGGCGGTGTCGAGCCTGGCCGCGGCCCGCCGGGTCCGGTCGACGGCGTTGGTGACGGCGAGGTCCGCCTGCCCCAGGAGGCGCCTGCCGCGCAGCAGTTCGTCGGGGTCGTCCGCGAGCAGCAGCCGCGCGGTGAGCGGCATCCCGCCGCCGGTGCGGTACTGGGCGCCGGCCATCCGGCCCAGATCCTTGTGCAGCACGGCGACCTGGCCCTGCTCCTTGGTGAGCAGCCGGTCGAGGCGCGCGACGCGGGCGCGCTGCACGTCGGCCGCCCGCTGCCCGGCCTCGTACCGCAGGGCGGCCGTCTGCGCCTCCTCGTAGAGCCGCGCCACGTCGGCGCCCACGCTGTGGCCGTCGGGGCCCGCTCCGGGGTTCCCGTCGCCCTCCTCGGCGGCGACGGACCGGGGCGCGGAGAGGGCGACGACGGCGCACAGCAGGACCGGCACTACGAGCGGGCGGCGGGACAGACGCATGTCCCGGATCGTTGCCCCCACGCGCGCGGCACGCCCGGAGAACTCGTACGCGTGGGGGGCCGGGTGACCCGTACGGGGCACGGGGATACCGCCGAACAGGGCCCCCGGAACCCCGGCCCCTCAACGAGCGTCCCCCGGACCTCAGTACGGCGCCTGCCACACCACCGTCGTACCGCCGCCGTCCTCGCCGATGCCGGGCCCGTACCAACTGTCGCCGCCCAGCGACTCCGCGCGCCGTTTGAGGTTCTTCAGGCCGCTGCGGCGACCGCCCTCCGCGATGCCGACGCCGTCGTCGGCGACGGTCAGGCGTACGCCCCGCTCGCCGTCCGGCAGGATCAGCGTGGAGTCGACGACGACGTCGATGCGGGCGGCCTGCGCGTGCCGGAAGGCGTTCGACAGGGCCTCGCGCAGCGCCGCGATGAGGTTCTTGCCGGTGAGCTCCCCGACGACCGTGTCGACGGGGCCCACGAAGTGGTGCGAGGGCTTGAAGCCGAGCGGCACGGCCGCCATGTTGATCTCGCGCAGGACGCGGGTGCGCAGCCCCGCGGGCGCCTCGGCGGGCCCCTGCTGGAGCGCGAAGATCGCCGTGCGGATCTCCTGGATCGTCACGTCCAGCTCGTCGACTGCCTTGCCGACGCCCCGCTGCACCTCCGGCACGACGGACCTCCGCTGGGCGCTCTCCAGCATCATCCCGGTGGCGAAGAGCCGCTGGATGACGAGGTCGTGCAGGTCGCGGGCGATGCGGTCGCGGTCTTCGTAGACGGCGAGCCGTTCCCGGTCGCGCTGTGCCTCGGCCATCATCAGCGCAAGGGCGGCCTGCGAGGCGAACTGGGCGGCGAGGGTCCGCTCGGCCTCCGTGAAGGGGCGTGCCCCGCGCGCGCGGGGCGTGACGAGCGTCCCCAGGACCCGGCCGTCGCTCTGCAGGGGCAGCAACATGGCGGGTCCGTAGCTCCGCGCGAGGTCGGTCATGATGCGCGGGTCGGTGGCCGCGTCGTCGATGAACACGGCCTGCCCGTCGAGGAGATCGGCGATGATGCGGCTCTCCGGAGGCACCGCCACGCCGAGCGCCCCGATGGGCTCGTCCGAGGACACGGCGACGATCTCCATGCCGCCCTCCTCGTCGGGCAGCAGCACGATCCCGGCCGCCGAGTCGGCCAGATGCCGCGCCTGCTCGGCGACGACCGCGAGCGCGTCCTCCGCGTCGGAGCCGGAGAGCAGCGCCGTGGTGACCGCCACGGAGCCGTCGATCCACCGCTCGCGCTGCTTGGCGGCCTCGTACAGGCGCGCGTTGCCGATCGCGATGCCGGCCTCCGTGGCGAGCACGCGCACCATGTGCACGTCGTAGTCGCTGAACTCGCCCCCGCCGCGCTTCTCGGTGAGATACAGGTTGCCGAAGATCTCCCCCTGGACCCGGATCGGCACCCCCAGGAAGCTGCGCATCGGCGGGTGGTGGGCGGGGAAGCCGCAGGAGCGCGGGTCGGTGGCGAGGTCGGCGAGGCGCAGGGCCTCCGGCTGGTGGATGAGCGCGCCGAGCAGCCCGCGGTGGCCGTCGGGGAGGCGTCCGATGCGGGTGGCGGTGGCCTCGTCGATGCCGGTGTAGACGAAGTCGGAGAGCCCGTTGCCGTCTTCGGAGACGACGCCGATCGCCGCGTAGCGGGCGTCCGTGAGCTCGGCCGCGGTCTCGCAGATGCGGTCCAGGGTGGTGTGCAGTTCGAGCCCGGTGCCGACGGAACGCATCGCCTCCAGGAGCTGCGGTACGCGCGCGGTCAGCTCGGTGGAAAGACCCTGGAGGCTGCGGGTCGCCCGTGCCGCCGCCTCCGCCGAGTCCGGGGCGGCCTCCGCGCCCGGAACGCGGCCGGCGCCCGACGGGCCCTTGAGGGTGCCTTCCGCTCCCGGGACGACCTCAGGGGTGCCTTCGGGGCGCGGGACGGGAGCGGAGGCCGGGGGGACGGGCATGCCCCGAGCGTAGTTAGTCCGATTTGCCAGGGAAAGTCGAGCCTTCACGGGGCCCCGGGGAGCGCGGCGGGCCGCGGCGCCGTCGTGGACCATCCGCCTCAGCCGCCCGCCGCGCTCCCCGGGGCCGCCGTCGTCAGCCTCCGACCCCGGTCAGCAGATCCGCCGCCGACTCCCGCTCCCGCATCCGCCGCAGCGGCCCGTCGACGGCCACCAGCTCCGCGTACGTACCGCGCTGCGCCACCCGCCCCTCGTCCAGGACGAGCACCTCGTCAACTTTGTCGAGTCCGGCCAGACGGTGCGTGATGAGCACCGTCGTACGGCCTTCGGTGGCCGCGAGCAGGTCGGCGGTGAGGGCGTCGGCCGTCGGCAGGTCGAGGTGTTCGGCGGGCTCGTCGAGTACGAGGACGGGGAAGTCGGCGAGCAGCGCGCGGGCCAGCGCGAGCCGCTGCCGCTGGCCTCCGGAGAGGCGTGCTCCGTGCTCGCCGACGAGCGTGTCGAGCCCGTCGGGCAGGGTCCGGACCCAGCCGTCGAGCCGTGCCTCCGCGAGCGCGCCGTACAGCTCGTCGTCGCCCGCGCCCTTCCGCGCGAGCAGCAGGTTCTCGCGCAGGGAGCTGTCGAAGACGTGCGCGTCCTGCGCGCACAGCCCGACGAAGCGGCGCACGGTGTCGCCGTCGAGCGCCGACACGTCCGTGCCGCCCAGCGTGTACGTCCCCTCGTGCGCGCCCAGGAAGCGCAGCAGGACGTGGGCGAGCGTCGTCTTGCCGGACCCGGACGGGCCGACGACGGCGACGCGGCGGCCGCGCTCCAGGGTGAGGGTGACGTCCGCGAGGGCGTCCCGCTCCTGGCCCTCGTAGCGGGCCCGCAGTGCCTCCAGGCGCAGCGGGAAGGGCGTCCGCGGGGGCTCCGCGAGCGCGGCGGGGGCCGGGACGGGTTCGGCTGCGTCCAGGACCTCGTGGACCCGCTCGGCGCTCTTCTTGACGCGCTGGCGGTACTGCACGGCGAGCGGCAGCCCCATCACCGCCTCGAACGCGGCGAGCGGGGTGAGGACGACGACGGCAAGCGCGACGCCGCCGAGCCGGCCGTCGTGCACGCCCTGGACGCCGACGAGCGCGGCCGCGGCCACGGTGAGGCCGGTGGCGAGCGCGGTGAGGCCGTCGCCGAGCGCGGTGGCGCTGGCCGTGCGGGAGGCGATCCGGGTCAGCTCGGCGTCGGCCTCCTTCGCCTTGTCGGTACGTCGCCGCAGGGCGCCCGCGACCGTCAACTCGGCCGTGCCCGTGAGCAGATCGGCCACCCTGGTGGCGAGCACCCCGCGCGCGGGGGCCAGCTTTCGCTCCGCCCTGCGGGCCACGGCACCGCTCACCAGGGGCACGCCGACGCCCGCGGCGAGCAGGCCGACGGCCAGGACGGCGCCCGCCTCCGGGAGCAGCCAGGCGGTGAACCCGACGGCTCCGGCACTGACGACGGCCGCGGCGCCGGCCGGAAGGAGCCAGCGCAGCCAGTAGTCCTGGAGCGCGTCCACGTCGGCGACGAGGCGGGAGAGCAGGTCGCCGCGGCGGGTGCCGCGCAGGCCCGCGGGGGCGAGGCGTTCCAGACGCCGGAACACGGCGACCCTGGTGTCGGCCAGCATCCGCAGGACCGCGTCGTGCGACACCAGGCGCTCGGCGTAGCGGAAGCAGGCCCTTCCGATGCCGAAGGCGCGGGTCGCCGTGACGGCGATCATCAGGTACATCACCGGGGGCTGCTCCGACGCCCGCGAGATCAGCCACCCGGACGTGGCCATGAGCCCCACGGCACACCCCAGCGCGAGGCTGCCGAGCAGCAGGGCCAACGCGAGCCTCCCCCGACGCTCCCGCGCCGCAGCCCTGACCCGGGCCAACACCCCGCCCTCCGGGCGGGTTTCCCCCCACCCGCCTGCCCGTTCACTCGCTACGGCACGGTCACCGAGCGATGCCTTGTCCTGGTCGACGGCAACTGTCCGACTAACCCTGTGGGCAGCTGGGCCGCCCAGGGGGCGAGTGGGGCCTCCCCTGCTCGAGCGAAGCCGAGAGCTTGGGGAAGGGTGGGCACAGCCCACGCCTGCGGCACCCTCCGCTGCAACCTCCACCCGCACCACCCGGTCGGCCACGTCCAGCAAAGCGGGCCGGTGCACCACCAACACCACAGTCCGGCCGACAGCCAGCCTCCGCACCGCCTCGACAACGCCCGCCTCCGTCTCCCCGTCCAACGCGGCGGTGGGCTCGTCAAGCAGCACCACAGGCCGGTCGGCCAGAAACGCCCGCGCGAGAGCAACCCGCTGCCGCTGCCCGGCGGAGAGCCCGCCTCCGTCCTCCCCCAGGAGGGTCTCCACGCCGAGCGGCAGCCCGGCCACGAACTCCCATGCCCCAGCCGCACGCAGCGCGTCCACCACGGCCGCGTCATCCGCCCCGGGCCGGGCAAGCCGCACATTCTCAGCAATGCTCCCGGCAAAGAGATGCGGCCGCTGCGGCACCCAGGCGACCCGCTCCCGCCACTCCTCCAGGGAAACCTCGGCCAGCTCGGCCCCGCCGACCAGCACCCGCCCCTCCGTAGGCGGCACAAAGCCCAACAACACGTTCAGCAGCGTCGACTTGCCGGATCCGCTCGGCCCCACCAGGGCCACCGTCTCCCCGGGCTCGACGGCGAACGACGCCCCGGAAACGGCGTCGGCCTCCCGCCCGGGGTAACGAACCGTCACCCCCTCCACGGCCACGCCCACCGCACCGCCGCCAGGCAGGGCCCCCGACCCCCCGGCCGGAACCGGGGTCTCAAGGACCGCGAAGATCTCCTCCGCCGCAGCAAGCCCCTCCGCCGCCGCGTGGTACCGCGCCCCCACCTGCCGCAGCGGCAAGTACGCCTCGGGCGCGAGGATCAGGATCACCAGGCCGTCGTACAGCTCCATGTCGCCGTGGACGAGCCGCATGCCGATGGTGACGGCGACCAGCGCCACCGAGATCGTGGCGAGCAGCTCCAGGGCGAACGACGACAGGAACGCGATACGCAGCGTCCGCATCGTCGCCCGCCGGTACTCACCGGTGATCTTCCGGATCGACTCGGCCTGCGCCTTGGCGCGGCCGAACACCTTCAGCGTCGGCAACCCCGCGACGACGTCGAGGAAGTGGCCGGACAGCCGGGAGAGGAGCTGCCACTGCCGGTCCATGCGGGCCTGCGTGGCCCAGCCGATCAGCATCATGAAGACCGGGATGAGCGGCAGCGTCCCCACGATGATCGCCGCCGACACCCAGTCCTCGGTGACCACACGCAGCAGCACCGCGGCCGGCACCACCACCGCGAGCCCCAACTGCGGCAGATAGCGCGAGAAGTAGTCGTCGAGCGCGTCCACACCCCGCGTGGCCAGGGTGATGAGGGATCCGGTCCGCTGGCCGGTCAGCCACCCGGGACCGAGCGCCCCCGCCCGCTCCAACAGGCGCCCCCGCAGCTCCGACTTGACCGCCGCGCTCGCCCGGTGCGCGGCGAGTTCGGTCAGCCAGGCCACCACCGCCCTGCCCACGGCCACGACCGCGAGCAGGACCAGCGGCGTCCCCAAGTCGCCGACGGCGAAACCGCGCTGGAAGCCGCCCACCACGATCTCGGCGATCAGCATGGCCTGGGCGACGACCAACCCCGCTCCGGCCAGGCCGAGAACCACCACGGCCGCCAGGAAGAAGCGGGTGGCGCGGGCGTACCGGAACAGGCGCGGGTCGATCGGTTTCACGTGAAACACACCTTCCCAAGGACCATGGGCGTACGGAGAGTTGGTTCAGTGCGCGGCGTCGGCGATGTGCTGCGTACCGATCCGCTTGCGGAACACCCAGTAGGTCCACGACTGGTAGAGCAGCACGATCGGCGTGGCGACGCCCGCGCACCAGGTCATGATCTTCAGGGTGTAGGGCGTGGACGAGGCGTTGGTGACCGTGAGGCTCCACTCCTCGTTCAGCGAGGACGGCATGACGTTCGGGAAGAGCGACAGGAAGAGCATCGCGACGGCGGCGACGATGGTCAGACCCGAGAGCGCGAATGACCAGCCCTCGCGCCCGAGTTTGATCGCCACGATGGCCGCTGCCAGGGCCACCACCGCCACGAGCATCGCGACCAGGCTCTTGCCGTCACCGTTGTCGGCCTGGGTCCAGATCAGGAAACCGAGCGCGAGCACCGCCGTGATCAGCCCCAGGGCGAGCGCCAGCTTGCGCGCCCGCATCCGGATGTCGCCCACGGTCTTCAGCGCGGTGAACACCGTGCCGTGGAAGGTGAAGAGGGTGAGGGTGACCAGGCCGCCCAGGAGCGAGTACGGGTTGAGCAGGTCCCAGAAGTTGCCCACGTACTCCTTGTGCGCGTCGATCTTCACGCCGCGCACGATGTTGCCGAAGGCCACGCCCCACAGCAGCGCCGGGATCAGCGAGGTCCAGAAGATCGCGTGCTCCCAGTTGGTCTGCCAGCGCTCCTCGGGCCGCTTCGCCCGGTACTCGAAGGCGACACCGCGGATGATCAGGCAGAGCAGGATGATCAGCAGCGGCAGATAGAAGCCGGAGAACAGCGTCGCGTACCACTCGGGGAAGGCCGCGAAGGTCGCGCCGCCCGCGGTGAGCAGCCACACCTCGTTGCCGTCCCACACGGGTCCGATGGTGTTGATCAGGACCCGCTTCTCGGTCCGGTCACGGGCGAGCAGCTTGGTGAGGACCCCGACCCCGAAGTCGAAGCCTTCGAGGAAGAAGTAGCCGGTCCACAGGACGGCGATGAGGACGAACCAGACGTCGTGAAGTTCCATGTGCGTCTACCTCCTTCAGTACGAGAAGGCCATGGGCCGGTCGGCCTCGGCTTCGGGATCGGTGTCCGCGCTCGCCCCGCCGGGCGGCCCGCCGATCTTGGTGGGCGGGTTGAGGTCGGCCTCGGTCAGCTCCGGCGGACCCTTGCGGACGTACTTGAGCAGCAGCCGGACCTCGATGACGGCGAGGATCGCGTAGATGAGCGTGAAGACGATCAGTGAGGTGAGCACCTCGCCCTGCGAGACGCCGGGGGAGACCGCGTCCTCGGTCTTCAGGACGCCATAGACCACCCAGGGCTGGCGGCCCGTCTCGGTGAAGATCCAGCCCCAGGCGGTGCCGATGAGCGGGAAGATCAGCGTCCACTGGGACAGCCGCCACCACCAGGTCCCGAGCCTCGGGGCCAGCTCCCGGTTCTTGGTGAGCATCAGCTTCGGTACGTCGTCCTCGCCGGTGCGGTGCTCGGGGGCGAGCCAGAACTTGCGCCGGGTGAGCCAGAGTCCGGCGGTGCACAGGATCATGGAGACCCCGCCGAAGCCGATCATCCAGCGGTAGGACCAGTACGCGGTGGGGATGTTGGGCCGGTAGTCGCCGGGCCCGAACTTGTCCTGCGCTTCCTTGTTGAGGTCGTTGATGCCGGGGATCTCCGCGCTGAAGTTGTTCTTGGCGAGGAAGGAAAGCACCCCGGGGATCTCTATGGCGACCTCGTTGTGGCCCTTGGCGACGTCGCCGTACGCGAAGAGCGAGAACGGGGCGGGCTTCTCGGATTCCCACAGGGCCTCGGCGGCCGACATCTTCATCGGCTGCTGCTCGTACATGACCTTGCCGAGGGTGTCGGCGCTGATCACGGTGAGCAGGGTGCCGACGAACGCGGTGACCAGGCCGACCCGCAGCGACATCCGCATGGTGCGGGTGTGCTGCTTCTTGCGCAGGTGGAAGATCGCGATGCCGGTCATGAAGGCGCCGCCGACCAGGATCGACGCCGCGATGACATGGAAGAAGTTGACGAGCGTCGTCTCCTGGAAGAGCACCTTGGCGAAGTCGGTGAGCTCGGCGCGCTTCACCCCGTCCCGCTCCGCGATCTTGTAGCCGACCGGGTGCTGCATGAAGGCGTTCGCCGCGATGATGAAGTACGCCGACAGGACGGTTCCGATGGAGACCATCCAGATCGTCGCGCAGTGCAGCTTCTTCGGGAGCTTGTCCCATCCGAAGATCCACAGGCCGATGAAGGTCGACTCGAAGAAGAAGGCGATCAGGGCCTCGAAGGCCAGCGGGGCGCCGAAGACGTCGCCGACGAAGCGCGAGTAGTCGGACCAGTTCATGCCGAACTGGAACTCCTGCACGATGCCGGTGACGACGCCCATCGCGATGTTGATCAGGAACAGCTTGCCCCAGAACTTGGTCGCTCTGAGGTAGTGCTCCTTGCCCGTCCGTACCCAGGCCGTCTCAAGGATCGCCGTGAGGGCGGCCAGGGAGATCGTCAGGGGGACGAAGAGGAAGTGGTAGACGGTGGTGATACCGAACTGCCATCGCGCCAGTGTTTCCGGCGCCAGAGCCAGGTCCACGTCGACTTCTCCTTACGGCCGTGTTCATAGCGGGCAGTTTGCCCCTTATGTCACAGACATCCCTGGAGCAACTGGGACACGCTTGTGAACGCGTTCACATTCACAAGCATTATGGCGCACGGACTGTCGAGGGTCGAAAGGGGGGTCCCCTTACCCCGGGGAACGGGGCATTTCGGGGGCGCGCGGGGGGCAGATCGCCGCCTGGACGTGGGGGCCGTCGCGCCCCTGCGCGGAGCGTGCGGGGCCACACCGGTCTCGCGAGGCGACGAGTGCCGCCTCGCGAGTCCGTGCCATGTGCTCGACCGGGGTCGACGGGGATCCGGTCGACCTGGCCGGTCGGCCGACCCGGCCGACCGCGGAGGCTAGAGCTCCTTGCGGAAGCCCTCGGCCGTCTTGAGGAAGATGTCGTTGGCCTCGGTCTCGCCGATGGTGACGCGCACGCCCTCGCCGGGGTAGGGCCGCACGATCACGCCGGCCTGCTCGCAGACGGTGGCGAAGTCGACCGTCCGGTCACCGAGACGCAGCCACACGAAGTTCGCCTGCGTCTCGGGCACGGTCCAGCCCTGCTCCCGCAGCGCGTCCTGCACCCGCGTGCGCTCGCCGAGCAACGCGCCGACCCGGCCGAGCAGTTCGTCCTCCGACCGTAGCGACTCCACCGCGGCGTCCTGCGCGAGCTGGTTCACGCCGAAGGGCACCACCGTCTTGCGCAGCGCCGCGGCCACCGGCTCGTGGGCGATGGCGAAGCCGACACGCAGGCCGGCCAGGCCGTACGCCTTGGAGAAGGTGCGCAGGACGCAGACGTTCGGCCGGTCCCGGTACAGATCCAGGCCGTTCGGCGTCTCGGGGTCGCGGACGAACTCCACGTACGCCTCGTCGATCACGACCAGGATGTCCTTCGGCACCCGGTCCAGGAACCGCACCAGGTCGGCCTTCTTGACCACGGTGCCGGTCGGGTTGTTCGGGTTGCAGACGAAGATCAGGCGGGTGCGGTCGGTGATCGCGTCGGCCATCGCGTCGAGGTCGTGCACCTCCCCCGGCGTCAGCGGCACCATCACGGACTTTCCGCCGCCGACCGTGGTGACCACCGGGTACCCCTCGAAGGACCGCCAGGCGTAGAGCACTTCGTCGCCCGGCGTGACCGTCGCCATGACCAGCTGCTGCGAGAGGCCGACCGAACCCACGCCGACGGCGACGTGCGGGACGGGCACCCCGAAGCGGTCCGCGATCTCGTTCAGGAGGCGGTCGCAGCCGTAGTCCGGGTAGCGGTTGAAGGACCCGGCCGCCGCGACCGCGCGCTCCATCACACCGGGGAGCGGCGGGTAGGGGTTCTCGTTGGAGGACAGCTTGTACACGACAGGGCCGCCGCCCTCGCCGCTCTCGGCGTTCCTGCCCGGCTTGTAGGCGGGGATACCCTCCAGCTCGGCGCGCAGCCTCGGGCTCGTCTCGCTCACCGCGGTCCTCCTAGTGATCTTCGTAAATCCCAGTGATCATCCGCACTTCAATGATTCTCACCTTATGAGGATTCGGCGCCGCTGCGAATGGGGTGACGGCTTCGGTCCTGGCGGGCGGCGGCGCAGGGCGAGCGGAAGCCGCGGCCCGCGCGGCCCCCTGCCACCGTACGCACCGCCGCCCGAGGACGTACACGGGCAGCCGTCACCCGGGGGGGCGGCAGCGCCCGGACCCGGGGGGAGCGCTCCCCGCCCCGGCACGCGCCGGTGGCTCGCTCCGTGGCGCGCGTCCCCCGTAGAGGTGAGTTGAGACCTCTTCGAGACCTCGGTCAATTGGCAGGCCCCCGCGCGACGACAAGGGAGCGATGCCTTACTTGGCGCCCAACTCTCTTTGTTTCCAAGGTCATTGACGGCCTTCCACCATGCAGAAACGTGCCTGTCAACGGGTGCATATGCGTCCGCACTACCCACCCCCATGAGCCCTACTATCGGCTCGCCATGACAGCAGCAGGGAAGCACCAGGTGAGCCGAGCGGAGACCTCCCGCCGGGGCAACCGGCAGAGCCGAGCAGGCATCAGAGACGTCGCCGCCGCAGCCGGTGTCTCCATCACGACTGTCTCCGACGCGCTCAACGGCAAGGGGCGATTGCCCGATGCCACGCGACGCCATGTCCGCGAGGTCGCCGACCGCCTGGGTTATCGCCCATCGGCCGCGGCCCGAACCCTCCGTACCGGAAAGTCGGGCCTCATCGGCCTCACCGTGACGACGTACGGGGATGAACCTTTCACCTTCACGGAATTCGCGTACTTCGCGGAGATGGCGAGAGCCGCCACCTCGGCCGCCCTCGCCCGGGGCTACGCCCTGGTCATCCTCCCCGCGACCTCGCGCCGCAGCCCGGTCGACGTGTGGTCCAACGTCGCCCTCGACGGCACAGTCGTCGTCGACCCGTCCGACCACGACCCGGTGGTCAGCGAGCTGGTGCGGCAGGGGCTCCCGGTCGTCTCGGACGGGCGGCCCGCCGGGTCGCTGCCGGTCACGGCCTGGGTGGACAACGACCACGAGGCCGCGGTCCTGGAGATCCTGGAGCATCTGGCGGCGGCCGGAGCCCGCCGCATCGGCCTGCTCACGGGCACCACCACGGACACGTACACCCATCTCTCCACGACCGCCTATCTGCGCTGGTGCGAGCGCGTGGGGCAGGATCCGGTGTACGAGTCCTACCCCGCGCACGACCCGTGCGCGGGCGCCGTCGCCGCCGACCGGCTGCTCGCCAGGCCCGACCGGCCGGACGCCGTCTACGGCCTGTTCGATCCGAACGGCACCGACCTGCTCGCCGCGGCCCGCCGCTACGGCCTGCGCGTACCGGACGATCTGCTCCTGGTGTGCTGCAGCGAGTCGACCGTGTACGCCACCACCGAACCGCCGATCACCACGCTCTCGCTGAAGCCCCGGCGCATCGGCACCGCCGTCGTCCAGCTCCTCATCGACGCCATCGAGGGCCTCGACGCGGGCCGGCCCATCGAGCAGGTGATACCGACCGAACTGATCGTGCGCACCTCGTCCGAGCGACGTCCGCCACGTACGACGGTCAGCCCGCCCCGCTCGCCGGGTCACGGCTGACCTACCCACCGATCGGCCCGGGGCCCCCGACCTGCGGATAAACCTGGGGAAACCTCGGGCCAATTCGGGAGAAAACCGCAGTGAACTGGGGCTCCGCACCGATTCACCACCCCTGGTGCACCACACAGCGACAGCCGCATTCCTATGATGGGCGGACGACACCGGGGGCCGCTGCGACCAGGCAGTCCGATCCCGGTGCAGATGCGGCGCAATGGTGGTGGAGGGGTCGATGACTCAGGGGGCCGGTCAGGGACCCGAGGTGCGGACGGCGACGCTGCGCGACTTCCGCGTGCCCGCGTACGTCTATGAAGGCGTCCGTGAGACCGGCCGGGCCGCCGCGCAGGCTCAGGAGCAGGATGCTGCGCAGGCCCACGAGCAGGATGCCGCGCACGCTCAGGAGCAGGGCGCCGCGCAGGCCCAGGAGCAGGCCCCTGCCCAGGCTCACGTCCGGCGGCAGGACGCGGCCCCGGCGCCCGTGTCCGGGCAGAACCTGGGTGCGCCCCAGGCGTCCGGGCCCGCCCCTCAGGGGCCCGCCCAGGGCGCCCCGGTGGAGCACGCGGCTCGGCCCGAGCAGTCCCACCCCGCCGCGTCCGTGCGGCCGCTGCAGGCTTCCGTACAGCAGCAGCCCCCCGTAGCCCCGCAGCCCGCCGTACAGCAGCCGACTGCCGCACAGCAGCCGCTGGAGCAGCAAGCCCCCGTCCAGCCGCAGACCCCCGCACAACCGCAGCCCCCCGCGCAGCCGCAGGCCGTCGCACAGCCGCAGACCCCCGCGCAGTCGCAGCACCCCTCCGCCCCGGCCGCCCCCGGCCCCGTGGTGCGGAACGCCGCCGCCCACCCCGGGTCCGCCGGTGAGGCCCCGGAGGGATACACGCCCACCGAGCGGGACCTGCCGGTCATCAACCGCGGCGACACCGTGCAGGTCGAGGTGCGCGAGATGCCCGAGCCGCCGCCCGCCCCGGACCCCGGCGGCATGGGCCCGCTGTACGTCGTCGGCGACGTGCACGGCTACCTGGACGAACTCGTCGCCGCCCTCGCCGCCGAGGGGCTGATCGACGCGGACGGCAACTGGTCCGCGGGCAACACGCGGCTGTGGTTCCTCGGCGACTTCACCGACCGCGGGCCCGACGGCATCGGCGTCATCGACCTGGTGATGCGCCTGTCCGCCGAGGCCGCGGCCGCCGGCGGCTACTGCAAGGCCCTCATGGGCAACCACGAGCTGCTGCTCATCGGCGCCAAGAAGTTCGGCGACACCCCGGTCAACTCCGGCGCCGGCACCGCCACGTTCCAGGCCGCCTGGCTCCTCAACGGCGGTCAGAAGACCGACATGGAGCGCCTGGAGGACCACCACCTGCAGTGGATGGCCCGCCTCGACGCCATCGAGGAGGAGGACGGGCACCTGCTCGTGCACTCCGACACCACCGCCTACCTCGACTACGGCGACTCGATCGAAGAAGTCAACGACACCATCCGCGAGGCGCTCACGCGCAACGACGCCGACGAATACTGGGACCTGTTCCGCAAGTTCACCAAGCGCTTCGCCTTCCGCGACGACTCCGGCCCCGCCGCCGTACGCGAACTCCTCGACGTCTACGGCGGCAGCCGCATCGTCCACGGCCACAGCCCCATCCCGTACCTCCTCGGCGAAGTCGGCTCCGAGTACGACGGCGACGAGGACGGCCGCCCGGTCATCGAAGGCCCGCACATCTACGCCGACGGCCTCGCCATCGCCATGGACGGCGGCGTGACCATGGCCGGAAAGCTGCTGGTCTGCCAACTCCCGCTGGACCGCTGACACGTTCGGACGCTTCGGAACGTTCGCGGCGAACGTTCACGGGGCACGTGCCCCTATACAGGATCTCGCTGGCCAGGGGGCCAATTCTGGTTAACCCCTGTCACCGCGTGCCGTCACCGCTCTACCATCGGCTTATCCGTAGCAGGCTCCCCTCCGTTTCTGCCCGACGGCTCGTAGCCATGCGAGCCCCAAGCCCTACGGAGCATCGGGGGATGCACATGAACAGCGCTCCACATCTGCTCAATGAGGACCGCCCCCAATACGAGCGGGTCCTCGATGAGGCGCTGCGCACCGCACCGAACCACCCGGAGCTGGCCGCGGTGGGCCAGCGACTCAACCCCGAGCAGCTGCGCACGATGGCTCTCAACGCCACCGCACTGATCACGGCCGCCGCCGCGGCCGAGTATCACCACTATGTGAAGGTCCGTGAGGAAGGACGCGACCCCGGACCCTCATCGTCGTCCTCGTCGATCCGTGAAGGGAGCGGATCAAGCTCCAGCTCGACCGAATCCGGAACCGGCGGCGTCAGCCTCGCCACCACCATGGGCGAGGTCACCGAAACCGCGGGCGCCGGACTGGTCGCCGTGATCGCGGTGCTCGCGCCCGTCCTCGCCGGGACGGCCGCCGCGATCTTCCTGCTCGTCGGCTACATCCTGAAGATGCTCGACCCCGAGCCCGCCTTCGCGGACACCCTGCTCACCGCCGGGTGGCTGTTCGGCGCGCTCACGGCGGGCGCCATCCTGGTCGCCGCGGTCGGCCTGCTCCTGACCGCCCTGCGCAACGGCTCCACCTCCCTCCAGGCAGGCTCGCACCATGAGCGGAGCGAGGAAGTGGACCGGGCCAGGGAAGCCTGGTGCCAGGCGCTCCTGGAGCGTGGCGTCCTGCCCTTCCTGCGCGAGGCACTCGCGGATCCGGACGCGACGAAGGCGCCCGCGACCCGCGCGTCATCGCCCGGACCGGCCGGGCGCATGCCCCAACTCGGCTATCACCGACCGGGCTTCAGCAGCCCGGACGGCGGCTCGACCACGGGTACGCGCCCGAGCTACAGCAGCCCGGACTTCTCCAGTCCGGACTACGGAGGGCCCGAGCACCCGCCGGAGTAGTCCCACACCGAACGGGGGCTTTGGCGCGCCGCCAACGGCGGATGGCGGCGCGAAGGCCCGGCCTCGGGCTGTCCGGACTGGACGGGCTGTTCGGACTGGTCGGGCTGGTCGGGCTGGTCGGGCTGGTCGGGCTGGTCGGGCTGGTCGGGCTGGTTCGTGGTGCCGCCCGGCTCAGAGAATTCCCGCCTGGCGTGCGGCGGTCATCCAGTCGGGGAACTCGGACAACAGCCGGTCGTACAACTCCGGGTCCGGGACCGTACTGATGTCGTCCACCGCGAAGAAGCCGACATTGTCGACGCGGCGGCCCGGCAGCGTGTCGAACCGCTCCAGGACTCCGTAGTTGGACTGCCCCAGGCCCACGAACTGCCAGAAGATCGGCTCCTCCACCGCGTCCCTGAGCTCCCGCTCGATCTCCGTGTTGCGGTAGACACCGCCGTCCGAGAAGAACAGCACCAGCGTGGGGGCCGCGGTCGGGTTCTCCCGTACGTACGCCCGGACCTGGGCGATCACCTTCTGTTCCTCGTTCTGGATGCCCACCGACCGCATGTCGATCTGATCGTCCCGTAGGCCCTTCTTCCGCTTGCCGGGACGGTAGAAGAGGCCCACCTCACCGACCCGGACGTGCAGCCGCAGCCAGTCGGGCAGGTCGCCGATGGTCAGATCGGGCAGCCGGGCCGGATGCGAGGCGAACGTCCACGCCTGCATCTCGCCGTCGTCGTCCAACTGCGCGGCCACGGCGGCCATGCGCTCCACCACATCGGCCACGATGCCCTTCGAGTACAGGAACGACATGGACCCGGAGGCGTCGAGTACGAGGATGACGCGCGCCGTGACCCCCTCCGCGCCATGCTTGCGCAGGCTGACCGCCACCTGCTCCTTGCGCAGCGACAGTCGCTTGCGCATGTCCACGGGGAGCTGGTCCTCGCCCTTGATCAGGCGGGGGCCGGGGGGTGGGGCGGGGGCGGCGGGTGCGGCTGGTGCTGCGGGCCCGGTGGGCGCGGCGGGCGGTCGTGCGGCGGCCGGGGCGGTCGTGCGGCGGCCGGAGCCGCAGGGGGCGCCGGAGCCGCGGGGGTTGCTGGAGCCGCAGGGGTTGCTGGAGCCGCCGGAGCCGCCGGAGCGTCGTCCACCGTGATCCCGAAGTCCGTGGCCAGTCCGGCGAGTCCGGAAGCGTATCCCTGCCCCACCGCGCGGAACTTCCACTGCCCGCCACGCAGATACAACTCGCCGCCTATGAACGCCGTCTCCGTCGACGCGGTCATGTCGAAACGCGCGAGCTCGGCCTGTGTCCCCGCGTCCAGCAGCCGCAGCGTGAGCCCGGCCATCTGCCCGAACGTGCCGCCGTCGGCCGAGGCGCACAGCAACACCCGCTCGACCGCGGGCTCCAGCGCGTGCAGCTCCACCTCGACCGTGTCCGTCGTGACCCCGGCGGCACTCTGTTTGCCCAGGTGCCGCACGGTGTCGGAGGTGTGCCGCGGCTGGTTGTAGAAGACGAAGTCCGGGTGGTTGTAGAAGACGAAGTCGCCGTCGTCACGCACGCGTCCGGCCGCGGTGAGCAGCAACGCCGAGGCATCCGCGGCGGGCACGCCCGGCCCCTCGGACCAGGCGAGCTCGGCACGTACCGCGGAAGAGCCGACGGGGATGTTGGCACCCTTGCTCAGGGAACTACTGGCTGTCATACGGCCAGTCTGCCGAGCCCGGTGCCACAGGACCACCGTCCAAGGCCGCCCGTTCCTTCCGCAACCGGCTGTGCCCGTACGTCCGAACAAGCTCGGGGCACAGCCGGATGGCGGGACGGACTCACTCGGCCAAAGGCAGGTAGACCCGGTTTCCCGCCGCGGCGAACTCCTTGGACTTCTGCTCCATGCCCTCCTCGATCTCCGTCTGCGTCGTGCCGTGTTCACGCCGGATGTCCTGCGAGATCTTCATCGAGCAGAACTTCGGCCCGCACATCGAGCAGAAGTGGGCCGTCTTCGCGGGCTCCGCCGGCAGCGTCTCGTCGTGGAACTCCCGCGCCGTGACCGGGTCCAGGGCCAGGTTGAACTGGTCCTCCCAGCGGAACTCGAAGCGCGCGTCCGACAGCGCGTCGTCCCAGTCCTGCGCGCCCGGGTGCCCCTTGGCGAGGTCCGCCGCGTGCGCCGCGATCTTGTACGTGATGACGCCGGTCTTCACGTCGTCGCGGTTGGGCAGGCCCAGGTGCTCCTTCGGCGTCACGTAACAGAGCATCGCCGTGCCCCACCAGCCGATCATCGCGGCACCGATACCGGAGGTGATGTGGTCGTACGCGGGCGCGATGTCCGTGGTCAGCGGGCCGAGCGTGTAGAACGGCGCCTCCTCGCAGATCTCCTGCTGGAGGTCGATGTTCTCCTTGATCTTGTGCATCGGGACGTGCCCGGGGCCCTCGATCATCGTCTGTACGTTGTGACGCTTGGCGATCTGATTGAGTTCCCCGAGCGTGTGCAACTCCGCGAACTGCGCCTCGTCATTGGCGTCCGCGATCGACCCGGGCCGCAGGCCGTCGCCGAGCGAATACGTCACGTCGTACGCCGCGAGGATCTCGCACAGCTCCTCGAAGTGCTCGTACAGGAAGCTCTCCTTGTGGTGCGCGAGGCACCACGCCGCCATGATCGAGCCACCGCGCGAGACGATGCCGGTCTTCCGGTTCGCGGTCAGCGGGACGTACGGCAGGCGCACACCCGCGTGCACCGTCATGTAGTCCACGCCCTGCTCGGCCTGCTCGACGACCGTGTCCTTGTAGATCTCCCAGCTCAGCTCCTCGGCCTTGCCGTCGACCTTCTCCAGGGCCTGGTAGAGCGGCACCGTGCCGATCGGCACGGGGGAGTTGCGAAGGACCCACTCGCGGGTCGTGTGGATGTTCCGGCCGGTGGACAGGTCCATGACCGTGTCCGCGCCCCACTGGGTCGCCCACGTCATCTTGTCCACCTCCTCCTCGATGGAGGAGGTGACCGCGGAGTTTCCGATGTTGGCGTTGACCTTCACCAGGAACTTCTTGCCGATGATCATCGGCTCGATCTCCGGGTGGTTCACGTTCGCGGGCAGCACGGCGCGGCCCGCCGCGATCTCGTCCCGTACGACCTCGGGCGCCATGTTCTCCCGGATGGCCACGTACTCCATCTCCGGCGTGATCTCCCCGCGCCGCGCGTACGCGAGCTGCGTCACGGCCTGGCCCGCGCGGCCCCGGCGCGGCTGGCGCGGGCGGCCGGGGAAGACCGCGTCGAGGTTCCTGAGGCCCCCGCGCGGCGAGGTGTGCTTGATGCCGTCGTCCTCGGGGCGGACCGGGCGGCCCGCGTACTCCTCGGTGTCGCCGCGGGCGATGATCCAGTTCTCCCGGAGCGGCGCGAGGCCCCTGCGGACGTCGGTGTCGATGGCGGGGTCGGTGTACGGCCCCGACGTGTCGTACAGCGTCACGGCCTTGCCGTTGGTGAGGTGCACCTGGCGGACCGGCACACGAAGGTCCGAGCGCGAGCCCTCCGGGCCCGTCACATACGCCTTGTGCCAGCCGATGGACTTCCCGCCCTCAGCACCCTCGGTGCTGGAGGCAGGCGTGCGTGCGTCCGATGTGGTCATGAGACCTACTCCCTACGCCGGCATTACCCGGTAACAGGTTCGGCGGTCGACGCAGCGGTTTCCGTACGGTCCGAACCGGTTCCTGCCCGTTCGTACGGAGGTCAGCGCCCTCTCAGCCCGGTGCTCCGAGCTCCCGCGATTGCAAAGGTGCCTCCACGCTAGCGTCATATCGGGCGCGGTGAACAGAGGGCCCCGGCCGTTCTTGCGATGATCGGGCCGTGACCACCACACCGCCGCCCACCGGGCCCCCCACCCCGGAGCCGCACGGCCATACGCACAGCCACGGCCCTGCCGCCCCCGTGTCCCAGCACCTGCGCAAGGTCATCGCCGCCGTCCTCATCCCCTTCGCCACCGCCGTCCTCGTCGGCCTCGTGGTGCTGTGGCCCGGCGGCGCCCCGGACCACGAACGCACCGGTGTCGGCTTCGACCGGCAGACCCAGTCGGCCACCGTCGCGAAGCTGGAGAAGCTCCCCTGCAAGGACCTGAACGCCTCGCAGACCCCACCGAACGGCGACACCTCCACCCCCGAGGGCCAGTCCGCGCAGTCCCGCGCGGAGGGCACGTGCGGGAAGGCCACGATCAAGGTCACCAGCGGCCCGGACAAGGGCCGCACCTTCACCGAGGTCGTCCAGCCGGACTCGCCCCGGCAACTGCGCGAGGGCCAGGGCGTGGTGGTCGCCTACGAGCCCAAGGCCCCCGAGGGCCTGCAGTACTCGGTCACCGACGTGAACCGCAAGTTCCCCATGGCCCTGCTCGCCGGCATCTTCGCCCTCGCGGTCGTCGTGGTGGGCCGACTGCGCGGCGTCATGGCCCTCGTCGCCCTCGCGGTGAGCTTCCTCGTCCTGACCTTCTTCATCCTCCCGGCGATCCTCCAGGGCTCGAACCCCCTGGTCGTCGCCGTGATCGGCGCGAGCGCCATCATGCTGTGCGCGCTCTATATGTGCCACGGCCTGACCGCGCGCACCTCCGTCGCCGTGCTCGGCACCCTGATCTCCCTCCTGCTCATCGGCCTGCTCGGCTCCCTGTTCATCGGCTGGGCCTCCCTGACCGGCAACACGGACGACAACACCGGCCTGATCCACGGTCTTTATCCCGACATCGACATGAGCGGCCTGCTGCTCGCCGGCGTCATCATCGGCTCCCTCGGCGTGCTCGACGACGTCACCGTCACCCAGACCTCCGCCGTCTGGGAACTCCACCAGGCCAACCCGACGATGGGCTGGCGCGGCCTGTACCGCGCGGGCATCCGCATCGGCCGCGACCACATCGCCTCGGTCGTCAACACCCTCGTCCTCGCCTACGCGGGCGCCGCCCTGCCCCTTCTGCTGCTCTTCTCCATCGCCCAGAGCAGCGTCGGCACCGTCGCCAACAGCGAGCTCGTGGCCGAGGAGATCGTGCGCACCCTCATCGGCTCCATCGGCCTCGTCGCCTCCGTCCCCGTCACCACCGCGCTCGCGGCCCTGGTCGTCTCCGCCGACCGCTCCGGCCCCGCCCTCACGCCGGCACCCGCCCCTCCGGCCCCGTCGGGCCCCACGCCTCCCGCCCCCTCCGGCCGACCCGCTCCCCGCCGCCCCTCCCTGGGCGGAAAGGGCCGCCGCCGCAAGACCTGAACCCGCGTGGCCGTCGCCAACGCACGCCACACGTCACGCACCGCACGCCTCACGCCGATGCCATGAAATGCCCTGATCCGCCGACATCCAGGGCCCGTTGCACCCCCGGCCGGGTCAGCCCGCGCTCTGCTCCGCGAGAATCCGGTCCAGGGCCTCGTCGAGATGCGTCTCGAAGTCGACCAGGGTCCGCTCCTGTCCCAGCGGCACCAGCTTGTCCGTCCGGTCGAGGAAGGCGAGCAACGGTGGAATGCCCACCCTGAACAGCGCCTGATCCTGACCCACTTGCAGCCGGATCAGCGCCTCGTCCAACTGCTGGGGATCCGTGGGGGCGATGCGCACATCCCCGTCCCCGCAGGCCCTGCCCACCCCGTCCACCAAGAGCTCCCGCCCGAAGGCCCAGGTCACCGGGACATCGCCGGGGAGGTGGAAGGTCAGCCGCACGGCATAGGGATCGCGCGTCTCGTACCGCAGTTCCACCGGGATGCGGAACGACAGCTCCTCCGACACAAGGAAGCTCATCATGACCTCTGCCTGGACCGACTCTCGCATCGCCGCCTACCCCGTCACTAGCCATTTGGTGGCAGGAACCAACTCCCTGGCACTCATGGCATCTTGCTTAAAGTACACACCAGATCACAAGGAGTGAGTTTTCAGATGCTGATAGAGAAGGCGAGTGTCCTTAGTAGCTTTCCGATCTCCTCCTGCAACAGGCGCGTCGCGGGCAGCAATCGGTCCGCCTGGGAGGAGGGAACGGAGATGGCCATCGTGGCCGCAGTGCTGCCCACGGTGATGGGAATGGCCGCGCAGACCGTCCCGAGTGCGTACTCCTGATACTCCACCACCGGCGTCATTCGGCCCAGTTTGTCCAGCCGCCGCAGCAGTGCCCGATCGTCACGCACCGTGTTCGGCGTGAGGGAGCGCACCGGGTGGCGGTCCAGGTGGTCCCGCCGCGCCTCGTCGTCGAGTTGGGCGAGCAGGCACTGACCGATCGCGTGGGCATGACCGGTCTCGCGGAAGTCGGCCCACTCCTCGACGGCCGGATTACCGGCGGTGTCGGCGATGGCCACGATCTCGATCTCGCCGTCCCGGTAGATGGCGAAGTACACCGGAACGCCGATGACATCGCGCCAGTGCGCCAGAGTTTCACCGATCATGAGGCGACGGTGTTGCTCCGCCGCTCCCGTACTCAGCCGCTCGGCCGCCTCGCCGAGCACGAACACCCCTTTCTCCCGGCGCAGATAGCCTTCGTGGTTCAGCGTCCGCAGCAGGTGGTACGCCGTCGGGAGCGCGAGGCCCGCCTCGCGGGCCAGCTGCTTCGCGGGGGCACCGGCCGGGTGCGAGGCGGCCGCCTCGAGCAGGCGCATCGCCCGTTGCACGGAGCCGATGAGGGTGGGGCCGACAGGTGCGGGGCCGTCGGGCGTGTGGCCAACGCCCGCCGAGGGGGCGCCGGTTGACGGGCCCTCGCCCGAAGGTGCCTCGCTCGGGGGGACGGTGGGCTGGACGTCAGCGGGGGCGTCGTCAACCGAGGCCATGGGTCACTCCCGAAGCACATGGTGGTCCATCCGCGCCCGGAGGCCACGGGTGGGGCAGTGGGCCCGCCGGCGGGGAATCCCCCGCGTCGGTTTTCGGACTCTAACCCTTGGCCACCGGTGCCATGCGCCCTGGGCGGAAACTTCCCCCTGGGGAGGGAACCCTTGCTTCCGCTCTCACCAGTCGCTACGTGACGAGGACGAGCCGGATATGAACTTCCGTACGACGTAGACCAGTCCGCCGATCAAGGCCACGAAGAGGAGCAGCTTGAAGAGCAGGCCGAAGACGAAGCCGATCACGCTCGCTATCAGGCCGCCGAAGACGACCAGGGCGACGACCGGCACCGCGATCCACTTCACCCACCACGGCATACCCGCGAAGATCTCTCGCATAGCCCTCGCCCTTACCTTTCTCGCTGACTCGGGGAACTCCGCTTCCGTGCAGATTTCCCCTCTCACACATTCGATGCTAGGTCGGAAAAAGCCAGTTCGGGGCCGTGCGATCCCTTGTACTCCCCTGACTCGTCCCCTAGGGAACCCCGAGGCCGTTCACGTCGCCCACTCCGGGTGGGGCGACGGTGCGCGCCGTCGAGCCACGTCATCGCTCCGGCGGGGAGAAGACGACCAGGACCCGCAGATCCTCGCTGATGTGGTGGAACTTGTGGGGCACCCCGGCCGGCACGTACACGACACTGCCGCGCGCGACCTCCGTCGTCTCCATCCCCACCGTGATCGACGCACGGCCGCTGACAACCATGTACACCTCATCCTGCCGGTGCGGCTGCTGCGGATCGCTCGCGCCCGCGTCCAGCGCGTAGAGCCCGACCGACATGTTCCGCTCCCGCAGGAACTGCAGATACGCGCCGTCGTTGGCGGCCCGCTCCGCCTCCAGCTCGTCCAGTCGGAATGCCTTCATCGCTCGTGTACGCCCCTTGCCCCAGGTCGTGGACCGACCACTGTTTCCTCACGTCTGCCACGATCAGACACATGAAGAATTTCGTAGTCAAGACGATCGCCAACGCAGTGGCCCTGGCTGTCGCCGTGTGGCTGCTTGACAAGATCACGCTCACCGGCGACGGCACGGGCGAGAAGACCCTCACGCTACTCGTGGTCGCTCTGCTCTTCGGTCTGGTGAACTTCCTGGTCAAGCCCGTAGTGCAGGTCCTGACGTTCCCCTTGTTCATCCTGACGCTCGGCCTGATCACCTTGGTGGTCAACGCCCTGATGCTGCTGCTCACATCCTGGCTGGCGGACAAACTGGACGTCAGCTTCCATGTCGAGGGGTTCTGGACCGCCGTACTGGGCGGCCTGATCATCTCGATCGTGTCCTGGGCGCTGAACGTCGCCCTCCCCGACCACAAGGACTGACCTCATCCATGCCCCGCGCCTCCTCGTCCGCGCCGTCCACCGCGTCCGCCCGGGCGCCGTTCGCCGTGTGCTTCGTATGCACCGGCAACATCTGCCGCTCGCCCATGGCCGCGTCGGTCCTCCGCGCGCGGGTCCGTGACGCGGGCCTCGACGGGCTCGTCGTGGTGGACAGCGCGGGCACGGACGGCTGGCACGAGGGCGACGGGGCCGACCCGCGCACCGTCGCCGTCCTGGAGGCCGCCGGCTTCGACACCGACCACCTGGCCCGCCACTTCCGGGCGGACTGGTTCGCCCGGCTCGACCTGGTCATCGCCCTGGACCGCGGCCACCAGCGCTCCCTGCGCCGCCTGGCCCCGACCCCCGCGGACGCGGACAAGGTGCGTCTGCTGCGCTCGTACGACCCCATGGCGTACGGCGACCTGGACGTGCCCGACCCGTACTACGGGGACGCCGACGGGTTCGAGGAGTGTCTGACAATGGTGGAGGCGGCGAGCGAGGGCCTGCTCGACGCGGTACGGGACGCGGTGGAAGGACGAGCGGCATGACGGACGCGGAGCACATACCGGAGCCTGCGACTGACCCCACGCGGTCCGGCGAGGCGACCCCGGCGCCGCCGACCGGCGACGGCACCCGCGCGGTGCGGGCCGGGCTCCCCGAGCCCGCGAAGTACGAGCCGACGCTGCCGGGCCCCGTGTTCGCGGCCCACTTCCACCTCCCCGGCGAGCCGACAGGCCCGTACACGTACGGCCGCGACGAGAACCCGACCTGGACGCACCTGGAGCGTGCCATCGGGGAGCTCGAACTCCCGGCGGAGGCGGGCGGCCTCCAGGGAGCGGGCGAGACGGGCCCCGCGCCCGTGGAGACGCTGGTCTTCGCGTCCGGAATGGCCGCGATCTCCGCCGTGCTCTTCTCCCAGTTGCGCGCGGGCGACGCCGTGGTGCTGCCGGACGACGGCTACCAGGCGCTGCCTCTGGTGCGCGAGCAGCTCACGGCGTACGGCATCGAGGTCCGCACCGCGCCCACCGGCGGGGACGCGCAGCTCGACGCACTCGACGGCGCCCGCCTCCTGTGGATCGAGACACCCTCCAACCCCGGTCTCGACGTGTGCGACGTCCGCCGCCTCGCCGACGCCGCCCACGCGCGCGGCGCCCTGGTCGCCGTCGACAACACCCTCGCCACCCCGCTCGGCCAGCGTCCGCTGGAACTCGGCGCCGACTTCTCCGTGGCCAGCGGCACCAAGCAGCTCACCGGCCACGGCGATCTGCTCCTCGGTTACGTGGCCTGCCGCGACGCCGGGCTGACGGCCGCCGTGCGGCGCTGGCGCAAGATCGTCGGGGCCGTTCCGGGGCCCATGGAGGCATGGCTCGCCCACCGCTCGCTCGCCACGCTCCAGCTCCGCGTCGACCGGCAGAACGCCAACGCCCTCGCCCTCGCCGAGGCGCTGCGCGAGCGCCCCGAGGTGACCGGCCTGCGCTATCCGGGGCTGCCCGACGACCCCTCGTACAAGGTCGCGCGGCGGCAGATGCGGCGCTTCGGGTGCGTGGTGTCGTTCGAACTGCCTTCACGCGCGCGTGCCGAGCGTTTTCTCGCGGCGCTGCGGCTCGTGGACGACGCGACCAGCTTCGGCGGCGTACGGTCCACGGCCGAGCGGCGCGGGCGGTGGGGCGGCGACGCGGTGGCGGAGGGCTTCATCCGCTTCTCCGCCGGCGCGGAGGACGCCGAGGATCTGGTGGCGGATGTGCTGCGCGCGCTGGACGAGACGGCGCACTGATCCCCCAACGACCGCGTACGGGAACCGTCTACGCACAACGGACGGTCCGAGCCTCCCCCCTCGTGGCTCGGACCGCCCCGGTTCCGCGCGCGAAGAACCGTGCAAACAAGGCTAGTTGACTCTGTGTCAGTGTCCAATCACAGTAGCGACAGCAACCTATCGACAAATTTATAGTTGGGCGGGCGCCGGGGG
Source organism: Streptomyces aurantiacus JA 4570 (assembly GCF_000414115.1). Taxonomy (GTDB): domain Bacteria; phylum Actinomycetota; class Actinomycetes; order Streptomycetales; family Streptomycetaceae; genus Streptomyces; species Streptomyces aurantiacus_A. The sequence continues at coordinate 53,354 of NZ_AOPZ01000412.1, forward strand.
CCGACTGAAGAAGAGGGTGGCGACATGGATCTGGCCCTGCTGCGCACATTCGTGACCGTGCACCGGGCTGGGTCCTTCACGCGCGCGGCAGCCCTGCTCGGTCTGTCCCAGCCCGCGGTGACCTCGCAGATCCGCACGCTGGAGCGGCAGCTCGGCCGCCCGCTCTTCCTGCGCCAGGCCCGCGGCGTGACCCCCACGACCATGGGCGACGAGCTCGCCCACAAGGCCGCCCCGCACCTCGACGCGCTCGTCGAGATCGCCGAGGCCGGGCTCGACGAGGACTCGTCGATCCGTACGCTCCATCTGGCCGGGCCGCCGGAGTTCACGGCCGAACGCGCCCTGCCGGCTCTCACCGCTCTGACCGGCCACGACGGGCAGGGGTTCGCGCTCCGCGCGTCGTTCGGCAACGCCGAGGAGGTCCTGGAAGGACTCGCCGCCGGGCACCACGACCTGGCCATCACCACAGCCCGCCCACGCGGCGCGCTGCTCACCGCGACGCCCCTGTGCGACGAGGAGCACGTGCTGGTCGCCGCACCCCGCTGGGCCGCCCGGATCGGCCCCGGCAAACTGCGCCGCAAAGGCGCGGTCACCGTGGAGAACCTGCCGGTGGTGGAGGTGCACGAATCGCTGCCGCTCGTCTCGCGCTACTGGGCCGCCGTCTTCGACTCCCGCCCGGCTGCGTCCGGCGCCGTGATCGTGCCCGACCTGCGAGCAGTGCTCGCCTGTGTGACCACGGGGGCGGGGCTCGCCGTGCTGCCCCGCTATCTGTGCGCCCCCGCCCTGGAGCGCGGCGACGTCGTGGCGCTGCTCGATCCTGCGGTGCCACCGCTGCGGACGTACTTCCTCGTCGTACGCACCGGCACACTCGCCATGCCGCATATCGCGCGGGCGCACGAGTGGCTGCTGCGCGCTGCCGCCGACTGGGCCTGACGACGGCCACAGCAGGCCCGCGATGTTTCACGTGGAACAGTCCGGGCCACATTTCTCCCATGACCGTCCGACCCGTGGTCAAGCGCACCGCACGCGCCGTCCTCCTCGACGGGGACAACCTGATCCTGATCAAGCGGACCAAGCCCGGTGTGGATCCGTACTGGGTCACTCCGGGCGGTGGTGTCGAGGTGGAGGACGCGACCGTCATCGACGCCCTCCACCGGGAAGTGCACGAGGAGCTCGGCGCCAAGATCACCGACGTGGTGCCGTGCTTCGTGGACACGGTCGAGCACATCGGCGAGGACGGCGGCGCAACCGGCGTGAAGGTGCAGCACTTCTTCGTCTGCCGCCTGGAGTCCATGGACACGGCGCAGCGGCACGGGCCCGAAGTCGAGGACCCCGCCGGTGAGTACGAGATCGTGCGGGTGCCGTTCACCCGGGTCGGGATTGCCTCGGTCCATCTCGTGCCGCTGTCGCTGCGGCACTATCTGGACGGCAACATCGAGGGCGTACGCGCGATGCATGCGCCTGACCTGGGCTGAGGACTGAGCGGCGCCGCGCCGACCCATCGGACAGCCCCTAGTCGCCCGCCGCGACCAGTTCCTCCACCGAGTCGTGCCGGATGCGGCCGGCCGGTATGCCCACGTCCCGCAGCGCGTCCACGCCGCTGCGGATCATCCCGGGCGGACCCGAGAGATACGCGTCGTACTCGTTCCACGGCCCGTACTCCCGCACCGCGTCGGGCAGTTGGGCCCGGTTGTCGACGACGGGGCGGACGGCCAGCCAGGGGTGGGTCTGCTGCAGGTGCAGCATCGTGTCGATGTCGTACAGGTCGTGATCGGTGCGCGCGCCGTAGAACACCTCGACCGGGCGCCGCCTGCCGTGCTCGGCGACGTCCTCTACAAGCGCCTTGATGGGCGCGATGCCCGTTCCGCCGCCCAGGCAGAGCAGTCCGCTGTCGGTCGAGTGGTCCACCGTCATGGAGCCGGCCGGCGGGCCGAGCCGGACCACGTCACCGGGCCGGGCGTGGTGCACCAGTGCGTTGGAGACCCAGCCGGCCGGGATCGCCTTCACATGGAAGGAGAGCAGCCCGTCGGAGCGGGGCGCCGAAGCGAAGGAGTAGTGCCGCCAGATGCGCGGCCACCAGGGCGTCTCCAGGCTCGTGTACTGGCCCGCCAGGAACGGGTAGGGCTGGTCGGGGCGGACGGTGATGACAGCGATGTCGGGCGTCCTGAGGTCGTGCGAGACGACCTCCGCGTACCACCAGGCAGGGGCGCGCAGTTCGTCCTCGGCGGCCGCGTCGATCATGACCTGGGAGATCGTCGTGTACGTCCGGACCCAGGCGGCCTCGGTCTCGTCGTCCCAGACCGCGCTCGCGTACCGGCTCAACGCGCCGATCAGGCACTCGCCGACGGCCGGATAGTGCTCCGCCTGGGTGCCGTACTTGCGGTGGCCACGGCCGAGGTTGCGCAGATAGGTGACGAGTACGTCGGTGCGGTCGATGTTCTCCGCGGCGGTCAGCAGTGCCTTGAGCAGCCGGTCGCGCTGGGTGTCCATCGCGGCGGGGAACAGGCCGCGCAGATCCGGGTGGCGGGTGAACAGGAGCGCGTAGAAGTACGAGGTGACCTTGTCGGAGACTGGTGCGATCTCGGCCATCGTGCGCTGGACGCGGACGGCGTCGGGGGAGGCGTCGGGGCGATGGGGGGCGGGCTTGGGCGGCTCGCCGGGGGCGTCGGGGGCAGTGCTGGCCACGGCCTCGGCGGCATTGGCGTGGACGTTGGCTTCGTAGCCCTTTGCCGCGGTCGCGTTGTCGGCGTCGCTGTGGTCTTCGGCGTCGGCGGCTTCGACGGCGTCCCCGTGGACGACTTCAGGCCGGACGGCTTCGAAGGGCTGCGCGGGCTCGGCAGGCTCCTCCAGGAGCCTGGCCTCGGGGTCGACCTCGTCCTCGGCCACCGCGTGCGTGACGTCCTCGTCCGTGGCCTGTATTCGTTCTTCCCCCGGCTCCGCGCCGCTCCCCGCCCCCGACCTGCCCAAGGGCCGTATCGCCGACACCCGGCGTCCCGCCGCCGACTCCCGCTGCCCGCCGCCGAGTTCGGCAGCCGATTCCGCCCCGGGCTCAGCCTGCTCCGCCGCGCGAGGCGGCTCCGCCCCCTCCTGGCTCCTCGGCGGCCTGCGCGGCGTGAACCAGCCGCCAGAGCCGCCGTTGTCCCCGGAAGTGCCGTTGCCCGCCGACGTGGTGGTCGGAGCGTCCATGCTGTGCCTCGCCTCGAACATCTCTCAGTCGGTCCGTGCACTTCCTGACCGGAAGGTGCGTGCTTTCCCCGCTCTGCCCCGGCAGCCCATGTCGGGCACATTGAACCCTGATGCCCCAAGCCCTACGGACAAGTAGGGAAAGAATGTGACATTGGCCGCAGTCACCTCACCCGCAGCGTCGCAGCCGCGCCCCTCGCGCGGAGCGCAAAGCCGGAAGTACGAGTTCTCGATCTCTCTACCCCGTTAAGCTTTGTTGATCTGCGTCCGCGCCCCTTGGGTGCGCCTCCCACGCCCCCGGCTCGAACCTTCTCCACCCCTGGCTTGAACCGGAGTCGACCATACCGGCCGCCGTCCTGCGCACAAGTACCCTTCCTTCACTCGGAATTCAAGGGTCCACCCCCGTCAATTGCCTCGATTACCGGCGTGCGCACCAATTCGTACGCCTTCCACAAATCGCGCCCGACATACGCATGCGTGGCCAGGTCGACCAGCCGCGGATCCGCGTTGATCGCGACCGAAACGGGCAGGGCGGCGAACAGGTCCAGGTCGGACAGCGAGTCTCCGTACGCCACGCAATCGGCCCGCCCCACCCCGAACTCTTCACAGAGCCGGTTCGCGATCTCCACCTTGGCCGCCGCGTTGAGAATGCCCGCCGGATTCACGGGCTCGACGAACGGCACAGCCGGGAAACGCGAGCCGTACGCGGCATGGGCGCCCCACTCCAGCAGCCGCTCCACGAAGAACGACGGTGAGAGCGAGACAACGGCGCAATAGTCGCCGTTCGCACGGATCTCGGCCCAGGTGTCCCGTATGCCGGCCAGCCAAGGAGCCCCGTCGAAGGCCGCCGTCACATGGGCATCGGTGAGGCCCGCCCAGAGGCCATGCACCCGCACCGCGTACTCACCCGAGTCAATACGCCCCGCGACGAAGTCCCGCTCCAGCTCCGCGATCTCCTGATCCAGGCCGAGCTGACGGGAGATCTCCACGGGCGCGGCGGTCCCGTACAGCAGCGTCCCGTCCAGGTCGAAGAGATGTAGGCGCGCCATGTACGCCGAGGCTAGTACCCGGGGTTACTCCCGCTGTCAGACGCCCCGGACCGCTTCTCCCGGCACCGTGTTTCACGTGAAACTACGCCGCCCCGCACGCCGGGCCACCCTTGTCGTCCATGTCGCAGCCGCCGCCGGCTGGCTCGGGCTCACGCTCGGACTTGTCGCACTCGCCGCGGCCGCGATCACCACCGATTCCGCCCCGACCATCGAGGCATCCGTCCGCGGGATGAAGGTCTTCACCGACTGGCTCGTACTCCCCCTGGCGTTCCTCACCCTGCTGAGCGGTCTGCTGCTCTCGCTGGGTACGTCCTGGGGGCTCGCGCGGCACCGCTGGGTCTATACGAAGTTCTGGCTGACCCTGGCCACCACCGTCGCGTCGACCTTCGCGCTGCGCCCGGGTATCAACGACAACGTCGCGACCGTGGCCGCCGGAGAACCGCTGGCCAGCACGACCGACCTCATCGCCGGGCCCATCGTCTCGCTGAGCGCCTACCTCTTCATGACGGTCATCTCGGTCCTCAAGCCCTGGGGCCTGACCCGGCGCGGCCGACGTCTGCGCGCCGCTCACCAGTCCGACCAGAAACAACTTGGCCAAAAGCAACGTGCTTCTACCCACAAAAAGGTGGACGCCGAGGTCATGCGTCAGACAGCCTGACCGGCGTGTCGACACCTACCCTCTCCGCACTGCCCATCCGCAGGCTGACTCCCCGCGATCTCGCGGCCTGCGCCGATCTGTCCGAGGACCGCGGCTGGCCCCGCGAAGAACACAAATGGGGCCTGCTGCTCTCGGCCGGAACGGGCTACGGCATCGACGACCCCGACGGCCCCGGCCTGATCGCCGCGTGCGTCGTGACCCAGTACGGCCCCCTTGAAAACCCCGGACTCTCGGCGATCGGCATGGTGCTGGTCGCCGAGCGCCATGCCCGCAAGGGCATCGGACGCCATCTGATGCGCTACGTCACCGAGTCCGCGGGCACCACCCCGCTCACCCTGCACGCGACACCGAACGGCCGCCCCCTCTACGAAGAGCTCGGCTTCAAGACGACCGGCCGCGCCGAAATGGTCAGCGGCCGATTCAGGCCCGAGGCCGCTGCCGACGAGGCTCCCGGCGTCACCACCCGGGCGGCGACCGCGGAGGACCTGCCCACCCTCATCAGGCTCGACACCGAGGTCTTCGGCCTGGACCGCACGCACATGCTCACCCGCCTGCCGGCCTTCACCGACCAGCTCAGGGTCGCGGAGGCGAACGGCGAGATCATCGGCTACGCGGGCGCGTGGCCGAACATGGACACCCATGTCGTCGGCCCCCTCATCGCCCGCGACACCGAGACGGCGAAGGCGCTCATCGCGTCGCTCGGCGCCCGCACCGACCGCCCGCTGCGCACCGACATCGATGTACGCCAGGAGGCGCTGCTGACCTGGGCGAAGGAGCGCGGCTTGGAGCCTGTCGCCTTCAACGCCGTGATGACGTACGGCATCCAGGAACTGCCCGGCGACTGGACCCGCCGATTCGCTCCGCTGACGGTGGCCGCGGGCTGATGCCGCTGACGGTGGCCGCGGGCTGATGCCTCTGGCCGTGGCGGCGGGCTGGGCAGCCGCCCACCGCCGAGGGCCTCGGTGGGCCCACGGTCGACGCGTCGAAGCCCGCCCCTCCAAGTGCCGTGTTTCTTCTGACACTTGGAGGGGCGGGCTTCTCTTTCTTCTGCCGGGTGGCTGACCGCGCTACGCGAGGGCCTTCGCCGCCGCCGTGGCGAACTCGTGGTCCTGCTCCGGGGCACCGCCGCCGACGCCGATCGCGCCGATGAGGCGGCCGCCGCGGTGGACGGGCACGCCCCCCGCGATGAACAGGAGCGGCCGGTCGAGTGCCGTGGGCAGAGTGTGGAACGGACCGCCGGGCTGCACCGCGTCGACGAGGTCGGCGGTCGGTGCGTTCAGCTGGAGCGCGGTGAACGCCTTGCGGGTGCTGGTCTCCCCGGAGATCAGTACGGCCCGGTCGTCGCGCCGGAAGGCCAGGAGGTGGCCGCCCGCGTCGAGGACGGTGACGCTGACCGTGACGTCCGCGGCTTCGGCGGCGCGGCGGGCGGCGGTCACGAGGGCCTCGGCGTCGCCGGTGGACAGCGGGGTGACGGCGGGGGCGGGGGTGGTGCTCATGAGGGGTTTCTCCTTGGTGGATCTGGCCGGGTGGCGGTCAGGGGTGCGGGGAAGTGGTCAGTGGTGCGCGGGCGCCGGGATCTCGGCCGTGGGCGCGGCACCGGCGACGACCTTGCTGGGGGCGGTGGACCGGCGCTCCAGGTAGGCCGAGAGGACGGCCAGGCCGAGGGCGGAACCGGCGAGGGCGGCGCCCACCCAGTTCGGGGCGGTGTAGCCGAGCTCGGCGGAGATCACGATCCCGCCGAGCCAGGCCGCGAGCGCGTTGCCCAGGTTGAAGGCGCCGATGTTGGCGGCGGACGCGAGCGTCGGGGCCGCGGATGCCTGGTCGAGGACCCGCTTCTGCAACGGCGGCACGGTGGCGAAGCCGAGCGCGCCGATCAGCGTGACGGAGACGGCGGCCGCGACCTTGTCGTGCGCGGTGACCGTGAACAGGGCGAGGACGACGGCGAGGGCACCCAGCGAGATGAACAGCATCGGCATCAGGGCGCGGTCGGCGAACCTGCCGCCGATCAGGTTGCCGCCGACCATGCCGAGGCCGAAGAGGACGAGCAGCCAGGTCACGGAGGAGTCCGCGTAACCCGCGACGTCCGTCATCATCGGCGTGATGTAGGTGATGGCCGCGAAGACGCCACCGAAGCCGAGGACGGTCATCGCCATGGCGAGGAGCACCTGGACGTTGCGGAAGGCACCGATCTCGTCGCGCAGACGTACACCTTCGGGCTTGGGCAGATCCGGTACGAGCTTCACGATTCCGGCGAGGCCGATCACGCCGAGGGCCGCGACGATGACGAAGGTGATGCGCCAGCCGATGGCCTGGCCGACGAACGTGCCGAGCGGCACACCGACCACATTGGCCACGGTCAGACCGGTGAACATCATGGCGATCGCGCCGGCCTTCTTCTCCGGGGCGACGAGCTCGGCCGCGACGACCGAACCGATCCCGAAGAAGGCACCGTGGGCGAGCGAGGCGACGACCCGGCCGGCGAGCATCACCCCGAAGGCCGGGGCCACGGCGGAGAGCAGATTGCCCGCGATGAACAGCCCCATCAGGAGCATCAGCATCCGCTTGCGGGAGATCCGCTGGCCGAGAACGGTCATGAGCGGGGCGCCGGCGACGACACCGAGGGCATAGCCGGTGACGAGCAGGCCGGCGGTGGGGATGGGGACGTCGAAGTCACCCGCGACCTCGGGCAGCAACCCCATGATCACGAACTCGGTGGTGCCGATTCCGAAGGCCCCGATCGCGAGGGCCAGAAGCGCGAGAGGCATGGCGATACCTTCCAGACGGTTGCAGGTGCGCTTAACGTGCGTCCACAATAATTGCACACGCGGGATAATTGCAAGCGCCGGATATTGCAGCGGTGGACTATCCTGGACGGAGCCGCTCGGAGACGCGGCAGGACGCAGCCGCTCAGGGCCCCGGGAAGACATCAGGGACGCCGGAAGACGGAGGAACAGTCATGACAGCGACAGACCCGGCACTCACCGCCCTCGCCCAGGGCTGGTGCGCTCTCTCCCTGCTCCACGGGAAGATCGAGGCCCATGTCGAGCGGGCCCTCCAGGCCAAGCACGGCCTGAGCGTGCGGGAGTACAGCCTGCTCGACGTCCTCAACCGCCAGCACGACGGCGAGGGCGGTCATCTGCAGATGAAGCAGGTCGCCGACGCGGTTGTCCTCAGTCAGAGCGCTACCACACGCCTGGTGACCCGCCTCGAGGAGCGCGGCCTCCTGGGGCGCTATCTGTGCCCCACCGACCGGCGCGGCATCTACACGGAAGTCACCGAGGACGGAGCCAAGCTCCTCGCCGAGGCGCGCCCCACCAATGACACGGCGCTGCGCGAGTCCCTGGACGAGGCCGCCAAGAACCCCGAGCTCGCCCCGCTGGTCAAGGCGGTCGAGGCGGTCCGCACCCCCGCGTAGCAGGGTCGTACGCCCCGGTCGGGGGCCGCATAGGCTGCGGCCATGGGAGATCTTGAGATACGACCCGCCGCAGCCGATGACATTCCCGCGATCGTGGCGATGCTCGCCGACGACCCCTTGGGCGCCCAGCGGGAGTCCCTGGACGACCTCTCGCCCTATCTGCCGGCGTTCGAGCGGCTCGCCGCGGACCCCAACCAGCATCTGGTCGTCGCCGTACGCGAAGGCCGCGTGGTGGGCACGCTCCAGCTCACGATCGTGCCGGGGCTCTCACGGAAGGGCGCGACTCGGTCGATCATCGAAGCCGTTCGCGTGCACGCGGACGAGCGGGGCAGCGGGCTCGGCACCCGCTTCATCGAGTGGGCCGTCGACGAGTCCCGGCGCCAGGGCTGCCAGCTCGTGCAATTGACGTCCGACGCGACGCGTACGGACGCGCACCGCTTCTACGAGCGCCTCGGCTTCACCGCTTCGCACGTGGGCTTCAAGATGCAGCTCTGACCAAGCGGGCTCGCGGGTCGCCGCTGCGAGGCGACCCGCGTTGGCGGCCTGTTTGCTGGGGTGTCCCGTTTCACGTGAAACGGGACACCCCAGCTTCTACGCGAGTCCCCGCCAGCCCTCCGGGTCCACTCCACCTGGCACCGGCGCCGCCACGTCGTACGGCTCGCGGGTGAAGACGAACGACGCCAGGTCGAGATGGCTCACCGAGCCGTCCGCCCGGCGCACGGCCTCCAGCCGCTCTCCCGCGAAGTATCCGTCCAGCCCCGTCCACGTCCCGTCCCCGTTGGGCCGGAACCGTGAACCGCGTCCCGCCCCCGCCAGCGGCCCCAGTTCGACCGCACCCTCGGCCGCGAGGCGCAGCACATACGCGCTCGTCCCCCAGTACCAGGGCCCCGCCAGCTCCAGTACCGCCTGGTCGACCTCCGGCAGCGGCCGCCACGGTTCGGGAATGCGCGGCTCGGCCTCGGCCACGATCTGCAGGAGCTCCGCGGCCACCAAAGCCACCGGCGGACCGGATGTGCAGTTGGCCAGGGTCACCGCTGCCAACCCGTCCTTCTCACTGATCCACAGCGACGCGATGAACCCGGGCAAGGAACCCGAGTGGCCGGCCAGCGTGTATCCCTTCCCTCCGGCCAGAACGACTCCCAGCCCGTACGTCATCTCCCACTCCCCGGGCTCCGCAGGTGCCGCCGGCCGCTTCATCTCGCCGACCGAGTCCACGCCCAGCACCCGGTCGTCGCCCTCCATCAGGAAGACGGCAAAGCGGGCCAAGTCGGCTGCTGTGGACCACAGTTGCCCGGCCGGGGCCATCAGGCCCAGATCCTCGGCGGGTTCGGGCAGCAGCACGTCCGCCCAGGGGTGCACCGCCCAGCCACCGGCGTGCGGGGCCTGTGGCTGCCCGCTGGTACGACGCATACCGAGCGGCTCCAGGACCTCACGGCGCAGGACGACCTCCCACGGTTCACCGCGCACCGCCTCGATCAGCGAACCGAGCAGCGTGTAGCCGGGGTTGGAGTAGTGGTGCCGCCGTCCGACGGGGTGCTTGAAGGGCTGTTCGCCGAGCACATCACGCAGTTCCGGGCGCAGCGACGCCGAACTGCGCTCCCACCACTCACCCGGCGTCTCCGCTCCCAACCCTCCTGTGTGCGAGAGGAGTTCCGCGATGGTGACCTCGCCCACGCCGGTGCCCGGCAGGTGCTTCTCCAACGGGTCCGTGAGATCGATCAGGCCCTCGTCACGCAAGCGCATCACGAGGACCGCGGTGAACGTCTTGGTGATCGACCCAATGCGGTACTGAACGTTTTCGTCGGGCGCGTGGCCTGCCACTGAGGTGCGGGCTCCGGTCCACACCAGCTCGCCGTCCCGAACGACCGCGGCGACCAGTGACGGGGCTCGTCCCTCCGCCTGGGCAGTGGCGATGCGATGGGTCAGGGACCGGCGCGTGCTGGGAAGCAGCTCTTCATGACTCATGGAGCCAGTTCATACGGGTGGATGCCGTGCGTCGAGCGAATTCCGATGCCGGATGCCCTGACCTGCCGAGGTGTTTCACGTGAAACACCAGACCGTGCGCGTGACCGCGGTCGGCGGACAGCCGCGCGGGCCGGGCGTGGCCACCGGCGAAGGTCCGGTGTGAGCCTCGGCGTTCAAGGGCACTCACGCGTGAGCACTCTCAGGCCGAGTCTCCGTAGCGAGTGGCAATCGCGGCGGCGCGGGCGCGCAGGGAGGTGCGCAACGACTGCGGGGCCAGGGCTTCCGCGTCCGTACTGAGCTGCCACAGGGCCCATTCGGCGTGTCGTGAATCTTGGAAGGTCACCTCAAGGCGCAGCCAGCCGTCGGCCTCGGGTTCCTCCGCGCGGACGGCCACGGCAGTGTCCAGCAGTTCCTCCCGCCGCGCCGGGTTCACCCGGAGAAGCACGGTGATGTGGTCACCGCCGGAGAGAAACTGCGCGGAGCGTTCCCGCCAGATCCGGTCCAGGTCGACCCGGTTGGGTCGCTCTGCCGCCTCGGGGAGTTCCTCGGCGGCCAACACCCGCGACAGCCGGTAGGTACGGTCCGCACCGGCTCTGGTGGCCAGCAAGTAGCCCTTGTCTCGGACGGTGACCAGGCCGATCGGGTCCACCGTGCGCCACTGTGGTGCCTGGCCGGTGGCCTCGTAGCGGATGCGCAGCTTGTGCCCGGCGAGCACCGCCCGCCGGACCTCGATCATGGTGGTGTCGGGTACCTCCTCAGCGACCAGCCGACGTGAGAGCAGGTCGGCCTCAGGGTCGACGAGAAATCGCTGGGCCGCGTCGCTCGCGGTGGCCCGGTGGCTTTCGGGCAGCGCGTCGACCACTTTCCGCATGGCCGAGGCGAGCGCCGAGCCGAGGCCGAACACCTGCTCGCCACGCCCCGATCCGGCGGCCAGCAAGGCAAGGGCCTCGTCGTGGTTCAGACCGGTGAGCTCGGTCCGGAAACCGGGCGACAACACGAAACCGCCGTACCGGCCGCGTTCGGCGTAGACCGGGACGCCGGCCGCGGACAGCGCCTCGATGTCGCGCAGCACGGTGCGGGTGGATACCTCAAGCTCGTGGGCCAGCGTGTCCGCGGTCAGACGACCGCGCTGACGCAGCAGCAGCACCAGCGAGACCAACCGGTCGGCGCGCATGCGAGAACTCTATCGAGATACATGACTAAGGATGTCGTGATTCGTTGCGAGGCTCGTCCACACGGCGTCGAGCCGACGGCTACCGAGCCGATGGACGTACGCGCTCCCCGTGAACGGACGCGCGTACCGCCAATGAATCGAATGGAGCGGACGTGGCAGTGGAAAGAACCGCGGTCAACCCGGTGTCCTGGTCGGTGGAGATGGGATTCAACCAGGGCGAGGTCGTCTCCGGGCACACCCGGACCCTGTACATCTCTGGACAGACCGCGATGAGCGACGACGGCAAGCCCCAGCACGACGGTGACATGGCGGCGCAGTTGGCGCTGTGCGTCGACAACCTGGAGGCTGTGCTCGGCGAGGCCGACATGTCGCTCGCGAACCTCGTCCGGCTCAACGTCTACACGACGGACGTCGATCTGCTGTTCCAGCACTACGGCGTGCTGGCGGGGCGGTTGGGCGCGGCCAGGGTGGCGCCGACCACCACGATGCTCGGGGTGACGCGGCTGGCGATCCCCGGCCAGATGATCGAGCTCGACGGAACAGCCGTCGCGTGACGCGACCCCGCCGCCTCCGCTGCTGGTGCCGACTGAACCGGCACCAGCAGCAGGCAGTTGGACTACGTCTGCGCCATGTCCACGAAGCGTGAGTAGTGGCCCTGGAACGCGACGGTGATCGTGGCCGTCGGGCCGTTACGGTGCTTGCCCACGATGATGTCCGCTTCGCCGGCGCGCGGTGACTCCTTCTCGTACGCGTCCTCGCGGTGCAGCAGGATCACCATGTCCGCGTCCTGCTCGATGGAGCCGGACTCACGCAGGTCGGAGACCTGGGGCTTCTTGTCCGTGCGCTGCTCGGGGCCACGGTTGAGCTGCGAGAGCGCGATGACCGGGACTTCAAGCTCCTTGGCGAGCAGCTTCAGGTTTCGCGACATGTCCGAGACTTCCTGCTGACGGCTCTCGGCGCGCTTCGAACCACCGGACTGCATGAGCTGCAGATAGTCGATGATCACGAGCTTGATGTCGCTGCGCTGCTTGAGCCGTCGGCACTTCGCGCGGATCTCCATCATCGACAGGTTCGGGGAGTCGTCGATGTAGAGCGGGGCCGCGGAGACCTCGGGCATCCTGCGGGCGAGCCGCGTCCAGTCCTCGTCCGTCATCGTGCCCGAGCGCATGTGATGCAGCGCCACACGTGCCTCGGCGGAGAGCAGACGCATCGCGATCTCGTTGCGCCCCATTTCCAGGGAGAAGATCACGCTGGGCAGGTTGTGCTTGATGGAGGCGGCGCGCGCGAAGTCGAGCGCCAAGGTGGACTTACCCATGGCGGGGCGGGCCGCGATGACGACCATCTGGCCGGGGTGCAGGCCGTTGGTGAGCGAGTCGAAGTCGGTGAAGCCCGTCGGCACGCCCGTCATCTCACCGCTGCGTGAGCCGATCGCCTCGATCTCGTCGAGCGCGCCCTCCATGATGTCGCCCAGCGGCAGATAGTCCTCGCTGGTGCGCTGCTCGGTGACGGCGTAGATCTCGGCCTGGGCGCTGTTGACGATCTCGTCGACGTCGCCGTCGGCCGCGTATCCCATCTGTGTGATGCGCGTGCCGGCCTCGACCAGGCGACGCAGGACGGCGCGCTCGTGGACGATCTCCGCGTAGTACTCGGCGTTCGCCGCCGTCGGGACCGTCTGGACGAGCGAGTGCAGATACGAGGCGCCGCCGACCTTGGTGATCTCACCGCGCTTGGTGAGCTCGGCGGCGACGGTGATGGGGTCGGCCGGCTCGCCCTTCGCGTACAGGTCGAGGATCGCGATGAAGATCGTCTCGTGCGCCGGGCGGTAGAAGTCATGGCCCTTGAGCACCTCCACGACGTCCGCGATGGCGTCCTTGGAGAGCAGCATGCCGCCGAGCACGGACTGCTCCGCGTCGAGATCCTGCGGCGGAACACGCTCGAACGAGGTCCCGCCGCCGTCCCAGGAGCTCTCCCGTCCCCGGTCGTGCTGCTCCTCGCGGCCCCGGCCGCCGTCGCGGCGCGGGCGGGAGACAGGCAGACGGTCCCCTGGACCGCTGTCGGCCCACGGGTCGTCCAAGGGCTCGGAAATGCTCACCGGGCCACCTCCTCCCGTCCGCCGCGCGGACCTCGCCGTGCCCCTCTTTCTTACGGCACGACACTGACAAATAAGGGGGCCCAACTCCGCTTCTGACGCGTCGGATTTGCGGGGTTTCCACGGTGGCAGGACGAGGCGGGCGCCGGTCCACGGTAGGCCCGCGGCCACCGTCAGCCAATCTGGTTATCCACAGGCGGTGTGGATGACGGGCGCGATGCTGTGGAGAACCCCGCGAAACCTGTGCACGGCTCGGTGGACAGCCCTGTGAACAAGCCCTCAGCCCACTTTTCACACCCCATCTGACCTGCACATTTCCCGTCCACCGGCTGTGCAGAAGAAAAACTTCCCCAGTCGGCCCAAGATCTTGGCGAAGCACGCCCGGCCCGATGCGCACACCCGACCCAAGTAAGGGTCCTAAGGCGATTGCATCTCTTACCTGTGGAAGATTAGATTGGTGCTCATGACACAGGCTCCCGCGGCGCCCAAGGCCGCCCGGCGACAGCACGACCGAGAGATCGTCGCCCTCGCCGTTCCCGCCTTCGGCGCACTCGTGGCCGAGCCCCTCTTCCTCATGGCCGACAGCGCCATCGTCGGCCACCTCGGCACCGCCCAGCTCGCCGGTCTCGGTATCGCCTCGGCCCTCCTGACGACGGCCGTCAGCGTCTTCGTCTTCCTCGCGTACGCCACCACGGCGGCCGTCGCCCGCCGGGTCGGCGCCGGAGACCTCCAGGCCGCCATCCGCCAGGGCATGGACGGCATCTGGCTCGCCCTGCTCCTCGGCGCGGGCGTCATCGCCCTAGCCCTGCCCACCGCGCCCGCACTCGTCGATCTCTTCGGAGCCTCCGAGGCGGCGACCCCGTACGCGGTCACCTACCTGCGCATATCCATACTCGGCATACCGGCGATGCTCGTCGTGCTCGCCGCCACCGGTGTGCTGCGCGGCCTACAGGACACCAAGACTCCCCTGTACGTAGCCGTCGGCGGCTTCGTCGCCAACGGCGCGCTGAACGTACTCCTCGTGTACGGAGCGGGCCTCGGCATCGCAGGTTCCGCCTGGGGCACCGTGCTGGCCCAGTGGGGCATGGCCGCCGTCTACCTCTACGTCGTCGTCCGCGGCGCCAGACGCCACGGCGCCTCCCTGCGCCCCGACGCCGCCGGTATCAGGGCCTGCGCCCAGGCCGGCGTTCCGCTTCTGGCCCGCACACTGGCGCTCCGGGCGATCGCGCTGATCGCGACAGCCGTGGCCGCCCGCCTGGGCGACGCCGAGGTGGCCGCCCACCAGATCGTCCTGTCTCTGTGGAACCTGCTCTCCTTCGCCCTCGATGCCATCGCGATAGCCGGGCAGGCCATCATCGCCCGGTACCTGGGCGCCGACGATCCACAAGGCGCTCGCAATGTCTGCCGCCGCATGATCCAGTGGGGCTTCGTCTCGGGCGCCGCTCTGGGCCTGCTGGTGGTCGCGGCCCGGCCCGTGTTCGTTCCGCTGTTCTCCGGCGACGCCGCCGTTCAGGACACGGCGCTGCCCGCACTCATGGTGATAGCCCTCGCCCAGCCCATCTGCGGCATCGTCTACGTCCTCGATGGCGTCCTGATGGGCGCAGGGGACGGGCCCTACCTGGCCTGGGCCATGCTCGCCACGCTCGCGGTGTTCGCTCCCGCGGCGCTCCTCGTCCCCACCCTCGGTGGCGGCCTGACCGCCCTGTGGGCGGCGATGACCCTCATGATGACCGTGCGCGCGCTCACCCTGTGGTTGCGGTCCCGCTCGGGCCGGTGGGTCGTCACGGGCGCTACGCGCTGACGTTCCGGGCTGGAGCTGAGCAACCGCCCCACGCCATGTTTCACGTGAAACACGGCACATCGACCAAGTCCGAGCGCCCGGCTACACGGCAAAGGGGCCGCACCCGTAGGTGCGGCCCCTTCACTCAGTCCTGCGAGCGCAACGCTGCCGCTCAGGCAGAGACGACCTCGACGTTGACCTTGGCGGCCACCTCGGGGTGCAGACGCACGGACGTCGCGTGGGCGCCCAGCGTCTTGATCGGCGCGCCCAGCTCGACACGACGCTTGTCGATCTTCGGGCCACCGGCGGACTCGATCGCCGAAGCGACGTCGGCCGGGGTGACGGAGCCGAAGAGACGACCGGCGTCGCCGGAGCGGACGGCCAGACGGACCTTGACGGCCTCGAGCCGGGCCTTGATCTCGTTGGCCTGCTCGATGGTCGCGATCTCGTGGATCTTGCGAGCACGACGGATCTGCTCGACGTCCTTCTCGCCACCCTTGGTCCAGCGGATAGCGAACTTCCGCGGGATCAGGTAGTTGCGGGCGTAGCCGTCCTTGACGTCTACGACCTCGCCGGCGGCGCCGAGGCCGGAGACCTCGTGGGTGAGGATGATCTTCATGTGTCGGTCACCCTTCCCTTATCGCGCGGTGGACGTGTAGGGCAGCAGCGCCATCTCACGGCTGTTCTTCACGGCCGTGGCGACGTCACGCTGGTGCTGCGTGCAGTTGCCGGTCACGCGGCGGGCACGGATCTTGCCGCGGTCGGAAATGAACTTCCGCAGCATGTTCGTGTCCTTGTAGTCCACGTACGTGACCTTGTCCTTGCAGAAAGCGCAGACCTTCTTCTTAGGCTTGCGCACAGGCGGCTTCGCCATGGTGTTTCTCCTGTGTGATCAAGAAGTTTGGGTACGACCCGCCTTCTCGCCCTGGGCCTTCGGCCCGAGGCTCAGAAGGGGGGCTCGTCCGAGTAGCCGCCGCCGGATCCGCCGGAGCTTCCGCCCCAGCCGCCACCGCCGCCGCCCTGCTGCTGCTGGCCGCCGCCGGCCGGCGCACCGGTCGCCCAGGGGTCGTCGGCGGGAGCACCGCCGCCGCCCTGCTGCTGACCGCCGCCGGAGCCGCCGCCCCAGCCGCCGCCCTGCTGGCCGCCACCGCCGCCGTACCCGCCCTGGCCGCCGCGACCGGTGGTCTTGGTGACCTTGGCCGTGGCGTTCTTCAGGCTGGCGCCGACTTCCTCGACGTCCAGCTCGTAGACCGTGCGCTTGATGCCCTCACGGTCCTCGTAGGACCGCTGCTTCAGCCGGCCCTGCACGATGACGCGCATGCCTCGCTGGAGCGACTCGGCGACGTTCTCCGCCGCCTGCCGCCAGACCGAGCAGGTGAGGAACAGGCTCTCGCCGTCCTTCCACTCATTGGTCTGCCGGTCGAAGGTGCGGGGAGTGGACGCGACACGGAACTTCGCGACCGCCGCACCGGACGGGGTGAAGCGCAGCTCGGGGTCGTCGACAAGATTGCCGACGACCGTGATGACGGTCTCGCCTGCCATTGGGGGAACCTCTCGGCGGGTTTGCTGCTGGCTGCTTTGCTGCTACTCGGATCCCGAGTGCCGTCGAGCACCAGGCTCAACGGGACTGAGCCGGACGGCTCAGTGCATCTCGGGGCGGAGGACCTTGGTCCGGAGGACCGACTCGTTCAGGTTCATCTGGCGGTCGAGCTCCTTGACGACCGCAGGCTCGGCCTGCAGGTCGATGACCGAGTAGATGCCCTCGGGCTTCTTCTTGATCTCGTACGAGAGACGACGACGGCCCCAGGTGTCGACCTTCTCGACCTTTCCGTTGCCCTCACGGACGACGGAGAGGAAGTTCTCGATCAGCGGGGAGACAGCGCGCTCCTCGAGATCGGGGTCGAGGATGACCATCACCTCGTAGTGACGCATGTGGAACCCACCTCCTTTGGACTCAGCGGCCACGGTCGTTCCGTGGCAGGAGGGTCGTGATGCGTACGCAACGGTATCGGCCGCCACTGACAATCGGCTCCCGCGAGCGGGGGCTCTTGCTGTGGCCTGGGCAGACACCGGTGCAGACGGTACAGAGTACCCGCACCGAGGCTTCCGGTTGAAATCCGGCGGGGGGCGGGCAGAATCTGTACACATCGGGTGTGTATGGCGCTACGATGCGCCGTCTTCCGCAGGAGGTGCCTCCATGGCACAGGCAATGCGACGCGACACCGCCGGCTCCCTCTTGGCCACCGACGGCAAACCCCATCCGCTCCAGGACACGCTGCTCGGCGTGACGCTGGTGCTAGGAGCCATCGCCTTCGTGACGGCGATGTTCCACAACCTGCACCTGCTCAGTTCCTGGACCGGCCTCGTCGGGATCTTCACGGGGGCGTACGGCCAGTTCATCTCGGTGACGACCCGCGAGCGCTTCTTCCTGATCCTCGGGCTCGGCGCCTCGGCGGTCGGTTTCTTCCTGGGCATGGCCCACGGCGGACTCTTCGGCGGACTCTGGTGACCCCCCGGCGGACCTGCCGCTGAGGGGCCACCACCACCCCTGGTCAGAGCCCGGCCGGGGGTGAAGGTCCGATACGCCCAGACGGGGCGCTCGCAGGGCGCAGTAGGCTTCGGCGCGAGAGCCGGAGCCCCTGAACCCATGGGGACACACCAGCCCGAGGAGCGCCGCGAATGAGCCTGACCCTGAGGACCATCAGCCGAGAGCAACATCTGGC
Source organism: Streptomyces aurantiacus JA 4570 (assembly GCF_000414115.1). GTDB lineage: Bacteria > Actinomycetota > Actinomycetes > Streptomycetales > Streptomycetaceae > Streptomyces > Streptomyces aurantiacus_A. The sequence continues at coordinate 71,387 of NZ_AOPZ01000412.1, forward strand.
GTACATCCAGAGCCTGCCGTCGGCGAGTCATTGCCAGGTCCCGGCATGGGCAGACGTGAAGAGCGAATGGCGCTCGGAGAACCTGGGCTGGTTCGACGACAGGACCGGCCAGCTGGTGGGCGCGGGCCTGGTGCTCTACCGCCAGTTGCCGAAGGTCAAGCGCTATCTCGCGTATCTGCCCGAGGGTCCGGTCATCAACTGGTACGCCCCGAACCTGGACGAGTGGCTCCAGCCGATGCTGGCGCACCTGAAGAAGCAGGGCGCCTTCTCCGTGAAGATGGGCCCGCCGGTCGTCATCCGCCGCTGGAACGCGGCCGCGATCAAGGCCGGCATCCAGAACCCGGACGTGAAGCGGCTGCGCGACGTGGAGGCCACGACCATCGAGCCGCGCGCCTTCGAGGTGTCGGACAAGCTGCGCCGCATGGGCTGGCAGCAGGGCGAGGACGGCGGCGCCGGCTTCGGCGACGTGCAGCCCCGCTATGTGTTCCAGGTGCCGCTGGCCAACCGCGCCCTGGACGACGTGCTCAAGAACTTCAACCAGCTCTGGCGCCGCAACATCAAGAAGGCCGAGAAGGCCGGTGTCGAGGTCGTCCAGGGCGGTTACCAGGACCTGCCCGAGTGGCAGCGGCTGTACGAGATCACGGCGATCCGTGACAAGTTCCGGCCCCGGCCGCTGAGTTACTTCGAGCAGCAGTGGCGGGCCCTCAACTCCGAGGACCCCAACCGCATGCGGCTGTACTTCGCGCGGCACAACGGCGTGAACCTTTCGGCGGCGACGATGCTCGTCGTCGGGGGGCACGTCTGGTACTCCTACGGCGCGTCCGACAACATCGGCCGTGAGGTCCGGCCCTCGAACGCCATGCAGTGGCGGATGCTGCGCGACGCCTACGCGCTGGGTGCGTCCGTCTACGACCTGCGGGGCATCTCCGACTCGCTCGACGAGACGGACCACCTCTTCGGCCTGATCCAGTTCAAGGTCGGCACCGGCGGCGAGGCCGTGGAGTACGTCGGTGAGTGGGACTTCCCGCTGAACAAGCTGCTGCACAAGGCCCTCGACATCTACATGTCGCGCCGCTGATCCGCCGCGGCTTTCCGTCCGCATCTCCTGCCACACCTCTGTCACACCGCAGACACCAGAAAGGTTCCGGGATCCAGCCATGGCGCTCACGCTCTATGTCGACACCGCGCGCTGGCGGGCACATCAGAAGCACATGCTGGAGCAGTTCCCGGGCATCGTCCCGGTCTGCAAGGGCAACGGCTACGGCTTCGGTCATGAGCGGCTCGCGGAGGAGGCCACGCGCTTCGGCTCCGACGTGCTCGCCGTCGGCACGACCTACGAAGCCGCCCGGATCAAGGACTGGTTCAGCGGTGATCTGCTGGTCCTGACTCCGTTCCGGCGAGGCGAAGAGCCCGTGCCGCTGCCCGACCGCGTCATCCGCTCCGTGTCGTCGCTCGACGGCGTGCACGGTCTCGTGGGCGCCCGCGTCGTCATCGAGGTCATGTCCTCGATGAAGCGGCACGGCATCAGCGAGCAGGACCTGCCCCATCTGCACGCCGCCATCGAGGACGTACGCCTCGAAGGCTTCGCGATCCACCTGCCCCTGGACCGCACCGACGGCTCGGACGCCGTCGAGGAGGTCATCGGCTGGATGGACCGGCTGCGCGCGGCCCGCCTGCCCCTGCACACGATGTTCGTCAGCCATCTGAAGGCCGGCGAACTCGTCCGCCTCCAGCAGCAGTTCCCGCAGACCCGCTTCCGCGCGCGGATCGGTACGCAGCTCTGGCTGGGCGACCACCACGCGACCGAGTACCGGGGCGCCATCCTGGACGTCACGCAGGTCGCGAAGGGTGACCGCTTCGGCTACCGCCAGCAGAAGACCGCGTCCGACGGCTGGCTGGTCGTCGTCGCGGGCGGCACCTCGCACGGGGTCGGCCTGGAGGCACCGAAGGCGCTGCACGGCATGATGCCGCGGGCGAAGGGCGTGGCCCGCGCGGGCCTCGCGACCGTCAACCGCAATCTGTCGCCGTTCGTCTGGGGCGGCAAGCAGCGCTGGTTCGCCGAGCCGCCGCACATGCAGGTCTCGCTGCTCTTCGTACCGTCGGACGCGCCCGAGCCGAAGGTGGGCGAGGAACTGGTGGCCCATCTGCGGCACACGACCACGCAGTTCGACCGCATCGTCGACCGCTGAGCCGAGCCCTGCGGAGGCGTACGAGTCGTACGCCTGTAGGCGATAGCACCGTCATAAGCCGAAGGGCCGGTACGCACCACGTGCGCGTACCGGCCCTTCGGCTTGCCCCCCAGGTCGGGGGTGTTCGCTCAGAGTGAACCGTCGCTCGCCGTCCCCCACGTCACGTACGTGCCGGACCCGTCCTGCACGGCTCGCCGCGGCGGATGCGCGGCCGGGCCGAGCACGAACGCGTCCGACGCGCCGTCCAGGACCCCGCCGGAGGGGTCGTCCTCCCCGGTCCGTCGCACCACGTCCCGCTCCGGCATGAGGATGTCGCGTACGACCACGGCGCACAGGTACAGCGTCCCCAACAGGTGCACGGCGATGACCAGTTGATAGCCCTCGGTGGGCAGCCCCTTGTGCGCGTCCCCGCTCGTCGTGAACGCGAGGTACATCCAGATCCCCAGGAAGTACGCGACCTCGCACGCCTGCCAGATGAGGAAGTCCCGCCAGCGCGGCCGGGCCAGCGCGGCGAGCGGAATCAGCCACAGCACGTACTGCGGTGAGTAGACCTTGTTGGTGAGGACGAAGGCGGCGACCACCAGGAAGGCCAACTGTGCGAATCGCGGGCGGCGCGGCGCGGTGAGGCCGAGCGCGGCCACCCCCAGGCAGCAGAGCAACATCAGCGCGGTCGCGAGCGTGTTCACCGTGTCCGTGGACAGCGGGTCGTCCATGCGCTGGGAGAGGATCAGCCAGAACGAGCCGAAGTCGACGCCGCGCTCCTGGCTGAACGTATAGAACTTCGCCCATCCCTCCCGGATGTGGAAGCCCGCCTCGTCGTGGCTGACCATCACCGGCACATTCACCACCAGCCAAGCACCCAGCGCGCTCGTGGCGGTCATCCAGAAGGCCCGCCAGCGCCCCGCCCGCCAGCACAGTACGAGCAGCGGCCCGAGGAGCAACGCCGGGTAGAGCTTCGCGGCGGCAGCGAGGCCGATGAGGATGCCCGCGGCGAACGGCCGCTCACGCGACCACATCAGCATCGCCATGGCCGTGAGGGCCACCGCGAACAGGTCCCAGTTGATGGTGGCCGTCAGCGCGAAGGCCGGGGCCAGGGCGACGAGCAGGGCGTCCCAGGGGCGGCGCCGGTGGATGCGGGCCACGCAGACCGCGATGACGACGGCACAGACCATCAGCATCCCGGCATTGACCATCCAGTAGAACTTCTCCTGGTGCTGGATGCTCCCGCCGTCCGGCGTCAGCCACGCGGCCACCTGCATGAACAGGCCAGTCAGCACCGGATACTCGAGGTACTCCATGCCCACGTTGTCGGGCAGCCTGTCGAAGTACGGCACAAGCCCGTCGGCGAAGCCGCGCCCCTGGTACAGGTGGGGGATGTCGGAGTAGCAGGCGTGTGTGTACTGCGAGCTCGCTCCGACGAACCAGGCGCCGTTGTAGCAGGGCGCCTTCTGCACCATGCCGAGTGCGAACATTCCGATGGTGACCAGGGCGATGACGCGCACGGGAGTCAGCCGGGTCGTCGCCAGCAGGGCTCTGCGGCCGATCGGCCCGCCGATCAGCTCACTGCCGGATGCGGCGACCTCGTCCTGTTTCGTGGGGAACACAGGCTGCGGCGCCTCTTCGGTTGGGGACTGATGCGCGCGTGTGGGGGGCATCTTCTCTGCGCTGGGCATGGCGCACATCCTGCCGTACGGGTCTAAGAACTCCCGAGGACGTGCCCGAGAACCTGAGGACACGGCGAGGCCGCCGCACCCTCGCTCGGTGCGGCGGCCTTGTTTCACGTGAAACACGCCGTTTCACGTGAAACGACGAGCGGAGCGCGGCTCAGCCGGTCGGACCGGCGAAGAGCCCTCCGCCGTTGTCGTTGCCGTTGCTGCCGCCGTTGCCATTGCCGCCGTTCGGCTCCCCAGTGGGTGGTGGCGACTCACCACCGGGATCACCGTTGGCACCACCGTCCTCGGCTCCACCGTCCGCCGCGCCACCGTTGTCTTCGCACCTCGGGTCCCAGACATTGCACGTCTCGGTCGGGTCCGGGGTCTCCGACGGCGACGGCGACGGGGAGGACTCGGTCTCGGACGGCGTCGGCGACGGGGAGTCGCTCGGCTCGGGCTCCTTGCTCGGCGTCGGGGAGGGCGGCGGGGCGTCTCCGACGACCTCGCCGATCGGCTGCGGCAGCGGGAACTTCAGAGCGGGCTTCCCTTGGAGCGCCTCCGCCATGTAGTCCTGCCAGATCCGCGCGGGGAACGAGGCTCCGTGGATCTTCTTCTCGCCACCCGTGCCGAACATCTCCAAGAACTCGCGCTTGGTGTTGTTCTCGTCGTCGTCGAGCCGGTACATGCTGATCGCCGTCGACAGCTGCGGGGTGTAGCCGACGAACCAGGCGGATTTGTTGCCGTCGGTCGTACCGGTCTTGCCCGCCACCTGGCGGCCGGGGAGCTGCGCGGAGCTTCCGGTGCCCTTGTCGACGACGGTCCGCAGGACGTCGGTGACGTTGTCCGCCACCGTGGGGGAGAAGGGGCTCTTGGTCAGGACCTCCTTGGTGTAGACCGTCTCGCCCTCCTTCTCGATCTCCTTGACCGAGTACGGGTCACGCTGCTTGCCGCTGGCGGCGAAGGTCGCGTACGCACCGGCCATACGGATCGCGCTCGGCGACGAGGTGCCCAGGGAGAAGGACGGGTAGGTGGCGCCCGCCATGGACTTGTCGTCCTTGAGGCCGGCGTCCATCGCCGCCCGCTTCACCTTGTCGAGTCCTACGTCCATGCCGAGCTGGACGTAGGCCGAGTTGACCGACTCGCGCATCGCCTCACGCAGGTCGATCTTGTAGGTCGGCGGGTTGTACGACTGGTTGCCGTCGTTGGTCTGCAACCACTCCTTGCCGTTCTTGTCCTGCCAGACCGTGCCGTCGTAGTTCTCGATCTTGAGCTTGTTCTTGCCGCTGTACAGGCTCTTCGGGTTGATCACGGTGCGCTGGCCGTCAGGCTGGACCTCGCCGCCCGTCTTGGAGCGGATGCCGTTCTTGAAGGCCGCCGCCAGCACGAAGGGCTTGTACGTCGAGCCGACCTGGGCACCGGTGGTGTCCGCGTTGTTGGTGAAGTGCTTCGTCGCGTCCTCACCGCCGTAGATGGCCTCGATCGCCCCGGTCTTCGGGTTGACGGAGGCACCACCGAACTGGACGTGCGTGTCCTTGTCCGGCCGCAGCTTGGGCTTGATCTTGGCCTTGCGGACCTTCTCCACCGCGTCTTCGAGCTGCGTGACCTTCCTCTTGTCGAAGGTCGTGTGGATCTCGTAGCCGCCCCGTTCGAGCTGACCCGCGGTGATGTCCGTGTTGTTGATGACGTACGCCTTGGCGAGCGACACCAGGTAGCCGATCTGGCCGCTCAGCTTGACGTTGGAGCGCGGGCTCTCCAGCTTCGGGAACTTGGTGTACTTGGCGCGGGTCTCGGCGCTCAGACGGCCGTCCTTGACTTCCTCGTCGAGGATCCACCTCCAGCGCTTCTCGGCCCGCGCCCGGTTGGCCTTGGGGCTGGCCGCGGAGTCGATCTCGGGGTAGCCGGCCGGGTCGTAGTACGTGGCGCCCTTCAGGACCGTCGCGAGGAGAGCGCACTCGCTCGGGTCCAGTTTCTCCGCGTCCTTGCCGAAGTAGGCACGCGCGGCGGCCTGGATGCCGTACGCGTTGCGGCCGTAGTAGGCGGTGTTCAGGTAGCCCGCCATGATGTCTTCCTTGCTCACCTCCCGGCCGACCTTTATGGAGATGAACAGTTCCTTGAACTTACGGGTGAACGTCTGCGACTGGTCGTCGAGGCGGGCGTTCTTCACGTACTGCTGCGTGATGGTCGACCCGCCCTGGGTCTGACCGCCCTTCGCCATGTTGACGAAAGCGCGGGCGATACCCATCGGGTCGACGCCCTTGTCCTTGTTGAAGGTCTTGTTCTCCGCCGAGATGACGGCGTTGCGCATCGCCTTCGGGATGTCGGCGTACTTGATGATCTGCCGGTTGGTCTCACCACCGGTCGCGACCATCTGCGAGCCGTCGGCCCAGTAGTAGACGTTGTTCTGGGCCCTGGCCGCCTTCGCGACCTCCGGCACCTCCACCAGGGCGTACGCGATACCGGCGACCGCCATCAGACTCCCGAGGAACCCGATGAACAGGCCGGTGATGAGACGCCACGACGGGATCCACCGCTTCGGCCCGTGCTTGCCCGCGCGCGGGTAGTCGATGAAGCGCTTCTTGACGGGCTCGTTGCCACGCCCTCTGCCGCGTCCCCGTGCGCCGCTCTCCACCGCCCGGCGACGGCCACCACCACCGCCGCCACCGACGGAGCCGTTGCGGGCGGCGCGCCGGGCCTCGGCACGGCCGCCATAGGGTCGCTCCTCGCCCTCGGCAGCGCCGGGCGCGTGCGACGGAGGCGCCGGCGGCGATCCATTGGCGCCACGCGGTGCTGCGCGACGTCCCGACGGCGCGCCGGATGCGCCACGCCTGGCCGCGGCGCGTCCGCCGCCCTGCGGCTGCGGCGGTTTGCGACGGTGCTCGCTCATCGAACGACTACTCCTCGGGCAGGCGCGGATCTCCGCGCCTGGAAACGGCGGCTGGTTTCCGGTCCCCCCGATATGCGGACGGGCCCGTTCCGGCACTCGTCCGCACTGCACCGGGGACGACGACGCCACCTCGCGTCACTTGGTTCCCGGCGGTATGCATGGCGCACAGACTACGCACCGTCAAAACCCTCTTAGAGCTGAAGTTCACCCCAAAACAGGCAAGTTACTTCCTACGAATCGGTGATGTGATGCCGTTCACCGTGCCCCCTCTTGTCCCAGGCGTGACCTCGTTCTATCGTCGTGATGTATCGAGCCGATACATCAGCTCGGCATAAAGGGCCGCGGCCGACAGATCGGGACAGACAGGAGGCGACGATGAGCAGACGCTCCGGCATCCTCGAGTTCGCCGTGCTCGGTCTGCTCCGCGAGTCCCCGATGCACGGCTATGAGCTGCGCAAGCGGCTCAACACCTCACTGGGTGTGTTCCGCGCCTTCAGCTACGGGTCGCTCTACCCGTGCCTCAAGACGCTGGTCGCGAACGGCTGGTTGATCGAGGAATCGGGCGCCGCCACCGGAGAGGCCCTGACGGCTCCCCTGGCGGGACGCCGCGCCAAGATCGTCTATCGGCTGACGGCGGAAGGTAAGGAACACTTCGAGGAACTGCTCTCGCAGACCGGCCCCGATGCGTACGAGGACGAGCACTTCGCCGCCCGCTTCGCCTTCTTCGGGCAGACCTCGCGGGACGTGCGGATGCGGGTGCTCGAGGGCCGCCGCAGCCGCCTGGAGGAGCGCCTCGAGAAGATGCGCGCTTCCCTGGCCCGCACCCGGGAGCGCCTCGACGACTACACGCTTGAGCTGCAGCGGCACGGGATGGAGTCCGTGGAGCGCGAAGTGCGCTGGCTGAACGAGCTCATCGAGAGCGAGCGCGCGGGACGCGACCAGCAACGGTCCGCCCCCGAAGGCTCCGCTCAGCAGAACAGCACATCTGGGGAGTCGGGCGTCCTGCCCCGGCGGCGGGGCAGCACCCCGCCGCCGGATGCGTCCGACGACACCACCAAGTGAGGCCCCGCACTCCGCGGGGTCTCATCCGGAATACCGAGATCACACAGGGAGCAACCGGAATGGGTTCGGTTCGCGTAGCCATCGTCGGCGTGGGCAACTGCGCCGCCTCGCTGGTCCAGGGCGTCGAGTACTACAAGGACGCCGACCCGGACACCAAGGTCCCGGGCCTGATGCACGTCCAGTTCGGCGACTACCACGTCGGTGACGTCGAGTTCGTCGCCGCCTTCGACGTCGACGCGAAGAAGGTGGGCCTCGACCTCGCGGACGCCATCGGCGCCAGCGAGAACAACACCATCAAGATCTGCGACGTGCCGAACACCGGCGTGACCGTCCAGCGCGGCCACACCCACGACGGCCTGGGCAAGTACTACCGCGAGACCATCGAGGAGTCCGCCGAGGCCCCGGTCGACGTCGTCCAGATCCTCAAGGACAAGCAGGTCGACGTCCTGGTCTGCTACCTGCCGGTCGGTTCCGAGGACGCGGCGAAGTTCTACGCCCAGTGCGCCATCGACGCCAAGGTCGCCTTCGTCAACGCTCTCCCGGTCTTCATCGCCGGCACCAAGGAGTGGGCGGACAAGTTCACCGAGGCGGGCGTGCCGATCGTCGGTGACGACATCAAGTCCCAGGTCGGCGCCACCATCACGCACCGCGTCATGGCGAAGCTGTTCGAGGACCGCGGTGTCCGTCTTGAGCGCACCATGCAGCTCAACGTCGGCGGCAACATGGACTTCAAGAACATGCTCGAGCGCGACCGCCTCGAGTCCAAGAAGATCTCGAAGACGCAGGCCGTCACCTCGCAGATCCCCGACCGCGAGCTGGGCGAGAAGAACGTCCACATCGGCCCGTCGGACTACGTCGCGTGGCTCGACGACCGCAAGTGGGCGTACGTCCGCCTCGAGGGCCGCGCCTTCGGCGACGTCCCGCTGAACCTGGAGTACAAGCTCGAGGTCTGGGACTCCCCGAACTCCGCGGGTGTCATCATCGACGCGCTGCGCGCCGCGAAGATCGCCAAGGACCGCGGCATCGGCGGCCCGATCCTGTCGGCGTCCTCGTACTTCATGAAGTCCCCGCCGGTGCAGTACTTCGACGACGAGGCTTTCGAGAACGTCGAGAAGTTCATCAAGGGCGAGGTCGAGCGCTGAGTCGCCGCCCAGCCGGCCATCGGCTCGGCCGCTGAGTCGGCCGCTCCGTTCGGCAGTTGAGGGTCCCCGGGTCGTACGTGCCCGGGGACCCTGCTCGTATGTGAGGCTGTGCCCCATGGCTGTCGTCGGTGACCTGCGCGTTCTGCTGCGACTGCGGGACTTCCGGCGGCTGCTCGCCGTACGGCTTGTGTCCCAGGGCGCGGACGGCGTCTATCAGGTGGCGCTCGCCGCGTACGTCGTCTTCTCACCGGAGAAGGAGACCTCCCCCGCCGCGATCGCCTCGGCCATGGCGGTGCTGCTCCTGCCGTACTCCCTCGTCGGTCCGTTCGCGGGCGTCCTGCTCGACCGCTGGCGGCGGCGCCAGGTCCTCCTCTACGGCAATGTGCTGCGGGCCGCGCTCGCCTCCGTGACAGCCGTGCTGATCCTCAGCGGGACGCCGGACTGGCTCTTCTACGCCTCCGCGCTGTGCGTCACCGCCGTCAACCGCTTCGTCCTGGCCGGACTCTCGGCGGCGCTGCCGCGCGTCGTGGACGCCGAGCGGCTGGTCATCGCCAACTCCCTCTCCCCGACCGCCGGAACGCTCGCGGCCACCGCGGGCGGCGGGCTCGCCTTCGCGGTACGCATCGTGGCGGCGGACTCGGACGCCGTGGTCGTTCTCCTGGGAGCCGCGCTCTACCTGTGCTCGGCGCTCGCCTCCCTGCGCATGTCCCGGGAACTGCTCGGGCCCGAGCCGGAGTTGGTGCAGCCGCGCCTGGGAACGGCGCTCGCGGGGACCGCACGCGGTCTCCTTGCGGGCGTACGCCACCTCTCCGAGCGCCGGCCGGCCGCACACGCGCTGATCTCGATGACGTTGATGCGGTTCTGCTTCGGCGCGCTCACGGTCATGGTCCTCATGCTGTGCCGGTACGCGTGGGCGTCGACGGAGGACGACGGGCTCGCGCTGCTCGGGGTCGCCGTGGGGGTATCCGGTGCCGGGTTCTTCGCGGCCGCCGTGGTGACGCCGTGGGCGGCCGGGCGATTCGGTCCGCGCGGCTGGCTCATGGTCTGCGCGGGGGCCGCGGCCGTCCTCGAACCCGCCTTGGGGCTGCCGTTCGCGCCGGCACCGATGCTCATCGCCGCCTTCGTCCTGGGGCTGGTCACCCAGGGCGCGAAGATCGCCACGGACACGGTCGTCCAAGCAGCCGTGGACGACGGCTTCCGCGGCCGGATCTTCTCTCTGTACGACGTGTTGTTCAATGTCGCCTTCGTCGGCGCGGCAGGAGTGGCGGCCCTGATGCTGCCCCCTGACGGCAAATCGGTCCCGTTGGTTGTCACGGTGGCGGTCATCTACGCGGCGATTGCTGTGGCTATGGCCAGGTTTGACGACCAGTAAGTGTCACATCAGTGCCACAGAGCCTTGTCTGGCTTCATTCCAGCCACGAGGGCCGGATAACTTACGAGAGTCATTTCGCGCCGCCGCGCAACCAACCCACATGCCTTGTGCTCTCTTCTAGGGGGATCCCCGTGTCCACTCCGCCGCCCCAGGGCCAGAACCCGTTCGCCCAGGGCCAGCAGCCCTACGGTCAGCCGCAGGGTGGTGCGCCGTACGGCCAGCCCCAGGGCGGCGGCGCGCCGTACCCGCCCCAGCCGGGCGCTCCGCAGCAGCCGGGTGTGCCCTTCTACCAGGGCGGCCCCGACTCGATGACTCCGCCCAAGAAGAGCAAGAAGAAGTTCATATTCATCGGCGCGGCCGTCGTCGTCGCCCTGATCGTGGGTGGCGCCCTGTACGCGAGCAAGGACGCCCCGTCCACAGCCGCGGTCGGTGACTGCATGAGCATCGGCAACCCGACGAGCGCCACCGACCCGGACCTGAAGGTCGTGGACTGCGGCGACTCCAAGGCCGCGTACAAGGTCGCGGAGAAGAAGGACAGCGGAACCTGCAACCTCAGGAAGTACTCCCAGTACCGGGAGACGGGTGGCGGCGACGACTTCACGCTCTGCTTGGAGAAGCTGAAGTAAGCGATCCCGCACGCACCGAGGGGCGATGTTTCACGTGAAACATCGCCCCTCGGCGTACGTCCAGGGGGCGCTGTGTTTCACGTGAAACACAGCGCCCCTTCGCGTTGCCAGCTCCCCGAATCCGCGCGGTGGGCTCCGCAAACCTCCGCCTCAGCCCTCCGGCTGCTCTCCGGCCCACCACTCCTTGAGCGCCGCCACCGCCGCGTCCCGCTCCATCGGTCCGTTCTCCAGGCGCAGCTCAAGCAGGAACTTGTACGCCTTGCCGATCACCGGCCCGGAGCCCACGTCCAGGATCTGCATGATCTCGTTGCCGTCGAGGTCGGGGCGGATGGAGTCCAGCTCCTCCTGCTCCTGGAGGCGGGCGATGCGCTCCTCCAGGCCGTCGTACGCGCGCGAGAGCGCGGTGGCCTTGCGCTTGTTGCGGGTCGTGCAGTCGGAGCGGGTCAGCTTGTGCAGGCGGTCGAGCAGGGGACCCGCGTCGCGCACGTAACGGCGTACCGCCGAGTCCGTCCACTCGCCCGTGCCGTATCCGTGGAAGCGCAGGTGCAGCTCGACCAGGCGTGAAACGTCCTTGATGAGCTCATTCGAGTACTTGAGGGCCGTCATGCGTTTCTTGGTCATCTTCGCGCCGACCACTTCGTGGTGGTGGAAGGAGACCCGGCCGTCCTTCTCGAAGCGACGCGTCTTCGGCTTGCCGATGTCGTGCAGCAGGGCGGCGAGCCGCAGCGTCAGGTCCGGGCCGTCCGTCTCCAGGGCCATCGCCTGCTCGAGGACGATCAGAGTGTGGTCGTAGACGTCCTTGTGCCGGTGGTGCTCGTCGCGCTCAAGCCGCAGCGCCGGAAGCTCGGGCAGGACGTAGTCGGCCAGGCCCGTGTCGACGAGCAGCGCGAGACCCTTGGCCGGGTGCGGGGACAGGATCAGCTTGTTCAGCTCGTCCCGGACGCGCTCGGCGGAGACGATCTCGATGCGCCCGGCCATCGCCTTCATCGCGGCGACGACCTCCGGGGCCACCTCGAAGTCGAGCTGCGCGGCGAAGCGGGCGGCGCGCATCATCCGCAGCGGGTCGTCCGAGAAGGACTCCTCGGGGGTGCCGGGCGTCCGCAGGGCCCGCTCCGCCAGGTCGTCGAGGCCGCCGTGCGGGTCGATGAAGTCCTTCTCCGGGAGCGCCACGGCCATCGCGTTCACGGTGAAGTCGCGGCGGACGAGGTCATCCTCGATCGAGTCGCCGTACGACACCTCGGGCTTGCGCGAGGTCCTGTCGTACGCCTCCGATCGATATGTCGTCACCTCGACCTGGAAGCACTGCTCGGCGCCGTCCACACGAGCGTTCTTCTGGCAGCCCACCGTGCCGAAGGCGATCCCGACCTCCCACACGGCGTCCGCCCACGGCCGGACGATCTTCAGTACGTCCTCGGGGCGGGCGTCCGTCGTGAAGTCCAGGTCGTTGCCGAGCCGGCCCAGGAGCGCGTCCCGGACCGATCCGCCGACCAGGGCGAGCGAGAACCCGGCCTCCTGGAAACGGCGGGCGAGGTCGTCCGCGACAGGGGAGACGCGCAGCAGCTCGCTCACGGCGCGGTGCTGCGCCTGGCTCAGGGCACGGGGATTGTCTTCGTTGGCGTTCGGCACAACAGAAAAGGGTACGTGCCCCGGCCGCGGGCGGCCGCCCGGATTTCCGCTGCGTAGGTCGGGGCCGTTCACGGCGCTCACCACGGCCCTCGCGGGCGCGGCAGTCAGTTGTTGCGATCTTGTGGAGCGGTCCGCGGCACTTAGCCCCCGCGCACCTCGTTACCATGCGTGGACGCAGCGAACGACAACCACCGACACACCTGACGACGACGAGGACGGGCAACGCGTGGCCGAGGCGGCAGACTTCCCGGGGACCAGCCCCTCACCTGCCCGCCGGTGGCTCCGGCGCACAGCGACACTGCTGGCCGGGGCTCCCCTGCTGGCCGGTCTGCTGCACGTGCCCGCGAGCGCGTCCGCGTACACGGCATCCCCAGAGGTGACGGCGAACACGTCGAGCGCCACGCGTGCGGCCACCGGCACCACGAGCGCGCAGACGGCCGCCTCCCGCCCGAAAGCCGCCGCCACCGGCTCCCGCACCGTGAATGTCTCCCTGAACGCGCTCACGCCCAGCGCGCCGCGCGAGGGCGACACCGTCACCGTGTCGGGCACGGTCACCAACGACGGCAGCCAGGCGGTCACCGACGCCCAGGTGGGCCTGCGCGTGGGCACCGCCCTCGGCGGCCGTACGGAGATCGACAGCGCCGCGAAGCGCACCGCGTACCAGCCGGGGGCCGACGGCAGCGAGGTCGGCGGAAAGTACGTCCAGAAGATCTCCCGGCTCGCCCCTGGCGTCCGGCACGACTTCAGCATCTCCGTGCCCGTGAGCGCCCTGGACCTCGGCATGGACGGCGTCTACCAGCTCGCCGTCACGCTCACCGGCCAGACCGCGGCCCAGCCCTTCCCCCAGGTGCTCGGGATCGAGCGGACCTTCCTGCCGTGGCAGGACGGGGCCGCCGCGACGAAGACCAAGACCACCTACCTGTGGCCGCTCGTCTCCACCACGCACCTCACCGCGAGGACGCGCTCGGACGAGCAGCAGACGCCGCTCTTCAAGGACGAGAGCCTGGCCAAGGAGCTCCAGCCGGGCGGCCGCCTGCAGCAGCTCCTGACGCTCGGCAGCCAGCTCGACGTCACCTGGGTCATGGATCCGGACCTGCTGGTCTCGGTCGAGGCGATGACGACGAGCTACGACGTCGAGGGCCCCGACGGCACGACCGTCCCGGGCAGGCACCAGGCAGTCGCGAAGCAGTGGCTCAACCAGCTCCAGAAGGCCGTGAAGGGCAAGAAGGTCGTCGCGTTGCCGTTCGCCGACCCCGACCTCGCCTCGCTCGCCCACACCGGCAAGTCCGTCACCGGCTCGCTCGGCCACCTCAAGGAAGCCACCGAAGTCAGCGCCAAGGCCGTGCACGACATCCTCATGGTCAAGCCGAGCTCGGACTTCGCCTGGCCCGCGGAGGGCGCCGTCGACCCGTCGGTCGTCGACGTCGCCACCTCGGCCGGCGCCCACTCGGTGATCGCCCGCAGCGACAGCCTGCGCGAGACGGGCGGGCTGCCGTACACGCCCAGCGCGGCGCGTCCCATCGGCGGCGGCACGACCGCGGTGGTCGCGGACGCCCGCCTGTCCACCGCCTTCCGCGGCGACATGACGGGCGCCGAGAACTCCACGCTCGCCGTCCAGGAGTTCCTCGCCCAGAGCCTCATGGTCACGCTGCAGGATCCCGGCAAGCAGCGCAGCATCGTGGTCGCACCGCAGCGCATGCCGACCGCCAGCCAGGCCCAGTCGATGGCCAAGGCGCTGACCGCCCTCGACGACAAGCGCTGGTCGCAGCCGCAGGACCTGGCGTCCGCCGCGAAGGCCAAGCCGGACCCGGGCGCCACCACGCAGGTCCCGTCCGTCGGCGCCTACCCGGCGTCCCTGCGCAGGCAGGAACTGCCCCGCTCGGCGTTCCTGGAGGTCCAGGCCACCCAGGGCAAGCTCGACCGCTTCCAGGAGATCCTCTCCGCGCCGGAGCGCGTCATCACCCCCTTCGGCCGGGCGATGGACCGCGAGATGTCCACGTCGTGGCGCGGCCGCCCGGCGGAGGCGGGGACCTTCCGCAAGGGAGTACAGGGGTATCTGACCAGCCTCACCGAACAGGTGAAGTTGATCAACAAGTCCGACGTGAAGCTTTCGGGTCGCAGCGCGACCATCCCGGTCACGGTGCAGAACAACCTGGTCCAGGGCGTCGACCACCTCGTCCTGCGCCTGACGTCGACCAACCCCACCCGCCTGAAGGTCGGCGACGGCCTCTACGAGGAGCTGCCGGTCAAGATCACCGGCGGCGGTCACACCCAGTCCGTGAAGTTCACCACCACGGCCAACGCCAACGGCCCCGTCACGGTCTCCGCCCAGCTCTACACCGAGGACGGGCAGCCCTACGGCTCCGAGGTCCGCTTCGACGTCAACGTCACCGAGTTCACCTCCACGGTGATGCTGGTCATCGGCGGCGGCGTCCTGCTCCTCGTCCTCGCCGGGTTCCGCATGTACACCCAGCGCAAGCGCGCGGCCCGCCAGCGGGCGGAGGCTGGCCCGGACGGCGGCCCCGACGAGGACTCCGACGCCGCCCCTGACCCCGCCCCCGGCCCCGACCCGGGCGCGGACGATCCCGAGCAGCCGAGTGACCCGACACCGGACACCGCTCCCGAAAGCACCGAGCCGTCGCACCCGGGTGAGAGAGTGGACCGTTGAGCGATGTCGTGGCCGGTGGGCCCGGGGACCATGAGGTGGGGTAAACCATGAACGCGCCGTACGACGGTGAGCGCGGCGAGGGCACGGGCAGCTCCGGCGCGGCCGGGGGCCCGCCTCCCGGCACCCCTGAGGACGGTCAGGTGCCGCCGCAGCACGCGCCGGACGCCTACCTCCAGGACGCGTACGCCCAGGACCCCTACCGGGCTCAGGACCTCTCGGCCCAGGATCCGGTGGCCGAGGCGCTCTACGACCGCGCGGCGCACCCCCCGCCGCCCCCCGGCAGCTACCCCGACCCGCAGCAGCTCTACGCCCAGCCGCCCTCGTCGCAGTACCAGCCGGACCCCCGCGTCTGGGCCCAGACCCCGCCCCCGGAGCCGGAGGGCCCGACCCGGCATCTCCCGTACGGCGACGACCCGCGCACGACGCAGTACGTGGGCGTGGACGACCTCGTCACCCAGGCCGGCGAGGAGCGGCACCAGCCGGACGCCTTCGCCCACCTCTTCCGGGACCAGCAGGCCGGCTACCAGGACCCGCGGGCGGGCGGCTACGGCAACCAGCAGGCCCCCGACCCGCGCGCCCAGCAGGCATCCGGGTACGAAGGCCAGCAGCACGGCGGGTACCAGGGCCAGCAGCCCTCGGAGTACCAGGGCGGGCAGCCCGCCCAGGGCGCCGGGCATCAAGGCCGGCACGCCGCCGACCACCAGGGACAGCCCGCCGCCGGGTACCAGGACCAGCAGGGCGGCGGCGCGTACCCGTACCAGCAGCAGCCCGGCCAGGCGCCCTACGCGGACCCTCAGCAGCCGGGCGCCGGGTACGCCGACCAGCACGGCCAATACGACCAATACGGCCAGCAGCACGCCGCCGGATACGCCGCCCAGCAGCAGCCCGGGGCCGCATACCCCGATCAGCAGGGCGCGCCGTACGCGTACCCGCAGAACGACGCCGCCTACGGCGACCAGCACCACGCCCAGTACGCACAGCAGGGCACGCCGTACGCCGCGCAGCAGGCCGGCGGCTACTACCAGGACCCCAGTCAGTACCCGGACCCCAACCAGGGCGGCTACTACCAGGACCCGCAGTACGACAGTGCACGCCCGCCGACAGAGCCGGAGCCATCGGCGCCTCCGGCCGTCCCGGCGCCCGCCAAGCCCTCCACGCCCGCACCGGCGACGCCCGCGGGGAAGTCCGGCGGCCGCGCGGCCAGCCTGCTGAAGTCGAGCGCGGTGATGGCCGCGGGCACGATGGTGTCCCGCCTCACCGGCTTCGTCCGCTCGGCAATGATCGTCTCCGCCCTGGGCATCGGCCTCCTCGGCGACACCTTCACGGTCGCCTACCAGCTGCCGACGATGATCTACATCCTCACCGTCGGCGGCGGCCTCAACTCGGTGTTCGTGCCGCAGCTCGTGCGCGCCCAGAAGAACGACGCGGACGGCGGCCAGGCGTACGCCAACCGGCTCCTGACGCTCGTCATGGTGGCGCTGGGCATCCTCACCGTGCTCGGCTGGCTGGCGGCGCCGCTGCTGGTCCACGCGCTCTCCACGCCGGTCGCCAGCGACCCGGACGCCAACGAAGTCGCCGTCACCTTCGTCCGCTACTTCCTGCCCTCGATCTTCTTCATGGGCATCCACGTCGTGATGGGGCAGATCCTCAACGCGCGCGGGAAGTTCGGCGCGATGATGTGGACCCCGGTCCTCAACAACATCGTCATCATCGCGACGCTCGGCATGTTCCTGTGGGTGTACGGCACCTCCGAGAAGTCCGGGATGCGCGTCACCTCGATCCCCGACGACGGGGTGCGCCTGCTCGGCGCCGGCGTTCTGCTCGGGCTCGTCGTCCAGTCGCTCGCGATGTTCCCCTACCTGCGCGAGACCGGCTTCAAGCTGCGTCTGCGCTTCGACTGGAAGGGCCAGGGCCTCGGCAAGGCCGCCAAGCTGGCCAAGTGGACGATGCTCTTCGTCCTCGCCAACCAGGCGGGCGCGATCGTCGTGACCCAGCTCGGCACCGCGGCGGTCAAGCACTCCGGCATGGACGGCACGGGCTTCTCCGCCTACGCCAACGCCCAGCTCATCTGGGGCCTCCCGCAGGCCATCATCACGGTCTCCCTGATGGCCGCCCTGCTGCCGAGGCTGTCCCGCTCGGCCCACGAGGGCGACACCGGGGCCGTCCGCGACGACATCTCCCAGGGCCTGCGCACCTCGGCCGTCGCGATCGTGCCGATCGCCTTCAGCTTCCTCGCGCTCGGCATCCCGATGTGCACGCTGATGTTCGGCTCGTCCGGCGTCAACGCCGCGACCCGCATGGGCTACATGCTGATGGCCTTCGGCCTCGGCCTCATCCCGTACTCGGTGCAGTACGTCGTCCTGCGCGCCTTCTACGCGTACGAGGACACCCGCACCCCCTTCTACAACACGGTCGTCGTGGCCGCCTTCAACGCCGCCGCCTCCGGGGTCTGCTACCTGGTACTGCCCGCGCGCTGGGCCGTGGCGGGCATGGCGCTCTCGTACGGCGCCGCCTACGCGATCGGCGTGGGCGTCGCCTGGCAGCGGCTGCGCAAGCGGCTGGGGGGCGACCTGGACGGCGCGAACGTGATCCGTACGTACGCCCGCCTCGCGCTGGCGTCCGCACCGGGGGCGATTCTCGGCGCCGGGATCGGGTACGCGATCACGAAGGCGCTCGGCCAGGGTGTCATCGGCTCGCTGGCAGCGCTGGTCGTCGGCTGTGCGGTGCTCTTCGGGGTCTTCTTCGTGGCCGCGCGACGCATGCGGATCCAGGAGCTGAACTCGCTGGTCGGTATGGTGCGCGGACGACTCGGGCGCTGATGTGAAGGAGTCCGCACAACCATCGTCGGCCACCGCGTGTCGTGCATAGCGCTGGACTGTGGGCACAATTGGCTTTGGCGTCTGACGAAGCGCAACGGATGGGGAGGCAGGAACGACGGTGGCGGAACGGAGCACGGCTGCCGTCGACGTGGCAGACAACAGCGGCGACAAGCCGCTGACCGCGCAGGCGGAGCAGTCCACGGCCGACGGGGTGGCCCAGACCCGGGAGCGGGACACGGCGGACGACGGCACAGCCAAGACGAATGAACCCACCAGTCCGCCCGGGGCGACGACGCCCCCGGAACTGCACAGCGGCCACAAACTCGCCAGACGCTATCGTCTCGAGGAGTGCGTCACCCGTCTGGACGGTTTCAGCAGCTGGCGTGCCGTGGACGAGAAACTCCGCCGGGCCGTGGGTGTGCACCTGCTCCCGGCCGACCATCCCCGCGCCCGCTCGGTGCTCGCCGCGGCCCGCTCCGCGGCGCTGCTCGGCGACCCCCGGTTCGTCCAGGTCCTGGACGCGGTCGAGGAGAACGACCTCGTCTACGTCGTGCACGAGTGGCTGCCGGACGCCACGGAACTGACCGCGCTGCTCGCGGCGGGACCGCTCGAGGCCCACGACGCCTACCAGCTCGTCGGCCAGGTCGGCCAGGCCATGGCCGCCGCCCACCGCGAGGGCCTCGCGCATCTGCGGCTCACCCCGAGCGCCGTCCTGCGCACGTCGTCGGGCCAGTACCGCATCCGCGGCCTCGCGGTGAACGCCGCGCTGCGCGGCATCAGCTCCGAGACCCCCCAGCGCGCCGACACCGAGGCGATCGGCGCCCTCCTGTACGCCTCGCTGACCCAGCGCTGGCCGTACGACAACGACGCCTACGGCCTGTCCGGCCTGCCCAAGGGCGTCGGTCTGCTCCCGCCGGACCAGGTCCGTGCCGGGGTGCACCGCGGCCTGTCCGAGCTCGCCATGCGCGCACTCGTCAACGACGGCGCGACGGCGTCCCGCCAGGAACCCGCGTGCACCACGCCGGACGACCTGGTGAAGGCGATCGCCGAGCTGCCCCGCATCCGTCCCCCGGAGCCCGCCTTCACGGCGCCGCCGGAGTACCAGCGCACGACCTACCAGCAGGGCAACTACGGCCGCGGCTCGCAGCCCCCCGGGGCCACGCAGCCCGTTCCGACACCGCCGCCCCCGCTGCAGAGCCGCACCGGCAGGGCCCTCAAGTGGGCCGTCTCCGCGCTGCTCATCGCCGCGCTCGGCCTGGGCAGCTGGCAGCTCGCGGACGCCCTGATGGACCAGAACAAGAACGGTGACTCCGGTACGTCGAAGACGACGGACGGCGACGACAAGAACCAGCCGAAGCCGCCGAAGCCGATCGCCGTCCAGGACGCCCAGGAGTCTCTGCTCGGCGGCAAGGCCCAGGACCCGGAGAACGTCCCGAAGACGTACGACGGCGACACCTCTACGCTCTGGCGTACCAAGTCGTACGTGGACGGCCCTCGGCTGGCCCCGTACCGCTCAGGCGTCGGCATCGTCTACAACCTCGGCTCCGCGAAGAACGTCTCGGCTGCGTCGATCGCCCTCAGGTACCCGGGCGCCGACACGAAGGCGGCGCTGTACGCGGCCGACTCGATGTCGCCGTCCGGGCCGGTCAGCTCAATGAAGAAGATCGGTGACGCCACGACCACCGGCGTCAACCTGAAGATCAAGTCCGACAAGCCGGTCAAGACGCAGTACGTGCTTCTCTGGATGACGCACGTACCGAAGTCCGGCACGGACGGTTACTACAGCCAGGGTTTCAAGCAGGGCATCACGGACGTGAAGTTCAAGGGCTGACCGGTCCGGCGGACGCCAGGGGCGAGGGGAGGGGGTTCCACGGTGGACGGCACCGAGCTCGGAGAGCTGAGCGACCACGACCTTCTGACCCGCCATGTCGACGGCGACAAGGACGCCTTCGGTGAGATCGTCCGCCGTCACCGCGACCGGCTGTGGGCGGTGGCCCTGCGCACGCTGGGAGACCGCGAGGAGGCGGCGGACGCCGTCCAGGACGCCCTGGTGTCCGCCTACCGCGCCGCGCACACCTTCCGCGGCCAGTCCGCCGTGACGACCTGGCTGCACCGCATCACCGTGAACGCCTGTCTCGACCGAGCGCGCAAGGTGGCGTCCCGGAAGACCTCCCCCGTCGACGACACGGAACGCCTGGAACAGCTCCTCGAACCGCACGAGTCGGCTGCGGCGCCCGTCGAACGCGGGGATCTGCACCGGGAGCTCCTGGAGGCGCTCGGCACCCTTCCGGCCGACCAGCGGGCCTGCCTCGTCCTGGTGGACATGCAGGGCTATCCCGTGGCCGAGGCAGCCCGGGTGCTCGACATCCCGACCGGCACCGTGAAGAGCCGCTGCGCACGCGGCAGAGCCAGGCTCCTGCCCCTCCTCACGCATCTGCGGACGGAGGCGCCGCCTCGACGCGAGGGCGGCGGTGGCAGCGGGAGTGGCCGGGACGACACCAGAAACTCTGCTCCGGGACGGAACCGGACGCAGGGGACAACCGTCCCACCGGCAGCGGAACCTCAGGACGCGGGGCCTCCTGCGGATGCGGGACCCAGCGACTCAGCGGCAGTGAAGGGCGGAGGTGGGCGAGCGTGACCACGACGACAGACTCGGCTGGGCACCCGGACGTCTCCGAGATCTCCGACCTCACCGAGGGCCTGCTCTCCCCGTCCCGCACGCTCGATGTGCGCCGGCACCTGGACGACTGCCCTCTCTGTACCGACGTCTACGAATCCCTCGAAGAGATCCGCGGCATGCTCGGCACACTGCCGGGGCCGCCGAGGATGCCCACCGATGTCGCGGAGCGCATCGACGCGGCCCTCGCGGCGGAGGCGCTGCTGGACGCGACGGCTGTCGTCGCCGCGGCCGCGGCAGAGCCCACAGCCGCCGCCACAGCTCCTGCCACAGACGGATCCGCAGAGGGGTTCACAGACGGATCGGCAGACGACGACGCTGCCGCTGCTGCCTCCCGCCGTGAAACCGTCGTGGAGCCTGCCGCGCATGTTTCACGTGAAACATCGACCGCGACCTCGGCCACGCCGACCGCTGCGGCCTCCGCTTCGGGAGCCTCATCAGCAGGAGCCACGCACAACTCCGACGCCCGCGGCCCCGCCGGGCACCCGCGCGCGGCCACCGGCCCGGGCCGCAGCAGCCGTCTGCGCAACCGCCGTCGTACGGCCGTACTCGGCGCCGTCTTCACCGCGGCCGCCCTCGGCCTGGGCACGTTGCTCATCCAGCCCTGGAGCAGTGACTCGAAGGAGTCCTCCAACTCGGCGTCGACGGGGAACGACAGCACGTTCGCGAAGGGCAAGCTCGGAGGCCAAGTCTCCGACCTCCTCGCCGGGGAGCAGGCGGCAGCCGGCACGGACGGCGGGTCCTCGAAGCCGTCCTACGACGTGCGGTCCAGCCCGGGGGAGGGACCCTCAAAGGGCTCCAAGATGCGCGGCGAGAGCTACACCGAGGTACCGGCCTGCGTCGAGAAGGGCCTCGGCGGCCGTACGCCGCTGGCTGCCGACAAGGGCACGTACGAGGGGAAGATCGCTTACCTGGTGGTCGTGCCGCACGACTCCGACAGTGCGAAGGTCTCCGCGTATGTCGTCGACGGCACCTGCGTGGACGCCTCCGCGGCGCCCGACGCCACCGGCAAGGTGCTGCTCACAGAGTCCTACGCCCGGCCGTGAGGTTCTGGGGCCGTCGCTGATCTCCCGCACCTGGGCACGTGCCGCTTCCGTGTGCTCGGACACGTTGGGAATGCTCGCCCCGTAGGATCCGTTGGGTGGGGTGAGAGTCCTGAGACAGGCACTCACCGGCAGTACGCAGCAGTCCCCAGAGACGAGGAATCAAGCCGTGACCGACGTCCGTAACGTGATCATCATCGGCTCCGGGCCCGCCGGCTACACGGCGGCGCTCTACACCGCGCGCGCCTCGCTGAAGCCCTTGGTGTTCGAGGGCGCCGTCACCGCGGGCGGCGCGCTGATGAACACCACCGATGTGGAGAACTTCCCGGGCTTCCGGGACGGCATCATGGGCCCCGACCTCATGGACAACATGCGCGCTCAGGCCGAGCGTTTCGGCGCCGAGCTCGTCCCCGACGACGTGGTCTCCGTGGACCTCACCGGGGAGATCAAGACGGTCACGGACACGGCGGGAACGGTGCACCGCGCGAAGACGGTCATCGTCACGACGGGCTCGCAGCACCGCAAGCTGGGCCTGCCGCGGGAGGACGCCCTCTCCGGACGCGGCGTCTCCTGGTGCGCCACGTGCGACGGGTTCTTCTTCAAGGACCAGGACATCGCGGTGATCGGCGGCGGTGACACGGCGATGGAGGAGGCCACCTTCCTCTCCCGGTTCGCCAAGTCCGTGACCGTGGTCCACCGCCGCGACAGCCTGCGCGCCTCGAAGGCCATGCAGGAGCGCGCCTTCGCCGACCCGAAGATCAAGTTCATCTGGGACAGTGAGGTCGCCGAGATCCAGGGCGACCAGAAGCTCTCCGGACTCACCCTGCGCAACATCAAGACGGGTGAGACCTCGGAGCTGCCGGTGACCGGTCTGTTCATCGCGATCGGCCACGACCCGCGCACCGAGCTCTTCAAGGGCCAGTTGGTGCTGGACGACGAGGGTTACCTGAAGGTCGACGCGCCGTCGACCCGCACGAACGTGCCGGGCGTCTTCGCCGCCGGTGACGTCGTCGACCACACGTACCGCCAGGCGATCACGGCGGCCGGCACGGGCTGCTCCGCCGCTCTCGACGCCGAGCGTTTCCTCGCTGCCGCCGTGGACACCGAGACCGCTGCCGCTGCTGCCACCGTCTGACCCACTGCCCCCACCAGCCTCACCGCACCACCAAGATAGGAGCCCACCGTGGCCGGAACCGTGAAGCACGTTACTGACGACTCCTTCGAGCAGGACGTGCTCAAGAGCGACAAGCCCGTACTGGTCGACTTCTGGGCCGAATGGTGCGGCCCGTGCCGCCAGATCGCGCCGTCCCTCGAGGCCATCGCCGCCGAGCACGGCGACAAGATCGAGATCGTCAAGCTCAACATCGACCAGAACCCCGCCACCGCCGCCAAGTACGGCGTCATGTCGATCCCGACGCTGAACGTCTACCAGAACGGCGAGGTCACCAAGACCATCGTCGGTGCCAAGCCGAAGGCCGCCCTCGAGCGCGACCTGGAGGACTTCATCTCCGAGTAGTCCCCGCGCGCCGCTACGGCGGCGAGCGATGTTTCACGTGAAACACGAATGGGCCAACCCTCGCGGGGGTTGGCCCATTCGGCGTTTCGGCAGCTCTTACAGCGGCCGCAGCGCCGGTTCCTTCTGGACCGCCCCCAGGAGCCGGTCGAGGGCGAGCTCGACGTCTTCCTTCCAGGAGAGGGTCGTCCGCAGCTCCAGTCGCAGCCGGGGATAGGCGGGGTGCGGGCGGACCGTCTTGAAGCCCACCGCCAGCAGATGGTCGGCCGGCAGAACACAGGCGGGCTTCTCCCAGCGGGCGTCGCCGAACGCCTCGATGGCCTTGAACCCTCGCCGCAGCAGATCCTTCGCGACGGTCTGCACGATGACACGGCCCAGACCCTGCCCCTGATAGCCCGGCATGATCCAGGCCGTCATGAGCTGCACGGCGTCCGGCGAGACGGGGCTCGTGGGGAAGGCGGTGGAGCGCGGCACATACGCAGGCGGCGCGTAGAGCACGAAGCCCACTGGCACATCGTCCACATAGACCACGCGTCCGCAGGACCCCCACTCCAGCAGGACCGCGGAGATCCACGCCTCCTTCTCCAGCTCCGGGGTGCCTGCCTTTACCGCGGCTTGGCCGCTGACCGGGTCCAGCTCCCAGAAGACACACGTGCGGCAACGCTTGGGAAGGTCCGGAAGGTTGTCCAGCGTGAGCGGTACGAGCCGTCGCCCCATGAAGGCGGTTCCTCACTTCCTTCGTCCGCGACGCCACGAGCGGCTGTCAGCGCGCTCCGTTCCCTGAGCAGGCTGCCGACGAACCCGCCGACCGCGCCGAGGCCGAGCCCGGCGGTCACCAGTCCTGTGCGGCTCACCGATCGCATGGCCCCCGCCTCCCCTAAGAGGTGCTGTCAGGTGGATGCGCCATACCTGATCGCATCGTATCCACGATGGGATTGCCTCGATACCGTAAGAAAGGAAAGAGCAGGCCGTGTTCCGGCACACACCGGACACGACCTGCTCTCACGGACGCTCACGGGACTCGGTCCGCGGATCGCGGGGACTGCCCGGGCAACGCGGGGGACTCAGTCCCGCTCGTCCTCCGTGCTGCCCTCGGCCTCAGCCTCTGCTTCGGCGAGCCCGTTCCTGAGGACCGGGCCCTCCTCCGGGGCGAGCGTGGCGAGGATGCGCTCCAGGTCCTCCAGCGAGGCGAAGTCGACGACGATCTTGCCCTTCTTCTGGCCCAGGTCGACCCGTACCCGCGTCTCGAACCGGTCGGAGAGGCGCGTAGCGAGACCGGTCAGCGCCGGGGAAACGATCGTGCCGGCCCGCGGGCCCTTCGCCTTCGGCTTGCTCTGCGGACGCGACCCCATGAGGGTCACGATCTCCTCCACGGCACGCACCGAGAGGCCCTCGGCCACGATGCGGTGGGCGAGCCGGTCCTGCTCCTCCGCGTCCTCCACGGACAGCAGCGCACGGGCGTGGCCCGCGGAGAGGACACCGGCGGCGACCCTCCGCTGCACCGTCGCCGAAAGCTTCAGCAGCCGCAGCGTGTTGGAGACCTGCGGACGCGAGCGCCCGATGCGGTCTGCCAACTGGTCGTGCGTGCAGTTGAAGTCCTTGAGCAGCTGGTCGTATGCCGCGGCTTCTTCGAGCGGGTTCAGCTGGGCGCGGTGCAGGTTCTCCAGGAGCGCGTCCAGGAGGAGCTTGTCGTCCTCCGTGGCGCGCACGATGGCCGGGATGCGCTCCAGGCCCGCCTCACGGCAGGCGCGCCAGCGCCGCTCGCCCATGATGAGCTCGTAGCGCGCGGGCCCCAACTGCCGTACGACGACGGGCTGGAGGAGGCCGACCTCCTTGATAGAGGTCACCAACTCCGCGAGGGCGTCCTCGTCGAACACCTCACGCGGCTGGCGCGGGTTGGGCGTGATGGAGTCGAGGGGAAGCTCCGCGAAGTGCGCGCCGGCCGGGCTCGTCGGCTCCTGCACCGCGACGCCGTTCACCGGCTCCTCCGTTTCATGTGAAACGGGGTTCTGCGGGAGGGACGCCACCTTCGCGGCCGCCACACCCCGCTCGGCGGTGAGCAACGGCACGGACGAGGGCGAGGTGGAGGCTCCGCCCGCGGCCTGGGCAGCCGACTTCTCTGTAGGAGCCGCAGGGATCAGAGCGCCGAGCCCACGGCCCAGCCCTCTCCGTCGGTCGCTCACTGGATCCCCTCCGTCAGGTTCTGCTGTTCGTTCTGGTTGCCCGCGTGGGCGTGCTGCACGTCGTAGTGCACGCCGACTCCGCGGAGCGCGATCTCCCGTGCCGCCTCGAAGTACGACAGGGCACCGCTGGAGCCCGGATCATAGGTCAGCACGGTCTGGCCGTAGCTCGGCGCCTCAGAGATGCGCACCGAGCGCGGGATGCTCGTGCGCAGCACCTCGTCGCCGAAGTGGTTGCGCACCTCGTCCGCCACCTGTGATGCCAGCCGGGTCCGGCCGTCGTACATGGTGAGCAGGATGGTCGACACGCGCAGGAGCGGGTTGAGGTGCCCCCGGACCAGGTCGACGTTGCGCAGAAGCTGGCCGAGGCCCTCCAGCGCGTAGTACTCGCACTGGATCGGGATCAGCACCTCCGCACCGGCCACCAGGGCATTGACCGTCAGCAGCCCCAGCGACGGCGGGCAGTCGATGAGGATGTAGTCCAAGGGCTGGTCATACGCCTGGATCGCCCGCTGCAGTCGGCTCTCCCGTGCCACCAGCGACACCAGCTCGATCTCCGCGCCGGCGAGGTCGATGGTCGCCGGGGCACAGAAGAGTCCCTCGACGTCCGGCACCGGCTGGACGACCTCGGAGAGAGGCTTGCTCTCGACCAACACGTCGTAGATGGACGGGACTTCGGCGTGATGGTCGATACCGAGGGCCGTGGAGGCGTTGCCCTGCGGATCGAGGTCGACCACCAGGACACGCGCGCCGTGCAGGGCGAGCGAGGCGGCAAGGTTGACGGTTGTCGTCGTCTTGCCCACTCCGCCCTTCTGGTTGGCGACCACCATGACTCGGGTCTGCTCCGGTCGCGGCAGCCCTTCGCCGGCACGGCCAAGGGCTTCCACCGCCAACTGGGCGGCGCGACCGATGGGGGTGTCGTCCATCGGGCTCGGTGTTTCACGTGAAACATCCTCCCCCGCCGACTCGGTACGGGGACCGGGGACCGGATCGGTCATCGGTCCCGCGATGTTGGCGTCGGACCGCAAGGATTCACTCTCCTCGACTTCAGGCTCGCAATGAACAGAGCCTCCCATGCTTTCGGGGTCGTGAACCAGCGAGGCCCGGTCTTCTGTGGACGAATCCCCCTCTGTGGACAACTCCGTGCCCTTGTCGAGGGAGCCGAGTGGCCGACGTTCGCGAGGTTCCGCAGCGCGGCCGCGACTGATGATGCCATGCAGCAGTGAGCGACGTTTCACGTGAAACACGATGCACGGCGACCGGGGTGCCGCTGGTGCGACACCCCGGTATGCGTACGTTTGGCAGCTTTTGTGGAGTACGGCTCGTCGTCAGGACGGATCAGCGACGGGGCCGCTCGATCCCACGATGGCGATCAGCGACGGCGTCGAGTCCGTCCCGTCCGGGCGGCCTTGGCGCGCTTGGCCGCGAACCGCACACCGCCCGGGCTCTCGCCGACCTCGACCCGCACCACCGTGGACAGGGGTTCCACCACGCCCTCGCCCACGTGCACGACAGAGACGGACTCCGCACCGAGCTTGCTCAGGGCCGCTCCGGCCGCCTTGACCTCTTCCTCGGCGGTGTCGCCCTTGAGGGCCAGCATCTCCCCGTACGGACGCAGCAGCGGTACGCCCCAGCCCGCGAGCCGGTCCAGCGGGGCCACGGCCCGTGCCGTCACGACATGAACGGGCGGCAGCTTGCCCAGGACTTCCTCGGCGCGACCGCGGACGACCGTCACATGGTCGAGCCCGAGCAGCTCGACGACCTCGTTCAGGAAGTTCGTACGCCGCAGCAGTGGCTCAAGGAGAGTGATCTTCAGGTCGTCACGGACGAGGGCGAGCGGGATGCCGGGCAGCCCGGCACCGGAGCCGACGTCGCACACCGTCACGCCCTGGGGCACCACCTCGGACAGCACCGCGCAGTTCAGCAGGTGCCGCTCCCACAGCCGGGGGACCTCACGAGGGCCGATCAGGCCGCGCTGCACCCCCGTCTCGGCCAGCAGCTCCGCGTACCGGACCGCGTCCGGGAACCGCTCACCGAAAACTGTCCGCGCCTGCTCCGGCGCCGGGGGGAGCTCCGCTGCCTCCGTCACGGGGACCGTCCTTCCGTACCGCACTGGATCGCTGACTATCAGGCTGACAAAGACCGGCCCCGCCTGCGAACAGACGGGGCCGGGGGCAACGCGTGTGATCAGGCGGGGAGTACCACGACGAAGCGCTGCGGCTCCTCGCCCTCGGACTCGCTGCTCAAGCCGGCGGCCTTGACCGCATCATGCACGACCTTGCGCTCGAAGGGCGTCATCGGCTTGAGCTTGACCGGCTCACCGGAGCTCTTCGCGTCGGCTGCGGCCTTGGCGCCCAGCTCGGACAGCTCCTCACGCTTCTTCGCGCGGTAGCCCCCGATGTCCAGCATCAGGCGGCTGCGGTCGCCGGTCTCGCGGTGCACCGCGAGGCGGGTGAGCTCCTGGAGCGCCTCCAGGACCTCACCGTCACGGCCGACCAGCTTCTGCAGATCGCGGCTGCCGGCGTCGCTGATGATCGACACCGCGGCGCGGTCGGCCTCGACGTCCATGTCGATGTCGCCGTCGAGGTCGGCGATGTCCAGCAGACCTTCGAGGTAGTCCGCCGCGATCTCACCCTCCTGCTCGAGGCGGGTCAGGGTGTCGCCGACCTCGGCAGCGGCGGAGGTGGTGGTGCCTTCCGTCACGGGATGGACTCCTTCTACTTCTTGGACGGGTGCTTGGGCCGCTGCTGGCCCTTGCGTCCGGACTTGGCTTTGCTGCGGGTGCCCTGGCCGGGCTGGCCGCCGGAGGCTCCGGACTTGCCCTTGCTCTCGGTGCCCTTCTTCGTGGCGTCCTGAGGCTCGGCTGCCTTGCCCTCGGCCTTGTCCGCGGGCTCGTCCTCGGACTTGGTCAGCGATGTCTTCGAGCCCGCGTCCGTCTTTGCGGCCGCCGTGGTCGGGGCGGCCTGACGCTTGGACTTGCTCTGCCGCTTGGGCTGCTGCCGCTTGGGCGCGCCACCGGCGGCCGGAGCGCCGTCCTCGGTGGTGGTTGCGACGGTCTCGCTGACGATGACCGTGCCGTCGGCCTGGGCCGCGAGGCCGGCCTTGTTCAGGCCGTTGATGAACTTGCGCTCGTACTCGTTGCGGTCGCGGCCCTTGGCGACGATGGCCTTGACGGCGCGGACCTGGCCACGGCTGCGGGTCTTCTTGGTGTCCGTGATGTGCTTCTGCAGACGCTCCAGGTACGCGGCCTGGGCCTTGGAGCCCGGGGTCGGGTTCTGGCGGATCACGTACATCTGCTGACCCATGGTCCACACGTTGGTGGTCAGCCAGTAGACGAGGACACCGACCGGGAAGTTGATGCCGAAGACGGCGAACATGACGGGGAAGACGTACATCAGCATCTTCTGCTGCTGCATGAACGGCGTCTTCACCGTCGTGTCCACGTTCTTCGTCATCAGCTGGCGCTGGGTGAAGAACTGCGACGCCGACATCAGGATGATCATGAGGGCGGTCACGACGCGCACATCGGTCATCGAGGCGCCCAGGGAGGCGACCTTGTCAGCGCTGTCCGTGAACTTCACCGCGAGCGGGGCACCGAAGATGTGGGCGTCACGTGCGCTGTCCAGCAGCTGCTGGTCGATGACGCCGACCTTCTTGTTCGACGCGATGCCGTTGAGCACGTGGTACAGCGCGAAGAAGAACGGCGACTGCGCCAGGATGGGAAGGCACGAGGAGAGCGGGTTGGTGCCCGTCTCCTTGTACAGCTTCATCATCTCTTCGGACTGACGCTGCTTGTCGCTCTTGTAGCGTTCCTGGATCTTCTTCATCTCGGGCTGCAGCGTCTGCATGGCCCGGGTCGCCTTGATCTGCTTCACGAAGAGCGGAATCAGGCAGATGCGGATCAGGATCACCAGCGACACGATCGACAGGCCCCAGGCCCAGCCCGTATCCGGGCCGAAGATCGCACCGTACAGCTTGTGGAACTGCACGATGACCCAGGAGACGGGTGTCGTGATGAAGCTGAAGAAACCGGCAATCGTGTCCACTAATCAAGCTCCTTGAGCATGGGACGGGGTCTCGGCGGCCGGGCTCACGGGAGCCGGGGGGAGGTCTCCCGACGGCACGCCAGCGGCGGAGGGCCCGCCCTTGCGTTCGCGCCAGGCGGCGCGCAGCATCTCGTGCCACCGCGGGCGCTTGCGCGGCGGTACATGATCGACACCGCCGAGCGACCACGGGTTGCACCGCAGGATGCGCCAGGCAGTGAGCGCTGTGCCCTTGATCGCGCCGTGCCGATCGATGGACAGATAGCCGTAGTGGGAGCACGACGGGTAGTACTTGCAGACTGGGCCGAGGAGTGGACTGATCGTCCACTGGTACAGCTTGATCAGCGCCAGCAGCGGGTACTTCATCGCGCGCCCCCTCCCAGCAGCCGCTCCAGAGCGGCGTCCAGGTCTCGGGCCAGCTGTGCATGGTCGGCGTCACCCGCGCCGGGCAACGCTCGTACGACTACCAGGCTACCGGGGGGCAGCAGGGCCAGTCGGTCGCGCATGAGGTGGCGAAGTCTGCGCTTGACCGCATTGCGGACCACGGCTCCACCCACGGCCTTGCTCACGACGAAACCCGCACGTGTCGGGGGAACACTCTCCCCCGGCACGTGCGGGTCCGTTGCACCGCTGCGTAGATGGACGACGAGAAGCGGGCGGCCAGCCCGACGACCCCGTCGTACCGCGGTCGCGAAGTCTTCGCGCCGCCTCAGCCGATGCTCGGTAGGCAGCACGACGTCATGACCTAATTGCGCTTAGGCGGACAGGCGGGCGCGACCCTTGCTACGGCGGGACGCCAGGACGGCGCGGCCGGCACGGGTGCGCATACGCAGCCGGAAGCCGTGGGTCTTCGCGCGACGACGGTTGTTCGGCTGGAAGGTGCGCTTGCTCACTCGGGGGCTCCAGAAATGATGTGTGTGATGGCGGGGCATCGCCTGGCTGTCACCGTGCGCCCACGAGAAGCTCGCGTATACGCACCGAGTGCACCGCTTCACAATCACAGATCGTGATCTTTGCCCATCGGAGGCAGGCGGCAGCAGCCATCGACAACTCGACCTGGTTACGGTACGCGGGGCTACGCCATCCGGTCAAACCAGCGGCCTTCGAGAGACACTGTGCACAGCCTGTGGACAACAACTTGAACCGCACCCGTCGCCCTGACTACCGTGGCTGAACTCCGAGTCGTTCCCTTCCCTCTGCCCCTCCCGACTTCCGTCACTATCCGTCCCAAGAACCACACCTTCGTGGGACCCATGAGAGAGCGTGCCCTGTGGCTGACGTACCTGCCGATCTTGCCGCAGTGTGGCCACGGGTTCTGGAACAACTTCTGGGAGAGGGGCGAGGGCAGGGCGTCGAGGCGAAGGACGAGCACTGGATCAAGCGCTGCCAGCCGCTGGCGCTCGTCGCCGACACCGCACTGCTCGCCGTGCCGAACGAGTTCGCCAAGGGCGTCCTGGAGGGCAGGCTCGCCCCCGTCGTCAGCGAGACGCTGAGCCGGGAGTGCGGCCGCCCGATCCGCATCGCGATCACGGTCGACGACTCCGTGGGCGAGCCCCCGGCCCCGCCCGCGCCGCCGGTCCAGCAGCAGCCGCGGTACGGCGACTACGACGACCAGCAGTCCCGGTACGAGGACCAGTCGTCGCGGTACGAGGAACACCCGCCGCGCTACGAGGAGCCCGAACAGTCCTCCTCCGGTCAGGGGCATGACACGTACGACGGTTATGGCCGCCGCCCGGGGGACGAGCACGGCGGGCGCCCCGACGGACGCCCCGACCAGCTGCCGACGGCCCGCCCCGCCTATCCGGACTACCAGCGCCCCGGCGCCTGGCCCCAGCAGCCCCAGGACGACTACGGCTGGCAGCAGCCCCGCCTCGGCTTCCCGGACCGCGACCCGTACGCGAACCCGCCCCAGCAGCCGCAGCACGACTACCGCTCGCAGCCGCCGCAGGAGCGCGGGCCCTACGACCAGCACTCGGACCGGCAGTCGCACGACCGGCAGGACCGTCACGACCGGCATGAGCGCCCCGACCGTCACGACCGCCGGGACCGGCACGAGCTGCCCGAGTCGTCCGGCAGCGCCGGCTCCGGCGGCCGCACCGGCCCGGGAGGCCCCGGAGGCCCGGGCGGCCACGGCGGCCAAGGAAGCCACGGCGGACCGGGCGGCCCCGTGGGCCGTGGCGGCACCCC
>NZ_AOPZ01000413.1 GCF_000414115.1 Streptomyces aurantiacus JA 4570
TGCCGTCGGCGCGGCGCATCAGGCCGAGCGGCTGCCCGTCGACGGTGACCCGCCAACCTCCCGGGCCGTGCTCGCCGCCCCGGACGACCGGCTCCCCCTGGATGCGCCGGCCCCGGTACGTCTCGTCGAAGGAGGGCCCGCCCGGCGCCTCCGGCTGCCCTTCCTCGTCGGGCCCGCGCAGCCCGCGGAAGGCGCCGACGGCGCCGAGGGCCGCGGTGGCGGCGGCCGCGATCAGATGGCGGCGCCGCAGCCGGTGAACAGTGCGTACGGACGGCATTTCGACGTTCCCCTCCCGTGCGTCGGAACCAGTGGTCCAGCGGAACCACATGAATGCGGAACCAAAGGGATTCAGCTCAGCCAGAAATCCCACCAGCGCGTCAGGATCAACATGCCGATCACTCCCGAATGCAGCACGGGAAGCACCCACGTGAACTCGTTCAGGAACATACGCAGCCACCCGGGCGCGGGCAGAAATCCGCGGCGCACATTGTGCGACGTCACGTACCAGAACATGAGCAGCGTGGCCACCCACGCCAGACAGCACCACAGGCACAGCGCGTTGACGCGGTAGAGGGACTGGATCTGCAGCCAGGCGCAGAACGCGACGCCGAACGCCGTGCCCGCGTTCAGCCCCAGCCAGAACCAGCGCGGGAAGCCCGCCCCGGCGAGCAGGCTGACGCCGACGCAGCAGACGACGGCGTACGCGACGAGCCCCAGCATCGGGTTGGGGAACCCGAACGCGGCGGCCTGCTCGCTCTTCATGATGCTGCCGCAGGCCACCACCGGGTTCATGCTGCATCCCGGGACGTAGTCCGGGTCCTGGAGCAGCTTGAACTTGTCGAGGGTGATGACCCAGGAGGCGAGCAGGCCCGCGGCCCCCGTCAGCACGAGCAGCAGGGCGAGGCCGCGGCCGCTCCCGGCCGTCCGGGAGCTGTCCGGCTCGGGAGCGGCGGCGGTGTGGGCGGCGGCCGGGTCGGCGGCGCCCTGCGCCGGTACCCGGCCCGCCGGTGCGACGGCGCGCATCAGCCGCGCAGCCGGCGCACGGGCAGCAGGCAGTGTGCCGCGTTCAGGAGGGTCTCCTCGGAGCCGGCGAAGTCGCGCAGCGCCTCCTCCTTCACGGGGCTGCCGGGCTTGCCCTCGGGCCAGGCCCGGGTGGTGAGCATGAAGTAGGCGTGGCCGCGCGCGCGTACGGCGGCGAGCCACTCGGGCGGCACGACGCACTGCGCCTTGACGTGCGGCATGTTCACCACGGCCTGCTCGCCCTCGACGAGGAGGCCGACGGGCAGGGAGGGGGTGCGGGCGCCGTCGAGGACGGGGCCGCCGAGGGGCAGTCCCTCGTCGCGCAGCAGCGTGCGCATGGCCTCGGCGGTGGCCTCGGGGCCGCCTTCGGTGTCGCCCAGGGAGTAGGCCAGCAGGAAGGCCATGTCCTTCTCGTCCTCCGGGTGTTCGCCGCTCCAGGCGAGCACGGCGAGGGTTCCGAGGTCGGCCACCCGGAAAGTGCGCTGTTCGTTGGACGTTGAGGTCATGGGGTGCACGCTATAGACGCCCGGGGGCCGTTCGGTGGGCTTTGTCACCTGTCTGGCGGAGCGCGGACGCGGCATCACACGATGGGGGCACGGGGGCCGCGGGCTTGACGCGGGCGTCCGGGCGGCGGCCGTTCATGGACGCCGAAGGGCCGGTCCGGCGGCCGAGCGCGGAAACCGGCCCTTTCGCCTCCGGCTGCGGAGGCGTCCCCGGCCCGCTCGCGAAGGCGCGGGTCTACGTCATTTCATGGACGTGAATGCGAAAGGCATCGCAATGGCGTACCGGGGCGAAACCGCTCCCCGCTCGGGCCAATACGGCACCGGATCAAGCGAATTGAGGGGCCTGCCCGGCGGAATCCTGCCGGCCGAACCTGCTCGGTGAACCCGGGGCTTACTTGGGGAGCGGAAGTCCGCCGAGCATCTTCGTGGGGCCGCCGCCGGAGTTCAGGCTGTCCGTCGCGCCCTTGACGCCGTTGACGACGGAGTCCTTGTTCTCGGTGTCCAGCATGTTCGTGCTCACCGGCTTCATGTCAAGGGCGGACTGCCCGAGAACGGTCTCCAGGCCGCCGTTCAGGCTGGTGGGCGTCAGGCCGTTCGCGAATGCGGGGGTGGCGGCACCGGCAACGGCGATCGACCCGGCCAGGACAGCGGCAGCCTTGAGGGACTTCATCGTGTTCCTTTCTTAGGCGACGTCGGTCACCCAGGAGGGCACCGTTCAGGCAGTGATTGCCTGTCGTCTGTGTTCACTACGCCTAACGAGCGCAGGACGGTACGGAAACCCCTGGAAAGGAAACTTCCCGGCCCGCGCGGATGAAAGCGGGACCGCGCCTCTCATATCAACGGGCGTATTTACGCGCGGGGTTGACGACACCACCCGCCGCCCCGAGTGCGGGCGGCGGGTGGCGCGGGTGCGGGCGGGGGCCTCAGATCGGCAGCTTGGGCAGGCCCGGCAGATTCGGCGCGGGCAGGCCGCCGCCGAGGAGCGCCGCGGTGGCGAAGTTGACCAGGCCGGTGAGGACGGCGGGCACTTCCTTGGCGACGGCCGCGGGGTCGCCGGCGGTGACCGCCTTGACGAGGGAGTCGACCGCCTTCTGCAGCGCGGCCAGGGCGTCGCCCTTGAGGTCCATCGGCGCCTGCGCGGCCCGTGCGGTGCCCGTGGGGAGCTGTGCGGCCGCCGGGAGCAGCGAAGTCCCCGGGAGCTGCGAGGCCCCGGGGACCTCGGCGCCCTTGGGGGCCGCCGCCTTGGCCGCGTCGAGCGCGGACTTGATGGCGTCGGTGTGCTTGGTCAGGTCCGCGGCGGGCAGCTTGCCGTCCGGTGCCTTGAGCACGTCGTTGAGCAGGTCCGTGACCGGCTTGAGCACACCGGCGATGTCACCGAGCGACTTCACCTGCGCCAGCAGGGCATCCGCTCCTGGGACGGGTGCCTGCGGCGCGCTCTGCGCCGCCTTGCGCGCGGTGTCGTCCTTGGCCACGGCGTAGACGGGCCCCGCCGTGCCGATCAGCAGTGCCGAGCACAGGACGGAGGTCGCGATACGCCGTACGGGCAGAGCTCGCATAGGTCATTTCCCTTCGGTGATGCGTCGGATCCTGTGATCACCGTCTAAACGGCACCACCGGTCCGCAACCGAGCCGCCGCGGCCCGAAGCGGCCTCTGTCCTCGCCTGAAACGGCATCAGCGCAGGTGGGAATGAGCGGAAGTGAGCGTCCCGGGGCGGCCGACGCCCGGGCGGGCCGAGGTCCAATCGGAGTACCCGGACGCACGGAAACGGCGGCCGCCCCCGAGACCGGGGGCGGCCGCCGCTGTGCCGACTCTGCGTCAGACAGCTCTGCGCCAGGCGACTCTGTGAGCCGACCGGGTGCGGGAGAGCCGTATGTCAGTCGTTGACGCAGCTGTTGCCGAACGCCGGGTTCAGCAGGCCGATGATGTTGATGCTGTTGCCGCACACGTTCACGGGGATGTGCACAGGAATCTGGGCGGCGTTGCCGGAGATGACGCCGGGGGAGTGGGCGGCCGCGCCCTGCGCGCCGGCGTCGGCGGAGGCGACACCGGCCCCGCCGGCCACGGCGGCGGCGGCGACGGCGGACAGGGCAAGGGCCTTGCTGGTACGCGACATGGAGTTCTGCTCCTTGGTCTGATGATGCGGAAGCCGTGCGTGATGCCCGGTGTGGGGATCAACTGGCTTGCCCGACGGGGGGTTGTGCGCCCAGATGAGTGATGTGCCGCGCGCGGACCGGCCACGTGCTTCGCCAATCCGACACACGTTGACAAGTCAGCAGAAATTCGTGCAATAAACGCTACTGTTGCGCTTCATTCTGAGTCTATTTCCGTCATAGGCGTTCAGATGTACACATTCAATGCGATCAACCGTTCCCTGCCGTGGTTCAGAACTCTTCACACCGTGGAAGGCCAGTGCCGTCATGCGTCATCTTCTGGGCCCGCGTCGTGTGCTCGTCGTCCTGCTCTGCCTGACCGGCTGCCTCACGCTGAACGGCACCGGCGCCGCCGCTCCCGCCCCCGGCGGCGAGCGGGATCGCGTCGCCTTCGCGCAGCGGTACCACGCGGTCCAGCACGGCGGGATCGTGCGGGCCGCCAACTCGGCCGTCACCTGCCGCCGCCCGCCGGCGCGGCCGGTCATCCGCCCGGTGCGCCGCGCGGTGCCGCGCCCGGCCGCGTCCTGCGCGGACGTGCGGCGCGGCGGGCCCGGCGCGAACCACGACTTCGAGATGTTCTACGCGGACATCGACGACGACCCGAACACGTACAACTCCACGGCGGGCGAGGTCCGGCTGCCCGCCGGGTCCAAGGTGTCGTACGCCCGGCTGTACTGGGGCGGCAACCTCAGGGCCGGGGAGCGGAAGCGGGCCAAGGACAACGGCCGGGTGCTGGTCGCCGAGCCCGGCGGGCGCTACAAGGCCGTCCTCGCCGACACCCTCTCGGGCCACGGCGTCAGCGGCGTCACCGGCGGCACTGACGTGTTCCAGGCGTCGGCCGACGTGACCGGCCTTGTCCGCCGCTCCGGCGCGGGGCTGTACACGGTCGCGCAGGTCAACGTGGCGAAGGGGCACTCCAAGAGCGGGGCGTGGGGCGGCTGGACGCTGGTCGTGGCGTACGAGAACGCCGCGCGGCCGCTGCGTTCGATCGCCGTGTGGGACGGCTTCGGGCCCCTCGGCGGGCCGGGGAAGCAGCGGCACACGGCGCACACCGTGCGGATGAAGGGCGTGCCCGTCGCGCCCGGCGCCGACGGCGTCGCCGGGATCGTGGCGTACGACGGCGACCGGGGCCTCAAGGGTGACGCGGTCCATGTGTCCGCCGGCCGCGGCAGGCCCGTCCCCCTGTCGGACCGCGTCAACCCCGCCGACGACGTACTCAACTCGACCGTCAGTGAGCCGGGCGGACCGGCCCGCAGGAAACCGGCGTACGCCAACACCCTGGGCTACGACTCCGACGTGCTGCGCCTCGGCGACCGACTGCGCGGGCAGCGCGGGGAGCTGACGGTGCGGATGTCCGCGCGGCGGGACGCGGCCTGGACGGGCGTGCTGTTCGCGGCTGTCGACGTGCGGCGGTAGGGCGGCCGCGTACGCCGGATCGCCGTCCTGAGCCAGCCGTCCCGATCCCGCCGCCCCGATCCCGCCGTCCTGGTCCCGCCGTCCTGGTCCCGCCGTCCTGGTCCCGCCGTCCTGGTCCAAGGAACTCAAGGAGTCGTGCATGCACCCGCCTTCGAATTCCTCGCCCGCGCCGCGGGTCCTGCACGTCAGCCAGCCCGTCGACGGGGGTGTGGCGCGCGTCGTCACCGACCTGGTCAGGGCGCAGCGCGCGGCGGGCATGGACGTGCACCTGGCCTGTCCGGACGGCGGCACCCTGGCCCGGTCGGCCGCGCCCGTCCCCGTCCACCCGTGGGCGGCGGCCCGCTCCCCCGGGCCCGGACTGCGGTCCGAGGTACGCGACCTCGCCGAGGTGGTCTACGCCGTCCGGCCGACCCTCGTGCACGCGCACAGCGCCAAGGCCGGGCTCGCCGCGCGCGTCGCCGTGCGGGGCCGCGTGCCGACCGTCTTCCAGCCGCACGCCTGGTCGTTCGAGGCGGTCGACGGCAGCCTCGCCCTCCTCGCCCGCACCTGGGAACGGCACGCGGCCCGCTGGACGGCGCGCACCCTCTGCGTCAGCGAGGCGGAACGGGACACCGGCCGCCGCGCGGGCATCGCCGGGCCCTGCTCGGTCGTCCCGAACGGCGTCGACCCGGAGCACTTCGTGCCGGCGGACCCGCGCGCGGCCCGGGCCCGGCTCCTGTTCCCGGACCACGTGGCCGACGCCCCGCTCGTGGTGTGCGTCGGCCGTCTATGCAGGCAGAAGGGCCAGGACGTCCTGCTGCGCGCCTGGGCCGAGGTGGCCGCCGGGCTGCCCGGGGCGCGGCTCGTCCTGGTCGGCGACGGGCCCGACGCGACGGCGCTGCGGGCACAGGCCCACTCCCTGGCCCTCGGGTCCGTGACGTTCGCGGGCGCGGCCGACGACGTGGCGTCCTGGTACCAGGCGGCCGACGTGGTCGTCCTGCCGTCCCGCTGGGAGGGCATGGCGCTCGCGCCCCTGGAGGCCATGGCCTGCGCGCGGGCCGTCCTCCTCACCGACGTGGACGGCGCCCGCGAGAGCCTGCCGGCCGCGCACCACGCCCACGCCCTGGTCCCGTCCGAGGACCCGGCCGCGCTGGCCGCGGCCCTGACCGTCCTGCTGCGCGACCCGGCCCTGCGCGACGCGCTCGGCGGCCGGGGGCGCGCGCACGTCCTGGACCACCACGACGCGCGCCGCACGGCGGCCGCGGTCGAAGCGGTGTACCGCGAACTTCTGGGCACGGCGCCCACCGAGCACAGGGAGTGCAGTACCACGTGAGCGCGGAACGTACCGTCACCGAGTCGGCCGGGCAGCCGGAACAGGCCGAGCGGCACCGGACCGGGCCGCTCGTCGTCGCACCCCGCGGCGCGCCC
>NZ_AOPZ01000414.1 GCF_000414115.1 Streptomyces aurantiacus JA 4570
GCGAGGTGGTGGTGACGCTCCAGCCCGCGCCGGCCGCCGACCTGCTGCCCGCGCTCGCCCGCTGGTACGGCATCTCCCGCAGGGAGCGGATGGTCGTCGAGCACGCCCTCGAAGGCCGGGCCGTCAAGCAGATCGCCCGCAGCATGGACCTGTCGCCGCACACGGTGAACGACCACTTCAAGGCGGTCTACCGCAAGACCGGCGTCACCTCCCGGGAGGAGCTCATCGCCTGCCTGTGCTGAGCCTCGCCGACCGGGAGGGGTGGCGCGCGGCAACGACTGAGGGGCCGCATCGGATGAATCCGATGCGGCCCCTCAGTCGACGAAAAGCGAAAAGTCGGGACGACAGGATTTGAA
>NZ_AOPZ01000415.1 GCF_000414115.1 Streptomyces aurantiacus JA 4570
ATCTCCAGGGTGAGTTCGTCATGGTTGCGCAGGAAGATGCCCCATTGGCAACCGGACGGGATGGCGGGGGTCTTGGCGAGGATTTCGGAGACGGGGTAGCGCGATTCGCGGCGTACGGCCATGAAGATGCGGGGCATGACGGGGAAGTGGAAGGCCATGTGGCATTCGTCGCCGCCGTCGCTGAAGTCGCCGAAGTAGTCGACGACGTCCTCGGGCCACTGGTTGGCCTCGGCGAGCAGGACCGTGTCCGGGTAGTGCGCGTCGATCTCCGCGCGCACCCGCTTCAGGAGCTCATGGGTGCGCGGCAGGTTCTCGCAGTTGGTGCCCTCCTCGGCGTACAGATACGGCACGGCGTCCAGGCGGAAGCCGTCGATGCCGAGGTCCAGCCAGAACCGCAGCGCCGAGACGATCTCCTCCTGGACGGCCGGGTTCTCGTAATT
>NZ_AOPZ01000416.1 GCF_000414115.1 Streptomyces aurantiacus JA 4570
AGAATCTGGCGCTGCTGCCGGTGGCCGAGGACGCCGAGGTGTCCGGCGGCAGGCCGCTGGGCGCGGGCGAGGTGCGGGTCGAGGTGCGCGCCGCGGGTGTCAACTTCCGTGACCCGCTGATCGCGTTGGGGATGTACCCCGGCGACGCGGTCATGGGCACCGAGGGCGCCGGTGTCGTCGTCGAGGTCGGCTCCGAGGTGACCGACCTGTCCGTCGGCGACCGGGTCCTCGGCCTGTTGGAGGCCGCGTTCGGCCCGCTGGCGGTCGCGGATGCCCGCATGGTGGCGCGGATGCCGGAGGGCTGGTCGTTCGCGCAGGCCGCGTCGGTGCCGACGGTGTTCCTGACGGCCTACTACGCGCTGCGGGACCTGGCGGGTCTTGAGGCGGGTGAGTCGGTTCTGGTGCACGCGGCTGCCGGTGGTGTGGGCATGGCGGCGGTGCAGCTGGCGCGGCATTTCGGTGCGGAGGTGTATGGCACCGCGAGCGCCGGAAAGTGGGGCGTGCTACGGGAGTTGGGGGTTGAGGACTCTCGTATCGCGTCGTCCCGGAACCTGGACTTCGAGGCGTCGGTCCTTGAGAGGACCGAAGGCCGGGGCGTCGATGTCGTGCTGAACTCTCTGGCGCGGGAGTTCGTGGACGCGTCGCTGCGGCTGCTGCCGCGCGGCGGGCGCTTCGTGGAGATGGGCAAGACCGACCTCCGCGACCCGAACACCATCGCCGAGCAGCACACCGGCGTCACCTACCGGAGCTTCGACCTCATCGACGCCGGACGCGACCGTATTCGGGAGATGCTGGCGGAGGTGCTGTCCCTGTTCGAGCAGGGGGTGCTGGAGCCGCTCCCGGTGCAGGCGTGGGATGTGCGGCGGGCGCCGGAGGCGTTCCGTTATCTGAGTCAGGCCCGGCATGTGGGCAAGGTGGTGCTGACGCTGCCGCCGGTGTTCGACGGCCGGGGCACGGTGCTGGTCACCGGCGCGCTGGGCGGGCTGGGGCGGGTCGTGGCCCGGCATCTGGCCGCGCATCATGGCGTACGGGATCTGCTCCTTGTTTCGCGTCGGGGTGAGGACACTCCGGGTGTGGGGGAAGTGCGGGCGGAACTGGAGGAGTTGGGCGCGCGTGTCTCCATCGCGGCCTGTGATGTGGCCGACCGTGATTCGCTCAAGGCGGTCCTGGACGGGGTGCGCGCTGATCTGACCGCCGTGGTGCATGTGGCGGGTGTGGTCGACGACGGTGTGGTGACGGCGTTGACGCCGGAGCGGCTGGACACGGTGCTGCGGCCGAAGGTGGACGCGGCTGTCAACCTGCACGAGCTGACGGCCGGCCTTGATCTGTCGGCGTTCGTGCTGTTCTCCTCGACCCCCGAGCTGTTCTCCTCGGCGGCCGGTGTGCTGGGCAGTGCGGGTCAGGCCAACTACGCGGCTGCCAACGCCTTCCTGGACGCTTTGGCCCAGCACCGCCGCGCGCAGGGGTTGCCCGCGACGTCGCTGGCGTGGGGTCTGTGGGCGGATCAGGGCGGCATGGCCGGAGCCCTCGACGAGGGCGCGCTGTCGGCGGAGGAGGGCCTGGCCCTCCTGGACGCCTCCCTGGCCCAGCCGGACGGCGCCCTCGTCCCGATGAAGCTGGACACGGACACCCTCCGGCAGCAGTTCGGGGCCGACGTGCCCCCGCTGTTCCGCGCCCTCATCCGCGCCCAGGTCCGCCGCGCCACCGCCGCGCAGGCGGGCGACCCGGCGGCCGACGGCCAGGAGTCCCTGGCCGAGCGCCTGGCGAGGCTCGGCGAGGAGGAGCGCGATCAGTTCCTCGTCGACCTCGTACGCGCCGACGTCGCCGCCGTCCTCGGCTACCCGTCGCCCGAATCCGTCGACGCGGCCAAGGCGTTCAAGGAGCTGGGCTTCGACTCGCTCACCTCCGTCGAACTCCGCAACCGGCTCGGCGCCGCCACGGCGCTGCGCCTCCCGGCGAGCCTGGTCTTCGACTACCCCACCCCCGTCGCCCTCGCCGGACATCTGCGCACGGAACTCCTCGGCTCGCTCCCGGAGAGCGCCGCCCCGGCCGCCGCACGGAGCACCGCCGATCCGGCGGCCGGGCAGGACGACCCCATCGCCATCGTCGCGATGAGCTGCCGCTACCCCGGCGGCGTACGGTCGCCCGAAGACCTGTGGCGCATGGTGTCCACCGGTGCGGACGGCCTGTCCGGGTTCCCCGTGAACCGGGGCTGGGACGTCACCGCCCCTGCGGGCTTCGACGGCGACGGTGCCGCCACGGACGGCGACGAGGGCCTGACGTACGTCACGACCGGCGCCTTCCTCCACGACGCCGACGAGTTCGACCCCGAGTTCTTCGGCATCAACCCGCGCGAGGCCCTGGCCATGGACCCGCAGCAGCGGCTCCTCCTGGAAACCTCCTGGGAGGCGTTCGAGCGCGCGGGCATCGTGCCGTCGGCCCTGCGCGCCAGCGAGACCGGCGTCTTCGTCGGCCTCTCCACCCAGGGCTACTCGACCACCCTCAACGGCGCCGAAGGCGTCGAGGGCTACGTCATGACCGGCGACGCGGCGAGCGTCGCCTCCGGCCGTCTGTCCTACTCCTTCGGCTTCGAAGGCCCCGCCGTCACCGTCGACACCGCCTGCTCCTCCTCGCTCGTCGCCCTGCACCTCGCCGTGCAGGCGCTGCGCCAGGGCGAGTGCACGATGGCGCTCGCGGGCGGCGTGACGGTCATGCCGACCCCCACCTCGTTCGCCGAGTTCAGCCGGCAGCGGGGCCTCGCCCCCGACGGCCGCTGCAAGTCGTTCGCCGCGTCGGCGGACGGCACCGGCTGGGG
>NZ_AOPZ01000417.1 GCF_000414115.1 Streptomyces aurantiacus JA 4570
ACGAGGCGCGGAGCGCCGATTCGGCGGTCACCCCGGCTTGCGGTGCAGGGTCAGGTCGACCAGCAGCGCCCGGTGATCGGTGTTGCCGATCTCCAGGAAGCGGGCGCCGTGCGCGGCGAAGTCGTCCGTCGCCAGGACGTGGTCGATCTGCGTGCCGAAGGGCCGGGGCACGGAGGTGGGCCAGCTCGGGGTGCGGGACGCCCCGGCGAGGCGGGCCCCGTCGCGCAGCCCGGTGTCGAGGATGCGGCGGAACGCGGCGTGATCCTGGGTGGCGTTGAAGTCGCCGGCGAGGATCGTGGGCTGCCCGTTGCCTGAGGAGGCGTAGTCGCGGAGGCGGCCGAGTTCCGTGCGCCAGCGGTCGACGTCGCCCGGCGTCGGCGGCATGGGGTGCGCGAGTTGGAGGCGTACGGGAATGCCCTTCACGTCGGCGACGGCA
The DNA here is from genome assembly GCF_000414115.1 of Streptomyces aurantiacus JA 4570. Taxonomy (GTDB): domain Bacteria; phylum Actinomycetota; class Actinomycetes; order Streptomycetales; family Streptomycetaceae; genus Streptomyces; species Streptomyces aurantiacus_A. Next base: position 437 of record NZ_AOPZ01000417.1, read on the forward strand.
CCGGGCATGCCGAGCGTGCCGCGCACCCCGGCGGCCGGTTTGAGGGGCAGGTTGCTGAGGATGACGGAGCCGTCGGCGCCGTTGCCCGCGACGGCCCGCCGGTAGGGGTAGGCGGAGCGCGGCAGCTCGGCGCGGAGCTTCGCGGCGCACGCGGAGTCGCACTCCGAGGCGAAGACCAGGTCCGGCTTGCGCTCCCGCACCGTTTTGATCAACCCCGGCGCCCCGCGCCCGAATTCGACGTTGGAGGCGAGCACGCGTATCTCGGCGACCGGCGGCCCGTCCGGGTCGGACACCGTGCCGTACGGCTCCATGTACCAGGCGAGTCCGCCGAGCACGGCCACCGCCCACACCAGGCCGAAGCGGAAGCGCCCGAACGCGGCGAGCAGCAGCGCGGCCGCGCCCGGCACCAGCAGCCAGGGCAGGAAGGCGAGGACCTGCGGCACGGGCGTGACGCCGTCGGTGTCGGCGATGCGGCAGCCGAGGACGGCGCTCACCGCGGCGAGCAGGAGCCCGGCGGTCCAGGCGGCGACCCGGTGGCTCTGCGGCCGCCGCGCGTCCACGGCGAGATCGGGTTCGGCCTCGGGGGGCGTGGGCGGTGCCGTCACGTGCTCCAAGGGGCGCCCTTTCGTCGCCGGGCGTCCAAGGGGCGCCCTTTCGTCGCCGGGCGAACAAGCTGGGGTCGCGCCGGGGCGTGCTCTACAGGTCTACAGGTCCTCTCTCAACAGATCCTCCCTCAAGGACGCGGGCGGGCGGTGCGCGGGTTGCGGCGCGGTGGGCGCGGGCCCCTGCCGGAGCCGGGCGGGCCGGGGCAGCCCCGGCCCGCCCCGCCGCAGCCGCCCGCTCAGCCAGGACCCGAGTGCCACGGCGAGCCCGACGCCGATGATCACCCAGGCCGCCGTGCCGGTGGAAAGGTCGTGGTCGTAGACGGCCCCGGCGGCGGCGCGGGACACGTCGGGCGGCAGGTCGTCGAGGGTGAGCCCGCGGCCGACGGCGATGGCGGCGGCGAGCGCGGCGGCGCCGAGGACCGTCCCGAGCGCGGTGGCGGTGACGGCGCGGCGGCGGCGTACCGCGAGGAGGATGCCGCCCACGGCGAGCAGCACGGCGGCGACGGGCAGCCACAGACCGGCGATCTGGAGCATGCGGAACCCCTTCCTGAAGTGGCTGAGGTCCTGTGCCTTCATGACGGTGACCTCGGTGTGCCGCACCGGGATGCGGTTCGCGAACGGCGTGCCCTCTTCGGTGAGTTGCCGTTTGACCTGCTCGGTGATGGGCGCGAGGTCGATGGTGACGGCGCCCTCGGCGTCGTGCGCGAGCGCGGACTGCACGGCGTCGTGGGCGGCCCGGTTGGCGGCGTTCCACGCGGCCTGGAAGGCGCCGGTCTCGGTGAAGGAGCGCACCGCCTCGCGTACGAAGGACCCGACGGCGGACTGCAGCGGCCCCGCGTCGATCTCCTCCATCACGGAGTCGGTCACCGCGCCGGAGACGGCGTCGCGGACGGCGGGGTCGGCGGCGAGGGGCGCCATCGTGGCGACGTACGCGTCGGCGTCCTCGATCTCGTACTTCGCCCAGGTCGAGACCGCGCCGAGCGGGACGAGCAGACAGGCGAGGACCAGCAGCACGGCGGACAGGGCGGCGCGAGGACGTCTGGGCACGCCCACAAGGCAAGACCCCGGCCGCGCGGGGCGCGACCGGGGTCACCGCATATCACTGCATATGGGGGCAGGATTCCCCGCCTTTGTGGGACGCCCGCGTGGCGGCACCCGCGGGGCGCGCCCACCCGGGGTACGGCACGCGAGGCGCCGCTACTTGCGGTTGTACAGCCGCATCGTCACCGGCCCGAAGACCGCGACGAACAGGCCCGCCCAGCCGAGGCTCCAGGCGATGTCGGCGGCCGGCCAGTCGCCCTCCATCAGGCCGCGGACGCCGGAGGCGACGTGCGTGACGGGGTTGTTGTTGACGAACGCCTGCAGCCAGCCCGGCATGGTCTCCGGCTTCACGAAGATGTCGCTGAGGAACGTCAGCGGGAACAGCACCATCATGCTGACGCCCATCACGGACTTCTCGGTGCGCAGCAGCAGCCCGAGCATCGTCCACACCCAGGAGAAGGAGAACGAGAAGACGAGCAGGAGCAGTACGCCGCCGAACACGCCGAGGACGCTGTCCGGCCGGAAGCCCAGGATGAGGCCGACGGTGAGCATCACGGCGGACGCGAGGGCGTACCGCAGGGCGTCGCCGAGGAGATAGCCGACCATCGTCGAGGGCCGCCATATCGGCAGCGACCGGAAGCGGTCGAACACGCCCTTCTCGATGTCGGTGTTGACCGAGACGCCCGTGTACATCGTGATCATGACGACGGACATCACCAGGATGCCGGGGAGCAGGTACTGGATGTACTCGCGCGGGGAGCCGGCGAGGGCGCCTCCGAAGAGGTACGTGTACATCAGCACCATCATGATCGGGAACGCCGTGACGTCGAAGAGCTGCTCCGGCACGTGTTTGATCTTGAGCATGGCGCGCCAGCCGAAGGTCAGGGACGCGGAGAAGGCGCTGGGGCGCGGCGGGCGCTCCTTGGCGATGAGCAGTTCGGCCAGCGACTCCGTGCGGACGGGCGCGAGGTCCTGTGCCTCGGTGGTGGTCGCGGTGCTCATCGGGAGACCTCGGCTTCCTTCAGGTCCTGCGGGGTGTCCGGGCCGTTCGGGCCGTCCGGGCCGTCCGGGCCGTCCGGGCCGTCCGGGGCCGTCCGGGCCGTCCGGGCCGTTCAAGGATTCAGGTTCGCTGGGGTGGCCGGTCAGGGCGAGGAAGACCTCGTCGAGGCTGGGCTGGCCCAGGGAGAAGTTGTCGACGACGATGCCGGTGCGGGCCAGCTCGGCCAGGGCCAGGGAGGCCGCCTCGGCGGCACCGCGGCCGTTGGCGGAGCCCTCGCCGACGCGGGCGGTGAGCGCGACCGGGTCGGGTTCGAGCTGGATGGGCGCGGCCAGGGCGAGCCGCAGCACCTCCTCGGCCTGCGCGCGCTGCTCGGCGTGGCGGAGCCGCACGTGCACCGAGCCCGCGCCGACGGACGCCTTCAGCTCGCCCTTGGTGCCCTCGGCGATCACCTTGCCCTTGTCGATGACGGCGATCCGGGCCGCGAGCTGGTCGGCCTCGTCCAGATACTGCGTGGTCAGGAGCACGGTCGTGCCGTGGCCGACGACCGCGCGGACGATGTCCCAGACCTGGTTGCGGCTGCGCGGGTCGAGGCCCGTGGTCGGCTCGTCCAGGAACAGCAGGTCCGGGGTGTTGAGGATGGACGCGGCGATGTCGATGCGGCGGCGCATGCCGCCCGAGTAGTTCTTCACCTGGCGGGACGCGGCGTCCCCGAGGCCGAAGGCGTCGAGGAGCTGCTCGGCGCGTGCGTACGCGGCCTTCTTGCCGTGGCCCGTGAGGCGGGCCAGGAGCACCAGGTTCTCGGTGCCGGTGAGGTCCTCGTCCACCGAGGCGTACTGCCCGGTGAGGCTCACCAGGCCGCGCACGGTGTTGGCCTCGCGGACCACGTCGTGGCCGAAAATGTGTGCCTCGCCGCCGTCCGGGCGCAGCAGCGTGGCGAGCATCTTCACGGTTGTCGTCTTGCCCGCGCCGTTCGGTCCGAGGACGCCGTAGACGGTGCCGGCCGGGACGGCCAGGTCGACGCCGTCGACCGCGCGGTTCTCACCGAACGTCTTGACCAGGCCCGCGGTCTCGATGGCCAGACCTCCGGGCCCGGGGCTCCGGTGCGGCTGCTTGCTGCTCATGTCCCTGCGCCCTCCGATGGGGGATCGTCAGTGGTGCGTCATGAGGGGAGACCGGGCCCGGGGCCAAAACTCATCGGCGCGGGCCGGGCGGGGGTGGCTGATTTCCAGCTGATTTCCAGAGTGGCACGCGCTCCGGTGGAGCGCGGGGTCGAGCGGGTGTTTCCTTGACTGAGACGGCCTGTGCCGCCGCCCCCCGGCGCGCACAGCGCCGCAAGGCGTCAGCAGAGAGGAGCCGTCATGGCTCACACCGCACCCGGCGCGCCCGCCACACCCGGCGCACACGGCCTTCCCGGCCTCCGCGCGCTCTCCGGCACCTGGGCGGTCCCCGCCCTCCTCGCCGTCGTCTACGGCCTCTGGGCCGCCGCCATCCACCGCGACGGCGGCCCGATCACCGGCGGCAACGTCCTCTTCGGCGTCGTCGCGGGCGTCGTCTTCGGGGCGCTGTACGTGGCGGTGCGCCGCGTCGCCCCCGCGCTGCCCCGCGAACTGCGCGCCGCCGCCTGGGCGGCCTTCGCGGGCGTCACCTTCGGCTTCCTCTACAGCCTCACCGACGCCACCGTTCTCCGGTCGGTCGGGATGGCGGTGGCGGTGGCCGCGGGCGTGTTCGCGATGACGTTCTACCGGTACTACACGCGGGAGTGACCGGGACTGCGCGCGAGAGCGGCCGATACACGCGGGAGTGACCGGTACCGCACGCGAGAGCGGCCGATACGCGCGGGAGTGACCGCTCAACCGGCCCGCCCGCCCCGCCGCCCCAGGAGCCGCGCCGCGAGCACCGCCCCCACGAGCACCACCCCCGCGTTCACGGCCACCGCCGTGGTCACCCCGGGCAGGACCGAGCCCCCGTCGCCGCCCGCCCGCGCCGCGACCACGGCGCTCATGACGGGGATGCCGAGGGTGATGCCGACCTGCTGGGTCATCGTGGCGAGCCCGGTCGCGAGCCCCTGCTCGGAGTCCGGAAGGCCGGACGTCGCCGTCACCATGAACCCCACGATCATCAGCATGTTCCCCACGCCACCGGCGAAGGTGGCGGCGAGCACCAGCCAGATCCACCCGCCGCCCGGGCCGAGCGCGAGAAGCGACCCGGTGGCGACGGCCTGCGCCACACCCCCGGCGAGGATCGCCCCCCGGCCGCCGAGCCGCCCCACGGCCCGCCCGCCGAGCGTGCCGCCGAGCACGGTCCCCGCGCCGAGCACCCCGAAGGCGAGCCCGGTCGCCAGCGGCGAGTAGCCGAGGACCTCCTGCAGATACAGGGTGATCAGGAAGACCAGTGAGGTCTCCGTGGCGAAGGCGACGAGGCCGGCCACGTTCCCCCACACCACGCTCCGCCGCCGCATGATCCGCACCGGCACGAGCGGCGCCGCCGCCCGCCGCTCCAGGAACCAGAACCCGATGAGCAGCGACACGCCCCCCACCAGACCCGCCAGGGCCACGGGGTCCGACCACCCCGCCTCACCGGCCCGCGTGAGCCCGTACACGAGCGCCAGCAGACCACCGGTGACGGCCACCGCGCCCGGCACGTCGAGGCGGTGCCTGCACACGATCTTCGAGTCGCTGAGGACGGACGGCGCGAGGGCCACCACCACCGCCGCGACGGGCACGTTGACGAGGAACGCCCACCGCCAGGAGAGCAGGTCGGTGAGGAGACCGCCGAGCACGGCCCCGGCCGTGAACCCGGCGGACATCAGCGCCCCGTTGAGCCCGAGCGCCCGTTCCCGCAGCGGCCCCTCGCGGAAGGCCGTGGTGAGCAGCGCGAGCCCGGCCGGGGTGACGGCGGCCGTGGCGAGCCCTTGCAGGACCCGCGCCACGATGAGGACTTCGGGCGAGGTGGCGAGCCCGCCGAGCGCCGAGGCCAGGCCGAGCACCGCCATCCCGCCGATGAAAAGCCGCTTCCTGCCGAAGAGATCGGCGATCCGGCCGAAAAGGAGGGTGAATCCGGCCGCGGCGAGCGCGAACGAGGTCGCGATCCACTGGAGGTGGCCGAGCGGGAAGCCGAGGCCCTCGCCGACCACGGGCAGCGCCACGTTCAGGATGGAGAAGTCCACGGCGATCATGAACTGGGCGCCGAGGAGGAGGGTGAGGACGAGCTTCTGCCGCCCGGTCATCCGGACCGGGGCGGAGGGGGCGGGCGCGGCCGGGGCGGCGGCGCTCTTGGCGCCCGAGGCTCTCTCGGTGACAGACATGGCGTGCGCGACTCCCGTCGGCTCAGAGCGAGTTCAGGTCGGCGGCGCGGGCCATGGCCCGGTACCCGGCGTCGTTGGGGTGCAGGTGGTCGCCGCTGTCGTACGCGGGCCGGATCCGCTCGGGGTTCTCGGGGTCGGCGAGGGCCTTGTCGAAGTCGATGTACGAGTCGTACTCACCCGACGTGCGCACCCACGTGTTGAACGCGTCGCTGACCGCCGCCGCGCGCTTGCCGTAGTGGTCGGAGCCGCCGAGCGGGAGCAGCGTGGCGCCGACGGCCTTCAGGCCCTTGTCGTGCGCGGCGCGGATCAACTTGCGGTGCCCGGCGATGAGTTCGTCGGCGCTGATGATGGGCGCGGGCTTGTAGGTCGGCTTGTCGGTCTCGCTGAAGCCGATGTCGTTGACGCCTTGGAGGACGACGACGGTGCCGGCGCCGGGCAGCGCGGCGACGTCCCGCCCGAACCGGCCCGTGCCCTTGTCGCCGAACCAGGCCGAGTCGTTGAGGACCAGGTTGCCGCCGATGCCGGAGTTCAGGACGGGGCGCGGCTTGCCCGCCTTGGCGAGGCGTTCGGCGAGGGCGTCGGACCAGCGGCGGTTGCGGTCGGTGGAGGAGGCGAATCCGTCGGTGATGGAGTCGCCGAAGAGGACGATCCCGTCGCGGCGCGGGGCCCGGGCGCGGCCGCCCTCGCCCTCGCGGGAGCGTACGTCCACGCCGGACAGGTAGTACCAGGACTCGGTCGACTCCTTGAAGGCCCCGGCGCCGGTGTCGCCGACGTGGTTCCCGGCCGCCCGGTAGCTGGTCGCGAAGGACTGGGCGTGGAAGGTGGCGGGGCCGGTGGTGCGGGCCAGGTGCAGGGTCACCGTGACGGACTCGAAGCGGTCCAGGCCGAGTCCGGCCTCGTCGCTGGCGAGCGCGCCGCCCGCGGGGACGGTGGCGGACGTCTTGCCGCCGAAGGTGAGGCGGCGCACCGAGCCCCGCTCGACGCCCGCGCCCTTCGTGCCCTCGGTGCGGGCGACGCTCGCGCTCGCTATGTGCAGCGGGGACGCGCCGTACGCGTTGGAGAGGCGGATGCGGGCTCTGTCGCCTCCTTCCGTCACGCGGACGACCTGCCGCACGGTCTGGTCGTCGAATCCGGCTTCGGACCAGTTGGCCTTGAAGCCGATGCTCGGCCGCTGCGGCGCGGCCGCCCAGGCGGCGGTCCACGCCCCCTCCTTGGCGGCGTCGTGGCGGACGGTGCCGCCGTTGTCGGAGACGGCCCGGGCGGAGGTGACGGCGGCACCGGCGGTGACGGCGAGGGCGATGGCGACGGCGGTGGTGCGGGCACGAGAAATCATCGAAGGCTCCGGAGAGTTGAGGAGGTGGGATCCGGTCCGGCGGTGCGCCGTTCCGACTCCTCAAAGATCCGCCGATCGCGATGGCCCATCAACGACGATCCATGAAACGATCGCCGCGCCTGGGCTTATCGATGCAGGTCAGGGCGTACGTCAGGTCAGTGGACGGGCCTGCGCGAGGGGGAGTGTGCCGTGGAACGACAAGAGCTGGAGACCTTTCTGACCCTCGCCGAGGAGCTGCACTTCGGCCGCACCGCCGAGCGGCTGCTGCTCTCCCAGGCGCGGGTCAGCCAGACGGTGAAGAAGCTGGAGCGCAAGATCGGCGCACCGCTCTTCGAACGCACCAGCCGCGTGGTGCGCATGTCGCCGCTCGGCCGTCAGCTGTACGAGGACCTGGAGCCGCTGCACCGCGAGATGGAGGCGGCCGTGGCCCGCGCCAAGGACGTGGCGCGGGGCGTGGAGGGCGAGTTGGGCGTCGGGTTCCTCGGCTCCGGGGCCGGGTCGCTCACCCAGCCGATCCTGGAGCTGTTCCGGGAGCGGTGCCCCGGGTGCGCGGTGCGGATGCGCGAGGCGCACTACCAGGATCCGCTGGGCGCGCTGCGCGCGGGCGACGTCGACGTGCTCTTCACCTGCCTGCCGGTGGAGGAGCCCGACCTGACGGTGGGCCCGGTCGTCATCAACGAACCCCGCGTCCTCGCGATGCCCCTGCGCCACCCGCTCGCAGGGCGCACCTCGCTGGCCTGGGAGGACCTGGCGGGCGAGACGTTCTTCGGGGTGGTCAACGGCGCGCCCGCGTACTGGTGGGACTTCCATGTGCCGCCGCGCACGCCGAGCGGCCGCGAGATCCGCCGGGGGCAGGCGGTGGCGTCGTTCCAGGAAATGATGACGCTGGTGGCCACCGGCCAGGGCGTCTCCCCGGTGATCGCCTCCGTCGAGAAGTACTACGCCCGCCCCGACATCACCTTCGTCCCGGTCCACGACCTGCCCTCGGCCGATGTCGCCCTGATCTGGCGCACGGGCGGCACGAGTGCTCGCACGGAGGCGTTCATCCGGGCCGTGCAGGACGTGGTCGCCGCGAACGGCGGCCCTGCGGCGTTCTAGGACACGCCCTTGGTCGCCGCCCCGCCACGGTCCGTGCACAGCGCCCAGATCACGAAGGCGCCGAGCGCGAGCGAGATGAGCGCCCACAGGGGTGTGTACGGCAGCCACAGGAACTGCGCCACCATGCCCACGGCGGCGAGCCCGATGCCCGCCCCGCGCGCCCACTCGGCGCCCTTGAGGATGCCCCAGCCGGTGACGGCGATGAGCACGCCGAGCACCAGGTGGATCCAGCCCCACGTGGTGAGGTTGAACTTGTAGACGTAGTCGCCGAGGCGCGCGTACACGTCGTCCTCGGCGATGCCCGTGATGCCCGCCAGGACGCCGAGGACGCCGTTCACCAGCATCAGGACGCCGGCGAACAGCGCGCCGCCGGACGCCCATACGTTTCTTCCGCGGTGTGCTGAATCCATGGCCCGAGCTTCCGGGCGGCGGGGCGGGGCGGCCACTGGGGGTGGGCCATCCAGGTGGCTCCTCCGGGCGGGCGCCCGTCTGTCGGCTGCGCGCCGCTACGCGTCGCGCTGGGCCTCCAGGCCGTCCAGGATGCAGTCGAGCCCCAGGTCGAAGTTGCTGCGCCGGGCCTCGTCCACCTGCCGGCCGGTCTGCGCCGCGTACAGCCGCCGCACCCGCGGGTAGGGCTCCATGGCATGCAGGGCGGCCGCGGTCACCCGCTCCATCCACTCCTGGTCGCTCTGTCCGCTGCGGGCGAGCGTCGTCAGCCAGGCGGCCTCGGTGGCGGACGTGCCGATGACGTACGCCCAGAGGGTCTTGAGCGCCACGTCGGACCGCTCCAGGCCGAAGCCGCCGGCCTCGAAGAGTCCGAGCATGTCCTCCGAGAGCCGCATCATGTTCGGCCCGAGATACGCCATGCCCATCTCGCCGAGCAGGGAGGCGATCCAGGGGTGCCGCAGGATCGCGGCGCGCACGTTGTTGCCGCACTCCACCGCGGCGGCCCGCCACTCCTCGCGCGAGGCGGGTTCGGGCACCTCGATCTCGCCGTAGATCTGGTCGACGACCAGCTCGATCAGCTCGTCCTTGTTGGACACGTGGGTGTAGAGCGAGGTGGCGCCCGCGTTCAGGCGCGTGCCGAGCTTGCGCATGCTCAGCGCCTCGATGCCGTCGGAGTCGAGCAGCGCGATCGCCTCGGCCACGATCTGGTCGCGGCTGAGCGCGGGCTGCTCGCGGCGCGGGCGCTGCGGGCGGGTCCACACGGACCCGATCGGTTCGCCGGTCGGCTGCTTGGTCGGCTGCGCGGCGCGTGGCATGCGGCCACCCCTTTTCTGCTCGTCTCGTGCCCCCACCCTAGCGCAGCGCGCGCACGGCGTTCGGGTGTTGCGCACACTGTACGGTCTCCGTACAGTGTGCGGAGTCGGCGAACGCCGTACCGAAGAATCCGAGGAATCACTCGCTGGGGAGGCCCGCAATGGACGAGCTGGGATCGACATCAGAGGGAGGGAAGCCGGGGGCAGCAGCGGCGCGTGATCCGAAGCGCTGGCTCATCCTGATCGTGCTCTGCCTGAGCACGCTGGTCCTCGTGATCGACAACATGGTGCTGACGGTCGCGGTGCCGCCGATCGCCGAGGACCTGGACGCGAGCGCGTCCGACCTGCAGTGGATCCTCGACTCGTACATGCTGGTGTTCGCCGGGCTGCTGCTGACGTCCGGATCGCTCTCGGACCGCTTCGGGCGCCGGAAACTGATGCTGATCGGCCTGGTCGTCTTCGGCGCGGCCTCCCTGCTCGCGACGGTCGCGGGCAGCCCCGAGCAACTGATCGCCGGGCGCGTCCTGATGGGCGTCGGCGGCGCGCTGATCATGCCGAGCACGCTCTCCATCGTCATCACGGTCTTCGACGACGAGGAGCGGCCCAAGGCGATCGCCGCGTGGAGCGGGGTGGCGATGATCGGCCTCGTCGGCGGCCCGGTCTTCGGCGGTTTCCTCCTGGAGCACTACTGGTGGGGCTCGATCTTCCTGATCAACGTGCCGATCGTCGTGCTCGCGTTCATCGCCGCGATCGTTCTGATGAAGGAGTCCAAGGGCCCCTGGCGCAAGGCCGACCCGGTCGGCATGGTCCTGTCGGTCCTCGGCATGGTGGCGCTGGTGTGGACGGTCACCGAGTGGCCGAAGGAGGGCTTCGGCGACCCGAAGGTGTACGTCGCTGCGATCGTCTCCGTGCTCGCCCTCACGGGCTTCGCTGTCTGGGAGACCCGGGTCGCCGAGCCGATGGTGCCGCTGGACCTGTTCCGCAACCGCGTCTTCACCGGCGCCAGCCTGTCGATCGTCCTGCTGACCTTCGCCAACGGCGGTCTGATGCTGGTTCTCAGCCAGTACCTGCAGTTCGTCCTCGACTACTCGCCGACGAAGACCGGCTGGGCCTTCGCGCCGCTGGCCGTCGCCTCGCTCGTCTTCAACGGCCTGGGCGCGACGCTCGGCCAGAAGGTCGGCAACCGCGTCATGGTGGCGGGCGGCCTCACGATCATCGCCGCCGGTTTCTTCACCCTCACGACGCTGCAGCCCGGCGACGGCTTCGGCGTGGTGACCGTGGCCTCGCTCCTGATGGGCATGGGCGGCGGCCTGGCGATGCCGGCCGCGCAGGCCGCGCTGATGGGCGCGGTGCCGCATGAGCACGCGGGTGTGGGGTCGGCCCTCAACGACACGGTGCAGCAGGCGGGCGCGGCGCTCGGTGTCGCCGTCCTCGGCGCGATCCTGTCGCACACGTACGGCAACCATGTGCCCGCGGATGCGCCCGGGAAGGCGGACGAGTCCGTCGTCGAGGGCCTCAAGGAGGCGGCCCGCCTCGGCGACGCCCAGTTGGCCGCGGAGGTGCGGGACGCTTTCACCGAGGCGATGTCGGCGAGCTTCGTCGTCGGCGCGGCCGGTGTCCTCGTGGCCGCGGCCCTCTCCCTCTTCCTGATGCGACCCGGGCCGCAGCCCGAGCTGCCCTCCGAGGCCCCCGCCCCGGAGAAGTCCCGGGCCTGACATATGGGGCTGCGCCCCGCTCCCCCCTGATCGGCGCTCCGCGCCT
>NZ_AOPZ01000418.1 GCF_000414115.1 Streptomyces aurantiacus JA 4570
GTGGTGGGTCACAGTCAGGGTGAGATCGCCGCCGCGTGCGTCGCGGGCGCGCTGACTCTGCGGGACGCCGCGCGCGTCGTCGCTCTGCGCAGCCTGGCGATCCGGGAGCTGTCGGGCAAGGGTGGCATGGTGTCTGTGCCGCTGCCCGAGGCCGAGGTGCGGGAGCTGATCTCGGGCTGGGACGGTCGGATCGAGCTTGCGGCGGTCAACGGGCCTGCTCAGGTGGTGGTTTCGGGCGAGCCCGAGGCGCTGGAAGAGCTGGTGGCCCAGTGCGTCGCGCAGGACATCCGGGCCCGCACGATCCCAGTCGACTACGCCTCGCATTC
>NZ_AOPZ01000419.1 GCF_000414115.1 Streptomyces aurantiacus JA 4570
GGTGGAGGAGCTGTACCACGGCCTGTGCGCGCGGCCCGGCGCGGCGCTCGCCGGGGCGCTGCGGGCCGGCGTCGACGCGTGCCGGGCGCAGACGCGGTACACGGCGGTGGCCCGCGAGTGGGCCCGGGTCCTCGCGGACGCGGGCGAGGACGCGGGGGAGGAGCGGCTGCGGCGCTGGGGCGCGGACTGCCTGGCGGCCCTGTCCGACGAACGCCTCGGCCCGGTACGCGTGTTGGACCTGATCCTGGCGCGCGGCGAGCTCGACGACGAGGGCCGCGTGGCCGCGTACAGCGCGCGTGGCTGGAGCCATTTCGAGGCCGGGATGATGGCCGAGGCACTCGCCGACCACGCGCGGGCGATCGAACTCGACCCCACCGGCCCGCTGGGCCACCACGGCAGCGCGATCGCGCTGCGGGCGCGCGCCGGGGACGGCGACCACGAGGCGGCGCTCGCCCACATCGACCGGTGCGCGGAGCTGGCGCCGGGCGCGGAGTGGGTGGTGCGGGAGCGGGGCGAGACGTACCGGAGGATGGGGCGGCACGAGGACGCCCTGGCCGAGCTGGACCGGGCGCACGCCCTCGACCCGCGCGAGCCGCTGACGCTGGGCAGCCGCGCCCAGGTCAAGTTCGTCCTGGGCCGCCCGGCCGAGGCCCTGGCCGACTTCGACCACGCCCTCGCCCTGTGGCCCGACTACCCCTGGGCCCGCTGGCGCCGCGCCCACATCCGCTCCGTCCTCGGCGACACGGAGGGCGCCCTCGCCGACCTCGACCACGCGCAGCGGCTCGATCCGGGCGGCACCGGGATCCTGGGCGAGCGGGGTGACGTCCTGCGCGCAGCGGGCCGCCACGAGGAGGCGATCGCCGCGTACGACCGGGCCCTCGCCCTGGACCCCGGCTATACCTGGGCCCTGGGCAGCCGCGCCCTCGCCCACGAGGCCCTCGGCCGCCCGGACCGCGCCCTGGCCGATCTCGCGCGGGCGCTGGAGATCGACCCCGGGTACGAGTGGGCGCGCTTGCAGCGGGCGCGGCTGCTGGAGCCGTAGTGCTGCCGGGCCGACCCGCGCCCGCCCCTTTGACGGGCACTGAAACCGCGCTGAAACCCCGCTGAACCCGTCCCGCCGCAACCTGTGCGGCATGTCAACGACCACGACAACGACCACCGCGTCGGCCCCCCTCGCCATCGCCGCCACCGGCCTGTACAAGGCATACGGCGAGAAGCAGGTCCTCGACGGCATCGACCTGGCCGTGCCGCAGGGCACGATCTTCTCGCTGCTCGGGCCGAACGGCGCGGGCAAGACCACCGCTGTGAAGATCCTGTCCACGCTCATCACCGCCGACGCCGGGGACGTGCGGGTGGCCGGGCACGACCTGGCCGCCGACCCGCAGGCGGTGCGGGCCGCGATCGGTGTCACCGGGCAGTTCTCCGCCGTGGACGGCCTGATCACCGGCGAGGAAAACATGCTCCTCGTGGCGGACCTGCACCACATGTCCCGGCGTGAAGGCCGCCGCGCCACCGCCGAG
>NZ_AOPZ01000420.1 GCF_000414115.1 Streptomyces aurantiacus JA 4570
CCCGCCGCGTACGAGGACGAGGGCGCCGCCGGCCTCGCGACCGCCGCGCGCCGGGCCAGCGAGGAACTGGGCGGCCTCGCCTCCGCCCGCCGCGCCGAGCGCCGCCTCGCCGAACTGACCGCCCAGCGTGCCGACCTGGACCGCCAGGAGCGCGCCGACGACGAACTCCTTCAGGACGCCGCGGGCTGGCTCGCCGACTGGGACGCCACCCGGTCCCGTCTCCAGGGCGGCGTCGAGGCGGCCCAGGAAGCCGCCACGCGTACCGAGCACCTGGCCGGCCGGCTCCAGCCGGCGCAGGAGAAGCTGGACGCGGCCCGCCGCCGCGACCGGCTCACCCAGGAGGCCGACGCGGCCCAGGAGCGCCTGATCGCCGCCCGCGAGCACGCCACCGCCGCCCACGAGCGCTGGCTCGGCCTCAAGGAGCAGCGCCTCGCGGACATCGCCGCCGAACTCGCCGCGCACCTCAGCGACGGCGCCCCCTGCGCCGTCTGCGGCGCCACCGAACATCCCGCCCCCGCACAGAAGTCCGCGGGCCACGTCGACCGCGCCGCCGAAGAGGCGGCCCGCACGGCCCACCAGCGGGCGGACGAGGCCCGCGCCGCCGCCGAACGGGACCTCGGCACCGTACGGGAATCCCTCGCGGCCGCCACCGCCGCCGCGTCCGACACCCCTGCCGCCGAACTCGCCGCCGCCGTAGAGGAGTTGCGGCACGCCCACGCCGAGGCCCGGGACCGCGCCTCCGGCCTGCACGCCGCCCGCGAAGCGCTGGCCCAGGCGGAGCGGGAGCGCGACCGCCGGGTCGCCGCCCAGCAGGAAGCGGCCCGCCGCGTCGAGTCCCGCGCCGCGCTGCGGGACGCCCTCGCAGGCGAACAGGCGGGCCTGGAGGAGGAGTTGACCCGGGCGCGCGGCGCGTCAGCGAGCGTCGCCCGGCGCGCCGCGCAACTGGAGCGGCAGAGCGAGCTCCTCACCGATGCCGCCGATGCCGCGCGCGCCGCCGACGAGTCGGCCCAGCGCCTGAAGGACGCCGACGCCCGGCTCGCGGACGCCGCGTTCCGCGCCGGCTTCGACACCCCGGCCGCCGCGTCCGCCGCGCTCCTCGACGACGCGGGCCACCGCGAGCTCCAGCACCGCGTCGACGCCTGGCGGAACGAACAGGCCGCGGTCCGCGCGCTGCTCGCCGAGCCCGACGCGGCCGCCGCCGCACAGCG
>NZ_AOPZ01000421.1 GCF_000414115.1 Streptomyces aurantiacus JA 4570
CACCCACCCACCCGTGACTCTCGGCCTCAAGGTGAACGCGTTCGGGTTGCGGTGTTCCTCCCAGCGCTCGCCCTCCTCGCCTCCCTCCTCGGCGGGGCCTTCCTCGCACCGCCCTCCGCCCGCGCCGCCGACAAACCCACCGTCACCCTCTCCAAGTCCCAAACCGGTACCGGAGGTTCGGTCACCGTCAAAGGCGAGGGATGGCGGCCGAACGCCCTCCTCATGATGCTCGTCTGCGGGCAGGCGACCCCCGCCGCCGGTGTGCCGGGCGGCACCAACTCCTGCGCCAACTCGCAGGGGCGCGCCGTCACCACCGACGGCGACGGCGCCTTCAGCAAGAAGCTGCCCGTCACCGAACCCCCGAAGCCCTGTCCGTGCGTCGTGCACGTCGCCACCGTGACCGGCGCGAAGGCCGCCGTGGACGCGGCGTTCAAGGTCGCGGGACACCCGGTGAAGCCGCTGCCCGAGCAGCGCGCGGGCGGGCGGCTCTCCGTGCTCACCGACACCCGGCTCGACGGGTCGAGCGGCGTCCTCACCTGGTTCGGCTCGCCGCCGTCGCGGCGCCTTGTCTTCACCGTCGGCAACGTGGGCTCCGCGCCCGTCAAGGACCCCGTCTTCCAGGTCGGCACCTCGCACGGCGTGTTCGCCCCGAAGTGGGAGGAGCAGCAGTGGCGCGGCACCATCGCGCCCGGCAGGAAGGCGCAGATCAAGCTGTCCGTCGAGCTGCCCGCGGGCGCGCACGGCGACTATCTGGTGTCGCTGCGGTTCGGTGACAAGGTCCTCGCCGAGCAGCCGTGGGGCGTCGGGCGGCCGTGGGGCGTCACGCTGTTCTGGGTGCTGCTCTGCGTCGTCGTGCCCGCGGCCGTGTTCCGCGTCGGGATGGTGCTCGTCGACCGGCTCCGCCCGGACCGGCGCCGCCGCACCCCCGGCCGGCACCGCACGTCCCGCGTCGGCGACCTCACCGGACGCCTGCCCAAGCTGCGCCTTCCGCAGTCGGCCGTGACCGCCGAACGCGGCGGCACCCCGCCCGGCTCCGCGCCGGCGCCCGGAGCGCCCCCCTCGACCACCCTGCCCTGGTTCAGCCCGGACACAGACCCGGGCGCACCCGCAGGTCAGCTCTCCGCACCGTCCGACAACGGCCCCACGACGAAGGGACAGTAATGAGGAGGAAACGGAGCGCGAGGGCGGCGGGAGCGGCACCACCCCGTACCAGAGCGACCGCGGCCGGTGTCGCCCTGATGCTCGGCGGCACGGGGCTCGTCGGCACCGCCGTGCTCGCCGCGGCGACTCCGGCGCAGGCCGCCGAGGTCGCGTACAAGACCGAGTGCGTACCGCCGCCGATCTCCAACCTGCCGCCGGTGCACGGCACCACGAAGGTGGACGTCAAGGTGCCCGCCGAGGCGAAGGTCGGCGACGAGGTCGAGGTGGTGTGGAAGACCGTCGAGGCGGCGTCCAAGAACCCCGACATCCTCGACCTCGGCAAGGACACGGTCCTGCCGACCGGGACGATCAAGGTCGGCGGCGCGCAGAGCGGCGACCTGAAGATGGAGGGGACGCGGACCAACCCGCCCATACCCAAGGGCAGTCCGATGGTCCTGTCCGACATGAAGGGCAAGCTGAAGCTGACGAAGCCGGGCGAGGTGACGCTCACTCCGGGCGCGTACGACATCAACGTCAACAAGCCGATCTCCACGGACACCAAGTGCAAGCCGGAGGAGACGGTGAAGGCCGCGGCGACCATCAAGGTCACGGAGGGCGGCGGGAGTTCGGGCGGCACGACGTCGGGGGGCACCACCTCGGGCGGCACCACCTCGGGCGGCACGACGTCCGGCGGCACGACCACCGGCGGGAGCAGCTCCGGCGGCAGCACGTCCGGCGGGTCCGCCGCGGGCGGTTCCAGCGGCGGCGGCGACGGCCAGACCGACTTCCCCGGCAAGGAAGTCCAGATCCCCTACAAGTGCAAGACCCCCATCGGCGACAAGGAAGCCACCTCGCCGGTGCAGATCAACGCCAAGAAGAACGGCGGGAGTTACGGCCTCACGGTCCAGTTCAAGAAGTCCGTGATGGACAGCCCGGCCGACATCCCCGCGAACTCCGTGACGCCCTCGATGGACGTCAAGCTCGGCGGCGCCGACAAGGGCACCGTGCCGGTCGAGGGCCCCGCGAACAAGGAGCCCATCAAGTCCGGCGCCCCGATCACCATCCCCGACCTCACGGGCACCTACAAGCCCGGCGCCGACGGCAAGTCGACGCTGTCGCCCGGAGTCCTCACCGTGAAGGCGCTGGGCACGACCACGACGTGCACCCCGGCGAAGACCGAGGTGTCCCTGGAGCTCGACACCTCCGCGCAGCCGGGCGGCGCGTCCGGCGGCTCGGCGGGCAGCGGCGGCGCGGGCGGTCCGGGTACGTCGGGCGGCTCCGCCTCCGGTTCGGCGGGCGGCTCCGCGGGCG
>NZ_AOPZ01000422.1 GCF_000414115.1 Streptomyces aurantiacus JA 4570
TCGCCGGTGAGGTGCGGGCGGGGCGGCAGCCCGGGCAGGCGCTGCGGATGGCCGCGGAGGCCGGTGGGGGCGCCGGTGGGGGGCTCGGCGAGGCGCGGACCGGGGTGCTCGCGGCGGCGCGGTTCGGCGGGGACGTGCCCGCTGCCCTGCGCGAGGCCGCACGGGATCCGGGCGCCGAAGGGCTCCTCGGGCTCACGGCGTGCTGGCGGGTAGCGGTGGACCGGGGCGCCGGCCTCGCGGCGGGCCTGGACCGCCTCGAAGCGGCGCTGCGCGCGGAGCGGGACCAACGGGCCGACCTGCGCGCTCAGTTGGCCGGCTCCCGTTCGACGGCCTTGATGCTCGCGGGGCTCCCCCTCCTCGGCCTGCTGATGGGCGCCGCCCTCGGGGCCGACCCGCTGCGGGTGCTGTTCCACACCGGAGCGGGCCTGGGCTGCCTGCTCGTGGGCGGACTGCTGGAAGGCGCGGGCGTGTGGTGGGCGCTGCGGATCGTGCGGAAGGCGGAGGGGCGATGAAGGGCGAGTTCGCCGGCCTGCTGGGCGGGTCCGGACCGGTTGGCGGCGCCGGAGTTTTCCACAGGCTGGGGGTGGCCGTGTGGGTGGCGGGCGCTCTGGTGTGGCTGGTGCTGACGGTGGCGGCGGCACGGCGTGAACGGATCGCGGGGCGGCGGGCCTTGGCCGTGCTGGGTGCCGGAGGGCGGCCGGGGCGGTCATGGGGCCTGGGGCGCGGCGGCGGGGCCGGGGAGTCCGAGGAGCGGGGCCGGCTCGGGCGGTGGGGTGGCGCGCTGTCCGGGCGGCGGGAGCTCGCGCGGAAGTGGCTGACGGTCGCCGCGGTGGTGGGCGCCGGGTGGGCGCTGGTCGGCGGGGTCACGGGATGTGTGGTCGGCGTGGTCGCGGGGTGCTGCGTGTGGCGGATGTGGCCGGGCGGCGACCGCACGGAGGAGGCCGACGCGGCCCGCGCCGAAGCGCAACTCCCGCTGGCGGCGGACCTGGTGGCGGCCTGCGTGGCCGCCGGGGCCGGGCCCGTCGTGGCGGCGCAGGCCGTCGGTGAGTCCCTGGGAGGCCCCGTCGGGGATCGGCTCGCCTGGGGCGCGGCACAGGTGCGGCTCGGCGGCGCACCGGCCGACGCCTGGCGGCAGGTCGGCGAGATACCGGGCGCCGGCGGGCTGGCCCGCCTCCTCGAGCAGGCCGCCGAGTCCGGGGCACCCGCGGCCGACCCCGTCGCCCGGCTCGCCGCGGACTGCCGCGCCGAACAGGGCCGCAGGGCGACGGCCAGGGCCCGGCGCGCAGCCGTCCTGATGACGGCGCCGGTGGGGCTGTGCTTTCTGCCCGCGTTCATCGCGGTCGGGGTGCTGCCGGTGGTGATCGGGCTGGCCGGGGGCCTGATGGGCGGGGGGTGAAGTGGTGAGGGGGTGAGGTGGTCGGTTGGGCGAAATGTCGTACGGCCGGCAGGACATCGGGGGCGCCCCGCGGGCCGACCTTGATCAAGCAGTTTCACAAGTTCGAGCAACAGACGGAAATTCCATGGGGGTTGACATGTGGGGACAGGTGCGTGGGCGGGCTCGGCTGTACGTGGCTCGGGTGGCGCGGTGGATGCGGTGGGAGCGTCCGGGGTGGCGCGGGCGTAAGGGGTGGCTCGCCCCCCGGGTGTGGACGGCGCGTCAGATGCGTGGGGTCGTGAGGGACGCCGGAATGGTGACGTCCGAGTACGCCATGGGCCTGATCGCGACGGTGGCGTTCGCCGGGCTGCTCTTCAAAGTCGTGACGAGCGGCCCGGTCAAGGCGGCTCTGCAGGCGGTGGTGGAGAGTGCGCTGGACGTCCAGTTCTGAAGGGCGCCGGGCCCGGCGTGACGGCGGTTACGTGACGGCCGAGGCGGCGGTGGTGCTGCCGACGCTGGTGCTGTTCACGATGGCGCTCGTGTGGGCCCTGCTGGCCGCGTCCGCGCAGATCCAGTGCGTGGAGCGTGGACGGGGCCCGGGCCGGGGCCCGCGCGATGGCCCGCCAGGACCCGCGGGGCACGGCGGTCGCGGCGGCCCGGCAGGCGGCTCCGCGCGGCGCGAGCGTGGCGGTGAGCCGGGACGGTGACCTGGTCCGGGTGGAGGTCGTGGCGCGGTCGCCGGGCCCGCGGGCGCTGGGCCTCGGGTTGCGGCTGAGGGCGGAGGCCGTGGCGATGGCGGAGGAGACGGTGGGGGTGGGGGCATGAGAGGCGATCACGCGGACGGCGTGCGGGCGGGGCCGGGACAGGCAGACGCGCGTGGGTGCGAGGCGCAGGCGGACAGGGGTGCGGCGACGGTCTGGGCCGTGGTGGCGATGGCTGTGCTGTGTGCGGTCACGGGGGCCGTCCTTGCGATGGGTCAGGCGACGGTGGCCCGCCACCGTGCGGGTGGCGCGGCCGACCTGGCGGCCTTGGCCGCGGCGGACCACTGGGTGGAGGGGAGTGCGGGGGCGTGCGCCCGGGCCGAGCGGGTGGCGCGGGCACAGGGCACGCGGATCGTGCGGTGCGAGGTGGCGGGGGAGGTGTCGGATGTCACGGCGGCGGCGGAGTTCGGGCCGTTCGTGACGGAGGTCAGGTCGCGGGCGGGGCCTGCGGGGCCGACGGGACCTTCAGGGCCTGTGGGGCCTGTGGGGTCTGCGGGGCGAACGGGGCCGACGGGGTCGGCGGGTCCTTCAGGGTCTGTGGGGTCCGGAGGGTCTGCGGGCCCAGCTTGGCCTCTGGGCGTCGCAGGGCCTTCGGGTCCCGCCCGCCTTTCAGGTCCCGCATGGCCTTCGGGTCCCGCATGGCCTTCGGGTCCCGCAGGGCCCTCGGGCTCCGCCCGGCCCATGGCACCGGCCCGCGCCCCCGGCGTGGGGGACTCAGCTCGTGGGGGCGTCCTTCAGGAGGGTGGTGAGAAGGCGCACCGCACCGCGCTTGTGCAGGGGATCGTTGCCGTTGCCGCACTTGGGGGACTGGATGCAGGAGGGGCAGCCGGCCTCGCACTCGCAGGAGGCGATGGCCTCACGGGTGGCGGTGAGCCAGGGGCGGGCGGTGTGGAAGGCGCGCTCGGCGAATCCGGCGCCGCCGGGGTGGCCGTCGTACACGAAGACCGTCGGCAGCAGCGTGTCCGGGTGCAGCGGCACCGACACGCCGCCGATGTCCCAGCGGTCGCAGGTCGCGAAGAGGGGCAGCATGCCGATGGAGGCGTGTTCGGCGGCGTGCAGCGCGCCGCCGAGGATCTCCGGATTGACGCGGGCGGCGTCGAGCTGGTCCTCGGTGACCGTCCACCAGACCGCGCGGGTGCGCAGCGTGCGGGGCGGCAGGTCCAGCTTGGTCTCGCCGAGCACCTCGCCGGTGATGAGTTTGCGGCGCAGGAAGGACACGACCTGGTTGGTGACCTCGACGGAGCCGTAGCAGAGGCGGCCGGGACCCCAGGGGATCTCGGTGTCGGTCTCGAGGACGGCGATGGCGGTGGTGTCGCGGGCGGTGGTCGAGTACGGCGGGACGGCCTCCTCGACGAGGGCGGCCGAGTCGTCCAGGTCCAGGCGGCGGACGAGATACGTACGGCCCTGGTGGAGGTGGACCGCGCCTTCGTGGACGGTCGTGTGCGCGGCGGAGGCGTCGACGGTGCCGAGCAGCCTGCCGGTGCCCTCCTCGACGACCTGCACGGGCCTGCCGCCCTCGCCGCGGATGTCCGTGAGGTCGGCGGCCCGCTCGCGACGCGTCCAGTGCCATGCCTTGGTGCGTCGGCGCAGCAGCTTCGCGGCCTCGAGCTGGGGGAGCAGTTCCCCGGTGGCCGGGCCGAAGAGCTTGAAGTCGTCTTCGGTGAGCGGGAGTTCCGCGGCGGCGGCGCAGAGGTGGGGCGCGAGGACGTACGGATTGTCGGGGTCGAGGACGGTCGACTCGACGGGCTGGTCGAAGAGGGCCTCGGGGTGGTGGACAAGATAGGTGTCCAGCGGGTCGTCGCGGGCGATGAGCACCGCGAGCGCGCCCTGGCCGGAGCGTCCCGCGCGGCCCGCCTGCTGCCAGAGGGAGGCGCGGGTGCCGGGGTAGCCGGCGATGAGGACGGCGTCCAGGCCGGAGACGTCGACGCCGAGTTCGAGGGCGGTGGTGGCGGCGAGGCCGAGGAGCTCGCCGGAGTGCAGGGCCTGCTCCAGGGCGCGGCGTTCCTCGGGGAGATAGCCGCCGCGGTAGGCGGCCACGCGCCGGGCCAGGGACCGGTCCACCTCGGCGAGGCGTTCCTGGGCGATGACGGAGATCAGTTCGGCACCCCGCCGGGAGCGTACGAAGGCGACCGAGCGGACGCCCTGGACGGCCAGGTCCGTGAGCAGGTCGGCGGTCTCGGCGGTGGCGGTGCGGCGGACCGGGGCGCCCTTCTCGCCGTGCAGTTCGGTGAGCGGCGGCTCCCAGAGGGCGAAGACGACCTCGCCGCGGGGTGAGGCGTCGTCGGCGACCTCGGTGACGGGCAGGCCGGTGAGGCGCCCGGCGGCCAGGGCCGGGTCGGCGGCCGTGGCGGAGGCGAGGAGGAAGACGGGGTCGGAGCCGTAGCGGGCGCACAAGCGGCGCAGCCGGCGGAGGACTTGGGCGACGTGCGAGCCGAAGACGCCGCGGTAGGTGTGGCACTCGTCGATGACGACGTAGCGCAGGGCGCGCAGGAAGGAGGACCAGCGGGGGTGGGACGGGAGTATCCCCCGGTGCAGCATGTCGGGGTTGGTCAGGACGTAGTTGGCGTACTGACGTACCCACTCGCGTTCCTCGACGGGGGTGTCGCCGTCGTACACGGCGGATCGCACCGCCGTGCCCAGCGGCGCAGCCAGGGCGCGCACGGCGCGGCGCTGGTCGGCCGCCAGGGCCTTGGTGGGGGCCAGGTACAGGGCGGTGGCGCCGCGGCCGTTGGGCGCCTCGGAGCCGTCGAGCAGGGCCGACAGGACGGGTGTGAGATATGCCAACGACTTGCCGGACGCGGTGCCGGTGGCGACGACGACGGACTCGCCGTCCAGCGCGTGTTCGGCGGCGCGGGCCTGGTGGGCCCACGGATGATCGATTCCGGCCGCCTGCACCGCCGCGACCACCTCCGGGCGGATGCGATCGGGCCACACTGCATACCGGGCCGCACGCGGGGGCAGGTGCTCCGTATGAGTGATGCGCGCAGCTCGGCTCGGCCCCGTGGTCAGCCGGTCAAGGACCGTCTGCGGGGAGACGCGGGCCGGGGTGTCCGCCGAGGGTCCTCCGGCAGGAGAAAAGTTGGCCATCGGCACCGAGTGTGTCACTGGCGGGATGGACAATGGTCCGAAGGCGTCGTGCACGCCTGCCGGTAAGTGATTGAATGCCATCGCGGCTGGCGATCCGTCCCGAGGGCGTGGGCCGAGGTGTCCCGAGGGGCGACCGCTCGATAGCAAGGTGCTGGAGGATCCGTGGACCTGTCTCTGTCGACCCGTACCGTCGGCGATCGTACGGTCGTCGAGGTCGGTGGCGAAATCGATGTATATACCGCGCTCAAGTTGCGCGAGCAGTTGGTCGAGTTGGTGAACGACGGCAGTTTCCACCTGGTCGTCGACATGGAGCGCGTGGACTTCCTCGACTCCACCGGACTCGGCGTGCTGATCGGCGGCCTGAAGCGGGTGCGGGCCCATGAGGGCTCGCTGCGCCTGGTGTGCAACCAGGAGCGCATTCTCAAGATCTTCCGTATCACCGGACTGACCAAGGTGTTCCCGATCCACACCTCGGTCGAGGAAGCGGTCGCGGCCACCGACTGAGCGGCCACCGACTGAGCCGGAGTCCGGCTGCGGCCGGATCTCCCGGGCCTCGCCCCGGGGTTCCGGGCCGCGGCCCGGAAGTGGCAGTACGGCAGGGGGCCGGGCCGACGGCCGGGCCCCCTGACAGCACGCGCGTATGTCCGAGGGGGATGCATGGCCACCGTTGAACTCCGCTTCAGCGCGCTGCCCGAGCACGTCCGGACCGCCCGCCTGGTGGCGGCGGCGGTGGCCCGCAGGGCCGGAGTGGACGAGGCCGTCCTCGATGAGGTCAGGCTCGCGGTCGGCGAGGCGTGCACCCGGGCCGTGGGGCTGCATCAGGCGGCCAATGTGCCCGCTCCGGTGCGGGTCGCTCTGATCGAGGAGGAGAAGCAGTTCTCCATCGAGGTCGGCGACGAGGCTCCGCGTTCCGTGCCCGGTGAGCGTGCTCCCGGGGCCGGCCCCGGGGAGGACCCCGAGGCCGAGGGGGAGGACGAGATGGGGCTCGCGGTCATCAGCGGGCTGGTGGATGACGTGGAAGTGACCGCCGGGGAGAACGGTGGGTCCATCCGGATGACTTGGCCCACCACCCCCTGAGGGACGCTGGGCGCTGTTCCTGTGCGGTGAGTGTGCTTGCCGCAGCTTTGGCGTGCCCCGCCGGGGGCTTGCTTCCCCCGGCCCATCCGCCCCCCTCCGGGCCTCGCCCCTCTCCCCCCTGTCGGCCTTCGGCCTCGTCCTCAAACGCCGCGGCCTCGTCCTCAAACGCCGGACGGGCTGACATCGCCAAGCCCCTTCGCCGGACGGGCTGACATTGCCGAGCCCCTTCGCCGGACGGGCTGGACACTGCCGAGTTCCTCCCGTCTCGTGGGTCCGTCCGTTTATCGGTGTCGGGTGTCCGGGGTTTTCTTTAATGTGACTAGTGGGCCCAGGGGGCAGAAACCCCGGTGATCAGGAGCCAATCCCGGCGCCAGAGCGGACGTCAATGCTTTTGGGGCATTACCGCTTTCGGGGTCAAAGTTTGGGCGCGATCATTTGCGGACACGCACTTGCGCGCCAATTCCGTTGGCGGCGCACTGTTTTGATCAGGTCAGGCTCCCTACAATCCGTCCACATCTTGAGCTCAGCCCAAGCGTCAAGGAGGACGAATGGCGGGGCTTTCTACCCCTCATCAGCTTGACCACCCCTCAACCCTCGCAGCCGCGGTACTGACCGACGACAACCGCCTGATCGTGATGGTCATCGCGGCCGTCGCGGTCGCGGCGCTCGTGCTCGCCTGGGTCCTGGTGCGCCAGGTACTCACGGCAGGCGAGGGCACCGACAGCATGAAGAAGATCGCGGCAGCGGTCCAGGAAGGCGCGAATGCCTATCTGGGACGACAGATGCGCACCCTTGGCGTATTCGCCGTCGTGGTGTTCTTCCTGCTCCTGCTGCTGCCCGCGGACGACTGGAATCAGCGAGCCGGCCGCTCGGTCTTCTTCTTGATCGGCGCGGCCTTCTCGGCGACCACCGGCTATATCGGTATGTGGCTCGCCGTACGCGCCAATGTGCGCGTGGCCGCCGCGGCACGGGAAGCGACTCCCGCGGAAGGTGAGCCCGAAAAGGATCTCACCGCCGTCTCGCACAAAGCCATGAAGATCGCTTTCCGCACGGGCGGCGTCGTCGGCATGTTCACGGTGGGGCTCGGTCTGCTCGGCGCCTCCTGTGTGGTGCTCGTGTACGCGGCCGACGCACCGAAGGTCCTCGAGGGCTTCGGCCTCGGGGCCGCGCTGATCGCGATGTTCATGCGTGTCGGAGGCGGCATCTTCACCAAGGCCGCCGACGTCGGCGCCGACCTGGTCGGCAAGGTCGAACAGGGCATTCCGGAGGACGATCCGCGCAATGCCGCGACCATCGCCGACAACGTGGGCGACAACGTCGGCGACTGCGCCGGGATGGCCGCCGACCTCTTCGAGTCGTACGCCGTCACGCTCGTCGCCGCGCTGATCCTCGGCAAGGCGGCGTTCGGTGACTCCGGACTCGCGTTCCCGCTGATCGTTCCGGCGATCGGCGTGATCACCGCCATGATCGGGATCTTCGCGGTCGCGCCCCGTCGCGCCGACCGCAGCGGCATGACCGCCATCAACCGCGGCTTCTTCATCTCCGCGGGCATCTCGCTGGCACTCGTCGCGGCGGCCGTCTTCGTCTACCTCCCGTCGACGTACGCGGAGTTGGACGGAGTCACGGACGAGGCGATCCTCGCCAAGGGCGGCGACCCGCGGATCCTCGCGGTCGTGGCCGTCGCCATCGGCATCGTCATGGCGGCGCTGATCCAGCAGCTGACCGGCTACTTCACCGAGACCAACCGGCGTCCCGTCAGGGACATCGGCAAGAGCTCGCTCACGGGCCCGGCCACGGTCGTGCTCGCGGGCATCTCCATCGGGCTCGAATCGGCCGTCTACACCGCGCTGTTGATCGGGCTCGGCGTGTACGGGGCGTTCCTGCTCGGCGGTACGTCGATCATGCTCGCACTGTTCGCGGTGGCCCTGGCGGGCACCGGCCTGCTCACCACGGTCGGCGTCATCGTCGCCATGGACACCTTCGGGCCGGTCTCCGACAACGCGCAGGGCATCGCCGAGATGTCCGGCGACGTCCAGGGCGCGGGCGCGCAGGTCCTCACCGACCTGGACGCCGTCGGCAACACCACCAAAGCCATCACCAAGGGCATCGCCATCGCCACGGCCGTACTCGCGGCGTCGGCGCTCTTCGGGTCGTACCGCGACGCGATCGCCGAGGCGGCGGACGACGTCGGCCAGAAACTCGGCGACGGCGCCCCGATGAACCTGGTGATGGACATCTCACAGCCCAACAACCTGGTGGGCCTGATCCTCGGCGCCGCGGTCGTCTTCCTCTTCTCGGGGCTGGCGATCAACGCGGTGTCGCGGTCGGCCGGGGCCGTGGTCTACGAGGTGCGACGGCAGTTCCGCGAGCACCCCGGGATCATGGACTACTCGGAGAAGCCGGAGTACGGGCGCGTCGTCGACATCTGCACCAAGGACGCGCTGCGGGAACTCGCCACGCCGGGTCTGCTCGCCGTGCTCACGCCGATCGCGGTCGGCTTCAGCCTCGGCGTCGGCGCGCTCGGCTCGTTCCTCGCGGGCGCGATCGGCACCGGCACGCTGATGGCGGTGTTCCTCGCCAACTCCGGTGGCGCGTGGGACAACGCCAAGAAGCTCGTCGAGGACGGCCACCACGGCGGCAAGGGCAGTGAGGCCCATGCCGCGACGGTGATCGGTGACACGGTCGGCGACCCGTTCAAGGACACCGCGGGTCCGGCGATCAACCCCCTGCTGAAGGTGATGAACCTGGTGGCGCTGCTGATCGCGCCCGCGGTCGTCAAGTTCAGCTACGGCGAGGACAAGAGCGTGGGGATGCGAGTGGTGATCGCCGCGCTCTCCATCGCGGTCATCGTCGGGGCGGTGTACGTGTCCAAGCGGCGCGGCATCGCCGTGGGCGACGACGAGAACCCGGGGAAGGTGGCCAATTCGGCCGACCCGGCGGTGGTTTCGTGACCTAGACGGGTACCAGGAACCGCTCAACACGCGGGCGGGCGGCGCTTTTTGAGGCGCCGTCCGCCCGCGTGTGCGTGCGGCGGGGTCGCGTGCGCGGCCCTCGTGAGCCTTCTCTCGTCCGCCGCACCTTGGTGCAAATGGCTTCAATAGCGGACGTAACGTACCCCTGGCATGCGGTTGTCGCCCGGTTGGCGTGTAAGTTCCGGGGCCGAGAGCCATGGAAGGGACCAATCCGGTGAACAAGAAGCTCGCGGCCGCACTGTCCGGCGGTGCGGTACTGGTACTGGCGCTGTCGGGATGCAGCAGTGACGACGGTGACAAGAAGCTGGACGACTGGGCCAAGAAGGTCTGCGACACGGCCGTCGGGCCGCAGTCGAAGAAGATCGCCGAAGCCAACGCGGCGATCAAGAAGCAGACCGCCGACAACAGTTCGCCGGACGAGGTCAAGGCGACCGACTCCAAGGCGTTCGGGGACATCTCCACCGCGTACGCCCAGCGCGCCACCGCCCTGAAGAAGGCGGGCGCCCCGCCCGTCGACGACGGCGAGAAGAAGCTCAACGACGCGGTGAAGGAGCTGGACGGCCTCTCCAAGTCGTACGCCGACCTGAAGACGCAGACCGACAAGCTCGACACCAAGGACCAGTCGGCCTTCGCGGACGACCTCGCGAAGATCGCCGAGGAGCTGGGCAAGCTCAGCAAGAGCGAGAACACGGCACAGAAGAAGCTGGAGGAGGGTGACGCGGGCAAGGCGATGCGCGAGCAGGACAGCTGCAAGACCGCGGCCTCCTCGCCGCCCGCGAACAGCTAGGGGCCTCGCCGCCCGCGAACGGCTGGGCGCCGGGCCGGGCGTTCGGACGGCCGGGCGTCGGACTGGCCGTCAGGCCGCCCCCGCCGCCCGGTCGTCCCGCCGTTCCGCTCATCCGTACGGCCGTCTGCCCCCGGTGCCCAGTGGCGCCGGGGGCGCAGTCTTGAGCGGGCGGGTCACAATTGGAGGGTGAGTATCGCCAGCATGCCCTTGCCCTCGTCCGACCGTGCCGATGTGTCCGCGCGGCTGCGGGAAGCCTTCCTCGCCGCCGACTTCACCGCCGACGGGCTGCTCGAACTGCTCGGGGCGCCCGCCTACGCAGCGCTCGCCCGCAGCGAGACCGTGCCCGCCCTGAGGGCCACCCGGGGCGACGGCACGCTGGAGTCGCTCGTACGGCTGTTCCTGCTGCAGGATTCCGTGCCCCACGCGCGCGTGGCCGGCGTTCTGCCCGTCGACGCCCTCCTGGAGAGCGGCTGGCTCGTGGCGGCAGAAGCGGGCGGCGAGGGTGCCGGGGGCGCCGGGAGCGGGCTCAGGGCGACCGTGGACGTGCGGCCCTACGGCGGGCCGGACGGCGAGGACTGGTTCATCGTGTCCGACCTGGGGTGCGCGGTCGGCGGGGCCGGCGGCATCGGGAGCCGGGACGAGGGCGTGGTGCTCGGCGTCGGCGGCGCGTCCACGACACTCGCGGGGATCACGGTGCGGGCGCCCGTCGCGAGCGCCCTCGACATCGGCACCGGCTCCGGCATCCAGGCCCTGCACGCCTCCCGGCACGCCACCCGCGTCACCGCGACCGACCTCAACCCCCGCGCCCTGCAATGCACCCGGCTCACGCTCGCCCTCTCCGGCGCCCCTGAGGCGGACCTGCGGGAGGGCTCCCTGTACGAGCCGGTGGGCGAGGCGACGTACGACCTGATCGTGTCCAACCCGCCGTTCGTCATCTCGCCCGGCGCCCGGCTGACCTACCGGGACGGCGGCATGGGCGGGGACGATCTGTGCCGCTCGATCGTTCAGGAGGCGGGGGCACGGCTGAACGAAGGGGGGTACGCACAGTTTCTCGCCAACTGGCAGCACGTGGAGGGCGAGGAGTGGACCGAGCGGCTCCGCTCCTGGGTGCCGCGTGGCTGTGACGCGTGGATCGTGCAGCGCGAGGTCCAGGACGTCACGCAGTACGCCGAGCTGTGGCTCAGGGACGCCGGGGACCACCGCACCGACCCGGCCGAGTACGCAGCGCGGTACGACGCGTGGCTGGACGAGTTCGAGGCCCGCAAGACCCGGGGCGTCGGCTTCGGCTGGATCACCCTGCGCAAGTCCGGCGCCGCCGAGCCGTCCGTGACCGTCGAGGAGTGGCCGCACCCCGTCGAGCAGCCACTCGGCGAGGCGGTGCAGAAGTTCTTCGAGCGGCAGGACTATCTGCGCGACCACGACGACGCCGCGCTGCTCGCCGCGCACTTCAAGCTCGCCGGTGAAGTGGTGCAGGAGCAGGTCGGCCTGCCCGGCGCCGAGGACCCGGAGCACGTCGTGCTGCGCCAGCACCGCGGCATGCGGCGGGCCACCCAGGTGGACACGGTGGGCGCGGGCTTCGCGGGCGTGTGCGACGGCTCGCTGAGCGCCGGCCGGATCCTGGACGCCATCGCCCAGCTCATGGGCGAGGACCCGGTGCTGCTCCGCGACCGCACCCCGGCCCAGATCCGGCTCCTGGTGGAGCAGGGGTTCCTGGAGCCCGTGGGGCGGTAGGGGCGCCAGGGGTGACTGACGGAGTGGGCGAAATCAACCCCTCGCGGAGGGAAATCAGCCCCTCCTGGAGGGAAACCAGCCATTGTGGGCCCTGCCCGCCGCTCCCTGTTCACCCGGATTTCGCGCTTCCGCCGTCCGGACGTGCCAGCCTCCGCAGCCGGGGTACCCGACAGGTGCCGCGCACGGACGGCACGGGAGGCCAGGGGCATGGAGAGCGGACCAGCGATCTTCGCCGGAACGGTGTTCGCGCTGTTCGGGGCCGGACTGCTGCTCTGGACGGGCACCCGCGTCGCCCACCGCGCCCCCGTGGCCCACGGCGTCCACCCCACCGCCGCCGCCACCCTCGCGACCTTGGCGGGATCCGGCGCCCTGGCCCTGGCGGTGTGGTGCTTCACACGTCTGTGAGGCCCGGCGCGGGAAAGCCGTAGAAGAACGGCCCGGGCAGGCCGCCGCAGCGCAAAAAGGGCGGGTGGGTGGGAGAGAAAGCCCGTCCGGCGTTTGAGGACGAGCGCGCAGCGCGACGGACGGCAAGCCAGGCCGACGGCAACAATAAAAAGGACCCGACCCAACACCGCTCAAGGCCCCGGGGCCAGCCCAGGCGGCAGGAATGGCGGTAGTCGGGTTACCGTTCGAGTGGCCGTTGCGGGCTTTTCCCGTTTGACACGGGGGCGGGATGTACCGTCACACTCCGCAGCGTCAGCGCAACCGCAAGCGCAGTTACGGCGCCCCACCAGGCGCCGGCACCGCACTGCCGATGCACCGAGCACTGCCACCGAGCGTCGACCGGAGAGAAGAGCGAAGTTGTCCCCGACCAGCGAGACCGCACATGGCGGCCGCCGACTCGTCATCGTCGAGTCGCCTGCCAAGGCGAAGACGATCAAGGGCTACCTCGGCCCCGGATACGTAGTCGAGGCGAGCGTCGGGCACATCCGTGACCTCCCCAACGGCGCCGCGGAGGTCCCCGAGAAGTACACGGGCGAGGTGCGCCGCCTCGGCGTGGACGTCGAGCACGACTTCCAGCCGATCTACGTCGTCAATGCCGACAAGAAGGCGCAGGTCAAGAAGCTCAAGGACCTCCTGAAGGACTCCGACGAGCTCTACCTCGCCACCGATGAGGACCGCGAGGGCGAAGCCATCGCGTGGCACCTCCTCGAGGTCCTGAAGCCCAAGGTCCCGGTCAAGCGCATGGTGTTCCACGAGATCACCAAGGACGCGATCCAGGGCGCCGTCGCCAACCCGCGCGAGCTCAACCAGCGCATGGTCGACGCCCAGGAGACCCGCCGCATCCTGGACCGTCTGTACGGCTACGAAGTCTCGCCGGTGCTGTGGAAGAAGGTCATGCCGCGGCTGTCGGCAGGCCGCGTGCAGTCCGTCGCGACCCGGCTCGTCGTCGAGCGCGAACGCGAGCGCATCGCCTTCCGCTCCGCCGAGTACTGGGACCTCACCGGCACCTTCGGCACCGGCCGCCCCGGTGACTCCAGCGACCCCTCCCAGCTCGTCGCCCGCCTCACGACGGTCGACGGCAAGCGCGTCGCGCAGGGCCGCGACTTCGACTCGCTCGGCCAGCTGAAGAGCCAGAACACCCTGCACCTGGACGAGGCCAACGCCCGCGCGCTGGCCGCCGCCCTGGAGAACACCGACTTCTCCGTACGCTCCGTCGAGTCCAAGCCGTACCGCCGCTCTCCGTACGCCCCGTTCCGTACGACGACGCTCCAGCAGGAAGCCTCGCGCAAGCTCGGCTTCGGCGCGAAGGCGACCATGCAGGTGGCGCAGAAGCTGTACGAGAACGGCTTCATCACCTATATGCGTACGGACTCCACGACGCTGTCGGACACGGCCGTCACCGCGGCCCGCGCCCAGGTCACGCAGCTCTACGGCGGCGACTACCTGCCGGACAAGCCGCGTACGTACGCCGGGAAGGTCAAGAACGCGCAGGAGGCGCACGAGGCGATCCGCCCCTCGGGTGATCGTTTCCGCACGCCCGCCGAGACCGGCCTGACCGGCGACCAGTTCCGGCTCTACGAACTGATCTGGAAGCGGACCGTCGCCTCCCAGATGAAGGACGCGACCGGCAACTCGGTCACCGTCAAGATCGGCGGCCGAACCGCCGACGGCCGCGAAGCCGAGTTCAGCGCGTCCGGCAAGACCATCACCTTCCACGGCTTCCTCAAGGCGTACGTGGAGGGCGCGGACGACCCGAACGCCGAGCTGGACGACCGCGAGCGCCGGCTGCCGCAGGTCTCCGAAGGCGACGCGCTGTCCGTCGAGGAGATCTCGGTCGACGGCCACGCGACCAAGCCGCCGGCCCGCTACACCGAGGCATCGCTGGTCAAGGAGCTGGAAGAGCGCGAGATCGGCCGCCCGTCGACGTACGCGTCGATCATCGGCACGATCCTCGACCGCGGCTACGTCTTCAAGAAGGGCACGGCCCTGGTGCCGTCCTTCCTCTCCTTCGCCGTCGTCAACCTCCTGGAGAAGCACTTCGGGCGGCTCGTCGACTACGACTTCACCGCCCGCATGGAGGACGACCTCGACCGCATCGCGCGCGGCGAGGCGCAGGCCGTGCCGTGGCTGCGGCGGTTCTACTTCGGCGAGGGCGAGCCCTCCGGAGGCGCCGCCGACGCCGGGAACGGCGACGGCGACCACCTGGGCGGCCTCAAGGAACTCGTCACCGACCTGGGCGCCATCGACGCCCGCGAGGTGTCGTCCTTCCCCGTGGGCAACGACATCGTGCTCCGCGTCGGCCGCTACGGCCCCTACATCGAGCGCGGCGAGCGCGACTCCGAGGGCCACCAGCGCGCCGACGTCCCCGACGACCTGGCGCCCGACGAGCTCACCGTCGAGTACGCGGAGGAACTGCTCGCCAAGCCCAGCGGCGACT
This sequence comes from Streptomyces aurantiacus JA 4570, assembly GCF_000414115.1. GTDB lineage: Bacteria > Actinomycetota > Actinomycetes > Streptomycetales > Streptomycetaceae > Streptomyces > Streptomyces aurantiacus_A. Next base: position 14,672 of record NZ_AOPZ01000422.1, read on the forward strand.
TCGCGCTCGGCACGGACCCGGGGACGGGCCGCGAGATCATCGCCAAGGACGGCCGGTACGGTCCGTACGTGACGGAGGTGCTCCCCGAGGGCACCCCGAAGACCGGCAAGAACGCGGTCAAGCCGCGCACGGCGTCCCTCTTCAAGTCCATGTCCCTGGACACCGTGACGCTCGAGGACGCGCTGAAGCTGATGTCGCTGCCGCGCGTCGTCGGCAAGGACGCCGAAGGCGTGGAGATCACCGCGCAGAACGGTCGCTACGGCCCGTATCTGAAGAAGGGCACGGACTCGCGCTCCCTGGAGACCGAGGAGCAGCTCTTCAACATCACGCTGGACGAGGCCCTGGAGATCTACTCCAAGCCGAAGCAGCGCGGCCGCGCGGCCGCCAAGCCGCCGCTGAAGGAGCTCGGCGAGGACCCGGTCAGCGCCAAGCCCGTCGTCGTCAAGGACGGCCGCTTCGGTCCGTACGTGACGGACGGCGAGACCAACGCGACGCTGCGGTCCGGCGACAGCGTCGAGGAGATCACCCCCGAGCGGGGTTTCGAACTCCTCGCCGAGAAGCGCGCCAAGGGGCCCGCGAAGAAGACCGCCAAGAAGGTGGCCAAGAAGGCCCCGGCGAAGAAAACGACGGCTAAGAAGACTGCCGCCAAGAAAACAGCAGCCAAGAAGACGACGACCGCGGCCAAGAAGACCACCACCAAGGCGGCCGCTGCCAAGAAGACGACGGCTTCGAAGGCCACGGCCGACGACTGAGCCGCGGCAGCGGTCCGCATCGGCGGCGCACACCGAACCGGCCACCGCGCCGGGGCCCTCCCACCACGGGAGCCCCGGCGCGGTGGCCGTATGTTCGGACGGGCCCCGCAGGGAACGCGGGCGTCCAGATAGGCTGGACGGATGACGCGTGCCGAGCAGCCACCCGCCATGAACACGGCCCCCGACGACGCCCTGCTCGCGGACTCCCGCGAGCGCGCCGTGCGCTCCTTGCTGCGCGTACCGCAGCTCAAGCGCCTGTGGAGCGCGCATCTAGTCGGCAGCGTCGGCGACGCGCTCGCGTTGCTCGTGCTGGTGATGCTGGCGCTTCAAGCGGCCATCGCCGAGGGCGCGTTCGGAGGTGGCTACCGCGGGGTCGCCATCGCCGTGACCGCCGTCTTCGGAGCGCGCGTTCTCGCCACCCTCCTCTTCGGAGCGGTGCTGCTCGGCCCACTGACCTCCCTGACGTCGCCCGACGGCCCGCTGGACCGCCGCTGGACCATGGTCGGCGCCGACGGGGTCCGCGCCGCGCTGCTGATCTGCGCGCCGCTGTGGATCGACTGGACGCCCGCCAACGCTCTCGCGATGCTCCTGGTCACCGCGTTCGTCATCGGTGTCGGCGAGCGCTTCTGGACGGTCGCCCGCGAGAGCGCCGCGCCCGCCCTGCTGCCCGCCCCGCCCCTGGAGGGCGCCACGGTGCGCCCGCTGCCCGACCACATGGACGCCCTGCGGCGCCTGTCGCTGCGTACGGGATTCGTGGCGGTGCCCCTCGCGGCGGTCGCGCTCGTCGCGGTCAGCCTCGGCGGCATACTGCTCGGCTCCGGAGTCGACTGGTTCGACCAGCACCAGGCGGGCCTCGCCGCGTTCCTCGCCGCCGGACTGTTCGCGGCGTCCCTGTCGATCACGTACGCCATCGAGCTTCCCGGTACGCACACGCCCCGCCCGCGCAGCCCCCTGGAGGGCCTGCGCAGGCCGCGTACGGGCAGCGGCACCGACAAGGGGCGCACGGGGGCCATCCCGCTGCTCGTGGCCGCCTGCACCGCCGTCGCCGGAGCGGTCGCCGCGGCCGTCGCGGTCGCCGTGCTGCACGCCAAGGACCTCCAGGGCGGGCCCGTCACGTACGGCCTGTTCGTCTTCGCGCTGACCGGCGGTACGGTCGCCGGCATCCGTACGGCGCCCGCGCTGCTGCCGTCGCTCTCGCGCCGCCGCCTGCTGGCGCTCGCGATCACCGTCACCGGTGTCGCGCTGCTCGCGGCCGGTCTGGTTCCCGACGTGACGACGGTCCTGCTGATCCTCGGGCTCGCGGGCCTCGCCGCCGGCATCGCCGCGAACACCGGTCACGCGCTGCTCGACCAGGAGGTCGAGGACTACCGCAGGGCGCGCACCACCGAGCACCTCCAGGCGGTCGTGCGGCTCTTCGTGGCGCTGGCCGCGCTGGTGGCGCCGCTGCTCGCGGCCGTCATCGGGCCGCACCGGATGGTCAACGGCAAGTTCGTCTTCGACCACGGCGGCGCGTCCTTCACGCTGATGCTGGTCGGCGCGCTGCTGCTGCCGGTGGCCGCACTGGTGTTGGCCAAGGCCGACGACCGCCAGGGCGTGCCGCTCCGCCACGACCTGCGCGACGCGCTGCGCGGCGGCGACGACCCGGTGCAGGCTCCCGCCGACTCCGGCTTCTTCATCGCCCTGGAGGGCGGCGACGGCGCCGGAAAGTCCACGCAGGCCGAGGCGCTCGCCGAGTGGATCCGCGCCAAGGGCCACGAAGTCGTCGTCACGCGCGAGCCGGGCGCCACGCCGGTCGGCAAGCGGCTGCGCTCGATCCTGCTCGACGTGTCGTCGGCCGGTCTGTCGCACCGCGCGGAGGCGCTGTTGTACGCCGCCGACCGCGCGGAGCACGTCGACACCGTCGTACGCCCCGCCCTCGCGCGCGGGGCCGTGGTGATCTCCGACCGGTACATCGACTCGTCCGTGGCCTACCAGGGCGCGGGCCGCGATCTGTCGCCGACCGAGGTCGCCCGCATCAACCGGTGGGCCACCGGAGGACTCGTCCCGAACCTGACGGTGCTGCTCGACGTGTCGCCGGAAGCGGCCCGCGAGCGCTTCACCGAGGCGCCCGACCGGCTGGAGTCCGAGCCCGCCGAGTTCCACGCGCGCGTGCGCTCCGGTTTCCTCACCCTGGCCGCCGCGGACCCCGGGCGGTATCTGGTCGTGGACGCCGCCCAGGAGCCGGAGGCCGTCACGACCGTGATCCGGCACCGGCTCGATGTCGTACTGCCCCTCTCCGAAGCCGAGGTGAAGGCCAAGGAGGAGGCCCGCAAGGCGGCCGAGGAGGAGGCGCGGCGGCGCGCCGAGGAAGAAGCCGCGCGCAAGGCCGAGGAGGAGCGCCTGGAGCGGGAGCGCCAGGAGCAGCTCGCCAAGCTCCGCGCGGAGGAGGAAGAGCGCAAGCGGCGCGAGATCGAGGAGGCCCAGCGCCGCGAGGCCGAGCGCCAGGCCGAGGAGGCCCGGCAGCGCGCCGAGGAGGCCCGCCGCAAGGCCGAGGAGGAGCGCGCCCGGGTCCTCGCCGAGGAGCAGGCCCGCGCCGCCGAGGAGGAGCGGCGCCGCCGGGCGGCCGAGGAGGAGGCCCGGCTGCGCGCGGAGGCCGAGGCACGGCGCCTGGAGAAGCAGCGCAAGGCCGAGGAGGCGTTGCGGCGGGCCGAGAAGGCGCGGTTGCTGGCGGAGGCGGCGGCGGGTTCCGCGGAGGAGCCGGTCGCGCCGGCTGCTCCTTCGGGGGCGCCCGCGGCTGCCGCTCCGGCCACGCCGTCCACGCCGCCGGCGTCGGCTGCGCCTTCCGCGCCTGCTGCGCCTCCCGAGTCGGCCGACTCGGGTTCGCCCGACAATGAGACGACCGCGACCGTGCCCACGCCGGTCGTGAACCCGCAAGTTCCGGGTGCCGCCGACGAGACGGCTGTGCTGCCGCAGGTCACGGAGCCCGGGGCGGGCGACACCGCGGCGTCCGACGTGACCGCCGAGCTGCCGAAGGCGTCCGTGCCCGGCGCGGCCGACGAGACGGCGGTCCTTCCGGCCGTGGGGAACGAGCCCGCGGCGCGGGGCGGGAACGCGGCGGACAAGGTGCCGCCGGGGTACTTCCGCGACGAGCGGCCCGGCCCCGACGACCGTACGCGGGAGCTGCCGCAGGTCGACGAGGACGGCACGCCGCGGCAACGCCCGCGCCCCGACTGGGCGGAGGAGACACCGCTGGACGACCTGCCGTCGCTGGCGGACGAACTGCTCGGGTCGCATGAGGGCGACGGTGCGGACGGTTCCGACGGTGCGGACGTGGCGGACGAGGCGGACAAGGGGCGGCGCAGGCGCTGAGGCGTACGTGCGGGTGGGCCCGGCTGGGGGCTCCCCAGTCCCACCGCTTCCCGAAACTGGGGCTCCGCCCCAGACCCCGCTCCTCACGCCCCAGACCCCGCTCCTCAATCGCCGGAGGGGCTGACTACGTGCTCAGCGCAGTCGTGGGCGGCGTTGTCAGTGGGGTGCCCCACAATGAATTCCGACAGCGCGAAATGGGACGCGCGCCGAGCGTGGCGTGCGTCGGGTAGGGCAAAGGCGGTGACCCATGCCGGTATGGGACGACCTGGTGGGCCAGGAGAAGGTGAGCGGGCAGCTCGGCGCGGCCGCCCGTGACGCCGACGCGCTGGTCACCGCCGTCGCGGCCGACACCCCGCTGCCCGAGTCGTCCAAGATGACGCACGCCTGGCTGTTCACGGGCCCGCCCGGCTCCGGCCGGGCCACCGCCGCCCGTGCCTTCGCCGCCGCCCTGCAGTGCGTGAGCCCCGACCGCGCGCTGGGCGGCGAGCCGGGCTGCGGCTTCTGCGACGGCTGCCACACGAGCCTGATCGGCACGCACGCCGACGTGGAGATCGTCCGCACCGACCTGCTGTCGATCGGCGTCAAGGAGACCCGTGACCTGGTCCGCCGCGCCCAGCTCTCACCGGCCGTCGGCCGCTGGCAGGTCATCGTCCTGGAGGACGCGGACCGCCTCACGGAGGGCGCGGGCAACGTCCTGCTGAAGGCGGTGGAGGAGCCCGCCCCCCGCACGGTGTGGCTGCTCTGCGCGCCCTCGCTGGAGGACGTGCTGCCCACGATCCGCTCCCGCTGCCGCCATCTGACCCTGCGTACGCCGTCGGTGGACGCCGTCGCCGACATGCTCGTGCGGCGCGACGGCATCGAGCCCGCCGCCGCGGCCGCCGCCGCCCGTGCCACGCAGGGCCACATCGGCCGCGCCCGCGCCCTCGCGACCGACCAGCGCGCGCGGGAGCGGCGTGCCGCCGTCCTCAAACTGCCGCTGCGCGTCGAGGAGATCGGCGGCTGCCTGCGGGCCGCGCAGGAGCTGATCGACACGGCGGCGGAGGAGGCCAAGCAGGTCGCCGAGGACGTCGACGTCAAGGAGACGGAGGACCTGAAGGCGGCGCTCGGCGCGGCCCAGGGCGGCCGCATGCCGCGGGGCACGGCGGGCGCGATGAAGGACCTGGAGGACAAGCAGAAGCGCCGCAAGACGCGTACGCAGCGGGACAGCCTGGACCTCGCCCTCATCGACCTGACGGGGGTCTATCGGGACGTCCTCGCCCTGCAGTTGGGCTCGCGCGTGCCGCTCGCCAACACGGAGGTGCAGGACATGCTGGAGCGCCTGGCGCGGGGGACGTCGCCCGAGTGCACGCTGCGCCGCATAGAGGCGATCGGCGCGTGCCGTACGGCGCTGGACCGCAATGTGGCGCCGCTGCTCGCGGTGGAGGCGATGACGGTGGCGCTGCGGGCGGGCTGAGGAACCCGTCCCGGGCCTGGGGGCGTCCGGCGCTCGGGGCCCACCCGCACCCGGGCCTACTCGCACCCCGGGCCCACCCGCACGCAGGGCCCGCCCGCACCCTGGGCCCCGCCCCCAAAGAGTGACCGCATGACTTCTGGTTGACCGTATCCCTCATACGGGCACGAAATGTGATCCGACAACTCCACAGAGCTACTCTCGCGAGATGGAAACCCCCCTTCCCCGGGCCCACGTCCCCGCTCGAGCGGGAGAGTCACTTCGCCGTGGCTGCCTGGCCCTGCTGGCCGCCGGCCTGCTCATCTCCGGCTGCTCGTCGGCGAGTTCGTCGAGTTCGTCGACGGACGTGGTGATGGCCGAGCTGCCGAGCGCGACGCCGAAGGATCTCGCGCCGTACTACGGCCAGAAGCTGCGCTGGCGCGCGTGCGGGGTCCCCGGCTTCCAGTGCGCGACGATGAGGGCGCCGCTGGACTACGACAAGCCGGACGCGGGGGACGTGAAGCTGGCGGTGTCGCGGAAGCGGGCGACGGGAAAGCCGGAGCGCCGGCTCGGCTCGCTGCTGGTGAACCCGGGCGGCCCGGGCGGCTCGGCGGTCGAATATCTCCAGGCGTACGCGGCGCTCGGCTATCCGGACAAGGTCCGCGCCCGGTACGACATGGTGGGGATGGACCCGCGTGGCGTCGCCCGCAGCGAGCCGGTCATGTGCCTCAACAACCATGAGATGGATGCCTACACGCAGACGGACGTGACCCCCGACGACGGGCGGGAGGTCGGCCGTCTCTCGGCGACGTACAAGAAGTTCACGGCGGGCTGTCAGAAGCGGTCCGGCAAGCTGCTCGGGCATGTCTCCACGGTGGAGTCGGCGCGGGACATGGACATCCTGCGGGCGGCGCTGGGCGACAAGAAGCTGACGTACGTGGGGGCGTCGTACGGCACGTTCCTCGGCGCGACCTACGCCGGGCTCTTCCCCGGCCGCGTGGGCCGCCTGGTCCTCGACGGCGCGATGGACCCGTCGCTCAGCGCGCGCCGCATGAACCTCGACCAGACGGCGGGCTTCGAGACGGCGTTCCAGGCGTTCGCGCGGGAGTGTGTGCGCGAGCGGGACTGCCCGCTCGGCAGGAAGAGCGCCGCGGACGCGGGCAAGCGCCTGAAGCGTTTCTTCGCGGACCTGGACCGCGCGCCGCTCCCCGCGGGCGACGACACCGGCCGGTCCGGCGGCCGCAAGCTCGGCGAGGCGCTGGCGACGACCGGCGTGATCGCGGCGATGTACGACGAGGCGGCGTGGCCGGAGCTGCGGGACTCGCTGACCACGGCGATGAAGAACAAGGACGGCTCGCCGCTGCTCGCCCTGTCCGACAGCTACTACGAACGCGACGGGGACGGGGCGTACTCGAACCTGATGTTCGCCAACGCCGCGGTCAACTGCCTCGACCTGCCGCCGTCCTTCACCTCGGCCGAGGACGTGCGCAAGGCGCTTCCCGAGTTCGAGAAGGCGTCGCCGGTGTTCGGCGCGGGCCTGGCCTGGTCGGCCCTCAACTGCACGTACTGGCCGGCGAAGGCCACGGGCAAGCCGAGCCGCATCGAGGCGAAGGGCGCCGCCCCGATCATCGTGGCCGGCACCACCCGCGACCCCGCCACCCCCTACCGCTGGGCCAAGGCCCTGGCCTCCCAGCTCACCTCGGCCCGCCTCCTCACTTACGAGGGCGACGGCCACACCGCCTACGGCCGCGGCAGCGACTGCGTCGACAGGACGATCAACACGTACCTCCTGGAGGGCCGGGCCCCCAAGAAGGACAAGCGCTGCACATAACCCCAGCTCACGGCCCTGCCCGCCGCGCTCCCGCCGCACCCCCGGACCGCCCCGGAGGCGTGTACGGAGCACCCTCCGAAACTGTGTAGACTTGGCGTCGTTGCTGATCGCACCATAGGTGCGGGCAGCGCGCCGCCTTAGCTCAGATGGCCAGAGCAACGCACTCGTAATGCGTAGGTCTCGGGTTCGAATCCCGAAGGCGGCTCTTTGAGAGTCCAGGTCACATAGCCCGTGACCTGGGCTTTCTTTATGCCGGGACTCGGCGGGGACGGAACGCGATGATCTTCGCGTCCTCCTGCGTGCCCGTTGCGTGCCCATCGGTGTCGGCGACTGGCTCGACTGCCCGCCCGGATACATGAGCAAGAGCCATACGGGCGACTTCCTCGACCGGGCGCCCGTCCTGCTCCGCCGCCGCCATGATCTGAGCGATAAGGCGGTCGACCGCCGTCTGCTCGACTCCTTCCAGGGCGGGCGCGGTCGGCTCCGGCTCGGGATGTCGAGCCGCGCGCGGCACCATCGCGAGCGTTGCCTCGGCAGCCTCTCGGGCAGCCTTGGGCATGACCGACTGATAGATGTCCCGGGTGATCCGGCTCTCACTGTGGCCGAGGGTCTCAGACACGATCTTGATGTCGACGCCGGCGGCGAGCATGAGCGAGGCGGCGACGTGCCGCAGATCGTGCAGCCGGATCGGCGGCAGCCCCGAGAGCTCGACCAGCCGCTCGAACTGATCGGTCAGCCATCCGGGGTGAATGAACGACCCGTCAGGCATGGTGAACATGCGCCCCGAGTCGATCCACGCCTCGCCGTACGCGAGGCGCTCGGCATCTTGCTGCGCGGCTTGGTCGTCGAGGATCTCGTCGGTGTACTCGTCGAGGTCGATCACGCGCTCGCCGCTGTCGGTCTTCGGCGCGTTCTCGATGACCTCCCAACCGTCCTGCACGAGCTGTGTCGCAACAGTGAGCGTCTTCGCAGCGCGATTCCGGTCCGTACGGCGCAGACCGCACGACTCGCCGCGGCGCAGGCCCCGGAAGGTGATCACGTGATAGAGCCCGTACAGGCGCTCTTTCCTGTCGACGAGGAAATCGAGGTATTCCCCCGCCTGCTCCGGAGTCCACACCATGACCGGGGACGGCTTGACGCCCGTCCGCAGCCACTCGGCGACGCGTTCGTCGGTCCACACAAGGGCCTTGGGGCGGCGGTGCTCTTCGAGCTCAACATGCGCGGCGGCGTTGAAGACGATCAGCCCACGCGCGATGGCGACGTTCAGGGCAGCGCGTAGCGTCGCCTTGATGTGGTGCTGCGTCGCAACGCCAGTGGTCCGCCGGAACGGGTCCATCGCCGCGATGGTGTCTTTGATCGCCTTGCGGCGGCGCCGGTTCTCAAGTCCCTTCCACGGAATGAGCTTGAGCTCGTCGAGCGCGGTACGGCGCAGAATGTTCCCGTCGCGGATCTCCTCGTTCGTCTCCGCGATGCCCTCGAACATCTCGTCGAGGTGCGCGACGGTGAGCCGGTCGAGTCGGATGTGCCCGATCCGCGGTATGAGGTGCACGCGGATATCGGTGTCGTACCGGTTCTTCCCGCTCGTGCGGAGCCCCTTCTTACCGGCAAGCCACAGTTCGAGCCACTCGCCGACGGTCATGTGCTCCGTGAGCGACTGTCCGGTCGCGAACTTGCGCTTCGTCTCCTCGTAGTTGGGGAGAGGATCCTTACTCGCCCCGACGGTTTCGAGCAGGTCGCCGAGACGACGCCGGCCCTCCGTGTCCTCCTTGCCCGCGATGTTGAGCAGAGCCCGGACCTTATCGAGGTCGGCCTGCGCATCGGTCTTGGTGTCGTAGCCGGAGCGACGGAAGATGCGCCGCTCCCCGTCCTTGTTCAGCGGCAGTTCCTGCCGCACGGACCAAACCCCGTGCTTGCGCTGATTGAATTTCGGGCAGACAGTGCCCAGCGGTCTGCCTGTCTCCTCGCTGCGGCAGTAGCAGCGTTTCGTCGTAGAGCCGTTCACTCAGTACCTCTCGGTTGGATGATGGAGGGGTCGCGCAGCATGTCGAGCCCCAACATGTCTTCGATCAAGCCAGGTCGCAGCTCGGGGATTTGGAGGCCCGCGCGCGCCATGTCCTCGATGTGGTTGGCGAGTTCTTCAAGACGCTGCGTGTAATCGGCCCATGCTTCGGTGTGGCCCCTCTTGTCGGCCTTGCGCTTGCCTGCGGCCTCGGCCCGCAGGTACGCCCTGTGGACTGCCTGACGGCGCCGTTCGAACTCGGGGTACAGGGAGGCCGGATAGGCGCTCTCTGCCCATGCAGCGGACCATTTCGGCCCGTCCTCGCCGATCGGCTGTGTCTCGGGTACGTACCGCCCGTCGATGGGGCCGTCGAGCGTCGGCGTTTCCTCACCGGTCCACCACTTCCACACGGTGTACGGGTCGCGGGGGGCGCGGCCCGGGACGGTGGGCACCTGTTGCTCGCGCCCGAGAGGGAGCATGAGCAGCAGCGGCGGCACGGCGAGGGCGAGGCCGAGCGCGAGCAGCTCGTCGGCGGTCACCTCACGGCGACGTCGGCCGTCTGGCTTTCGCCGGCCTGTCTCGATGCTGACGATTGCCGCATAGGTGAGATCGACGGCTCCGAGCCGTTCGCACTCGGCGGCGAGCTGCTCGCGGGTCATGCCGAGGCGCGTGCGGTGTCGGCGGACTTGAGCGGCGATGGTGTCGCTCGCGGAAGTAGCGTTGTGCATATCGCACAGTGCACTATGCCTGTTGCGCAATGTCAACGGTTCCCGTACGGTCTCGATCACGACCAAGGGGGTTGACCTTGAGCAATGAAGGCATGACCCACGAAGAGTTGATGGCCCTCCCGGTGACGTTCCCCCTGGAGACAGCCAACCGAGCTCTCATGATCGGTAGGACGACCGGATACAGCCTCGCCAAGCGCGGTCTGTACCCCGTCCCTCTCCTTCCTGGGCGACGCGGCTACGTCGTTTCTCGCTACCACCTGCACCGCTACCTCGGTGTTGCAGTGTCAGAAGGAATGGACCGGTCGTCCGAGGCCGCGTAGACGAACCTCAAGGGTGCAGGTTCCGCGGTGACCGATGATGCTGGAGGTATGGCCGAGCATCCTCCAGTGGTTGTCCACCCGCCGTCCCCCACCGGGGGGCGGCGGGTGACCATCGGCGATCAGATCGCGGGTTTGGCCATGGGGCCGGCCGACCTCTTCGAGTTCTTGCGCCGCGCTGGCCTCGATCCGGACCTCGTCGAGTTGTCGGACCCCACGTTGATTGAGTGGCGTGGTGGCGGCCCTGAACGCTGGGGGCCGGAGCCGAGCGCGTAGCGGCTACCTCGGGCGCTGTCGTGTGGCGAGGGTGGACGAGCCGGGGGCGCGGGTGGCGCGCTGGTGTTCGGGGCGGTCGGCGGCTTCACCGCGGCGTGTGTAGATGCCGATGACCGCGGGTTTCGCGCTGTCCTCGCTGGGTGCCGTCGTGATGCTCCAGACCAGGCCGGAGCCGTCTCTCACGAAGTGGTGGCCTGGTGTGTTTTCCCAGCGTCCGTAGACGCTCAGGGCTTCGTCGGCCATGGCGTGGAAGGTGTGGGCGAAGTTCGCGGCGCCGATGTTTTGGTGTCCGAAGTGATAGCGGCCGTAGAAGGCGACGGCGGGTGGCAGGAAGGTGATGGGGAGGGTGGTGGCGCGGCGGAGGATGCCGCGCCATCCGTGCGGTGTGCCGGGCGTGGGGAGGGGCGGGCGGTTGTCGAAGTGGGGGAGCCACGCGCGGGTTTCGTGCGGTGGGTCAGTGAGCTTGGGGCACTGGTTGTCGGGGTGGCCTGCTTTGTAGTGCTGGACGATGGTGCCGGTGTTGTTCCATTCGAAGGTGTGGCACTGCTCGTCGGTGAGTCGGTAGTGGCCGCGTGTGGTGTGGCGTTCCCATAGGCCGGTGGCGGCGAGGTCGTAGAGCATGGGGCGTAAGAGGCGTGGGGCGACGCAGAACTGTATGTCGTGGTGGTTGTTGAGTTCGTGGGTGACGCGGCCATGTATGGGACTGTTGAAGGCTTGTTGCGGGGTGATGGGGGCGCCGATCAATTCCCAATGGGTGTGCCTGGGGTCGCGCTTGGAGCGCTTCAAGGGAGGTTTCCTTTCCGAGGCGGTGTGGGCGCGTGGGGGCCCTGGCGGTGGGGTGGGAGGTCTGCGGCGAGGGGGCCGTGGGTGAGGTGGGGTGCGCAGTCCGGGCACGCGAACTGGGTCACGGCCTGGCCGCTGGGGCTGGCGATGTCGCGCACGGGCACAGCAGCGGCGGTGAAGCGCCCGCAGCCGCAACAGGCGGCGCTCATATCGCCAGGGCGGTGACGTCGTAGTCGATGCCCATACTGGCCAGGGCTGCGGCCGTGCGGCGCTCCTTTTGGAGGCGGTGTTCGCGGTGGCGTTCGTGCGCCAGAAGGTAGGGGCGGATGAGGGCGACGTCTTCGCCAGTAAGGGGGTGGCGGAGCTCCTGGACGTGGCGGGGCACGGAGCGCGGGGTGGGTGCGGGCGCCGTGTGAGGTGCGGGGTGGGCCCGGGCGCGGTGTCTGGGGGTGCGGCCGGTGATCACGAGTCTCAGCGCGTGGCAGAGCAGGGCGATAAGGTCGCGCATGCGTCGTCAGCTCCTGGCTAGCTGGTGGCGTGAGCCTCGGCGGCCGGTCCTAAGCGGTCGCCGAGGCGTTGTCGTGTGGGTGCGCGGTCAGCGCGGTGTGAGGTGCCAGCGGGTGCCGTCGGGGATGTACCAGACGGAGGCGTCACCGTTGGCTTCGCGGCCGTAGCCGAAGTTGTCCTGAGCGGGCCGGCCGCGGGTGTTCCACCAGCGCCATGCGGCCTCGGCCTGCCTCCACAGGTCGGGGGAGCCGCCATAGGTGACGGTCCGCGCGTCGCTGAAGGGGACGCGGGCCCATGCGCCGTCGCCGCGCTGGAGCTGGATGCTGGTGGTGCCGGTGTCGTCGTCGAGGTGATAGACGAGTTCGGTATCCGGCAGGTGGAAGGCGAGCAGGAGCCGCAGCGAATAGTGGGCCTGAATGTCCGCGGCGGTGAGCGCGGTGGGGCGCGTCTCGGCTTCGGGGGCGCGCTCGGGGCGCTGGGGCTGTGGGTAGACGTGTGCGTCGGTGCGGGCGGCCATGAAACTGCCCGTTGTGGCCGTGAAGTGGCCGACGGCTCGACGGTGGTCGTCGACACCGAGGCGGATGAGGCCGCCGGCGATGCCGAGCGCGATGTCGGTGAGGATGATGGCGCCGGGCCTGGCCTGCTCGACCCATGCTTCGGGGATGGCGGGCGCCGAGCAGGTGGCGATGATCCGGTCGAACCCGCCCGCCTCGGGGAAGCCCTTCCGCCCGTCGCCGGTGGCCAGGTGGGGGCTGTAGCCGACCTGGTGGAGGCGGGTGCGGGCGATGTCGACGAGGTCGGGGTCGACGTCGATGGAGTGGACGAGCCGGTCACCCAGGCGCGCGCACAGCAACGCGGTGTTGTAGCCGGTGCCGGTACCGATTTCCAGGACGCGGAGTCCTTTGCGCACGGTGAGATCTTCGAGCATGGCAGCCATGAGGCTCGGCAGCGTGCTGGAGGAGATGGGGAAGCCGGTCCAGGCGGTGTCGTCGACCTGCTCGGCGGTGGAGGGATCCAGCGCGGTCACGAGGGTGACGTCGCGGTAGGCGGCGGCGAGGTGCTTGTCGTCGGTGCGGGCCCGCTGCTGGCGCCAGACGGTGATGCCCTTGGCGTTGGTCTCCTGCTCGAACCACGTGGGCACAAAGTGGTGGCGGGGGACGGCGGCGAACGCATCAGCCCACTGCGGGGTGTGGATGATGCCGGCGCTGCGCAGGGTGTCGGCGAGCTGGGTCATGTGGGGCCGGGCGGCATCGAGGTCAAGGTCGCTCACGGTCGGACTCCTTGCAGTTCATCGGCGATGGCTTCCGCGATGGGCAGGCCGGTGGCGTGTTGAATCCAGTCCCACTGACCGCACGGGTTCGCCTCCAGGAACGTCCACTCGCCGGTGGGGGAGACGACGAAGTCCAGGGCAGCGAAGCGCAGTCCGAGGTGGGCCATCAAGCGGCGCACCGCCGCGGCGACGTGGTCGGGGGTTTCGGTGGCGCGATAGGTGAGCGAGTTGTAGTCACTGCGCCAGTCGACGTGCGCGGCCTGGCTGCCGGCGTGGATTTCCGCGGCGAGCAGCCGGTCACCGGCGACGGTGAGGCGTACCTCGTGGGCCTTGTCCATCCAGGCTTGGAAGAGGTGCGCGGTGGTGTCGAGGCCGCTCAGATCGGCGAGGTCGTCCTCGGCCAGGCGGCGGGTGTAGACGGTTTTGAGGGTGTCCTCCTCGATGAACACGGGGGACGCGACGGGCTTGCAGATCAGCGGCCGGTGCATGTCGGAGGCGAACGCGCGCACGGCGTCCGCATCGTTGGTGATCAGCGTGGGCGGGATCGCGAGGCCGCATGTGCGGGCGGCGGTGAGCTGTAGGGGCTTGTACTCGGCGCGGGACATCGCGGCCGGGTGGTTGACCCACCGGCAGTCCAGCGCGGTGATCACGCCGCCAAGTCCGGCGCGCGCCTGGGCGGCGGCGAAGCGCTGCTCGGCCTCCGACATGCCCGCGGGCAGCGTGAAGTGGTTGGGCGAGCGGTAGTAGACGCCGGTGACCTCGGCCAGGCGCATGGACCGGTGCGCGGTGGTGAGCCGTCCGTGCCAGCCATGGACGGCATCCAGACGGGCAGCCAGGGTGAGGTCCTGGGGGAATTCGGCGGTGTCCATGCGGAACACTTGGGCGCCGCGCTCGGTCAGGACGTTGACGACGCGGTCGGTCGGCCAGTCGTCCTGAGCGGCGATGACGAGAATGCAGGCCATCACGTGATCAGTCCTTGGCGCCCTCATCGAGCGGCGGCGGGTTCGTCACGTTGCCGTCCGGGACGGTGGGGTTGTGGGTCTCCATGAAGGGCAGCGGGCCCTCGTAGAGACCGACGGAGATCTGCAACGCCGGGTCGTAGATCGTGGGCGGGATGGTGGTGGCCTGGGTGGCGTCGGGGGTGCGGGCGAAGCGGAGAATCCACGGACGGGTGGCCGTGCTGCTGGGCGGCTCGGAACTGCGGGGGATTCTCCCGTCTGCGGGGGCGAGCGGAAACGCTTCGCGCGGGTGGGCCAGGCTCGTCATTGAGAGGTCCCTTCACAGCCGGTAACGGGTGGGTGTGGTGTGGACCCGCGCCCCTGCCGTGGGTTGTCGGGCAACGTGGGGGAAGCCGCAACAGGTCGTCCGCGACAGGGGGCGGGGGCGTAGGGCGCGGGCCCGTGGAGGCCGGCGTGGGTGAGGAGTGGGCGGGCCGAGAGGCTGTAGCAGCCGTGCCGATCCGTGACAGCGAGGCGGTAGACGGTGCCGTCGCAGAGCGCGGTGAGGGCCTGCTCGTGCTCCTCGATGTCGTATGGCCAGGCGCGCAGGGGCGCCACGGGGTCGGCCGGATCGTGCGTGACCACGCGTACCGCACCGACCTTGTGGGGTCCTTCGAGCCACACGGCGTCGAGGGGCGGATCGATGCGGTCGGCCAGGCGCGGCGCCCACACGTCGAACCACCTCATGGCGAGGCGCGGGGAGGGCGCGGCATAGCCGTCGAGGAGCCACTCGCGAGCGGCAGTGTTGCTGGGTGCCCCGCCGATCGTGCACTCGCACCACACCGTCACGGGCCGCACCGATGGCGCGGGAGGCGTCAGCAGACCCGCGCCGTTCACAGCCAGTTCCCCGGGTGGACGCGGTAGGGCAGGGTGACGTGCTCGCGGTAGTCGAGGTGCGCGGGATGCTCGCGTACGTGCCCCAAAGCCCAGTCCTGGGGTTCCACGCGGTCCTCGCTGACCGGGCTCATCGCGCCGCACACCATGCACTCCAGTGCACCCGTGATCGGCTCGGCGTCCGGCCCCCGGTTCGGCGCGATGGTGTGCTCACGGAAGCGGTGAACGGCGCGCATCACTTCCGCTCCTCGCCGCGCAACAGCGCCGAGTGCGCCTCAAGCTGCCGCTGTAACTCAGCAGACCGCGCTAGGAGTTCATCGGTAGAGACCGGCGAGGTACTGGGCGCGGTCTGCTCGGCCGAATCCTGGTCCGTCGACATGCGGGGCCCCTCAACAGGTGAGCTGGGCGGGCATCAACACCGCTCCGTTTCGGAGTGGCTGCCATCGCATGCTGGACCCACACAAAAGCCCTGACTATCACAGGGTGTTGATAGTCAGGGCCAAAGGGTGACGGCGGGTTATGCGCCCAGCCAGGAGCCGTATGAGAGGAAGCTGTCCGGTAGTTGACGCTTCGCGGCTTCCAACCCGGCGTACGTCTCCCGGACTGTTGGGTGGTACCGAGCCTGTTGAGGCGCAGCCTTGCGCGAGGCTAGGAGGTTGGCGAACGAGCCGTCGATGTCCCCCGTCCACATCTGCGCGCGAGCGAGCTCGGCATGGTGGTGACTGCGGCGCGAGGCTGGCCAGTTCTTAGGGAAGCGGACGGTACGGCCGGCACTGACGGCATCCCCGTATTCGTCGAGTTCGGCGGCGACGCTCACCTGGTGAACCGCGACGTTGGTCGGCCCGAAGCTCAGCCAGTGCACCTTGACAGCCTCGCCGGTCTGGTCGGCCATGCGCCCAGCCTCAGCCAAGTGCCCCTCTGCGCGCCCTCTGTCGTGTGCCCGTCCTGCCATAACCGCTGCGCCGAGGTGCAGTTGGCCGGTAACGACGTCGCGCTCGCGGCCGGGGTCGGCCTGCTCAAGGATGTTCAGGCCCATGTCGACTAGGCGTTCCCCCGTGCGGAATTGTCCTTCGCGCAGGTAGGTCAGGGCACGCATGTAGCGGTACATGCCGCCGAATACGGCGTCCGAGGCGCGGTGGGCCGCCCAGTCCATACGGGACAGGGCGATCGCGGCGAGGTCGGCGAAGCCCAGTTTCGTGGCGACGTCATAGGCCGTGCGGTAGGTGCTCGCGAGGAGCAACCACCCCTCTGAAGTGGCAGCGCTGTGCGCCGCGGTGGTGGCTTCCTGAATCAGCCCTGCCACCTGGCTGGCAACGTGCTTGATCTCTCCAGCACGGACCGCCACGAGAAGCTTCTCGGCATCGTCAGCGAGAAGTTGGTGAGGGCGCGGGCGAATGTCCGGGTCAGGCCCTAGGTCATATACGTCCAGTGCCTCTCGAATGGGGCGTATCAACACGTCTAGTTCATCGGCTCGCAGCTCGGTCATGTACGGCTGGCCGGTGATGGTGGAGACGTCCACACGCATGGCGCGGGCCACGCTGGCGATCACGTGCGGGCTGGCAGCGATGACGCCCTGCTCGGTCTTGGTGAGCGTGCTGTATGGCACCTGAGAGAGGTCTGAAAGGGCGCGTTGAGTGAGATGGCGCTCTAGTCGCAGGCGCTTGATGCGCGTGCCGGTGTGGTCATGAGGTAGAGCGTGCATGCTGGCTGGCTCCTGTCTGACTCGACACTTGAACGGTACCCGTTCAGCTCCACAGGGGACTTGCCAGCACAGCAAAAGGCCCCCTCCGCCCAAAGGCGGAGGGGGCATTAGTTCAGTGGAGGAGTTGCCAGGCGGTCAGGGACAGGCTGATCACGGCGACGATGGCCGTGATGGAGGGGAGAGGCCAGCGGGCCCGCTCCAGGGCCTCGACACGGGTGTCGAGGTCGTCGAGGGCGCGGTCGGTCTGCTCGCCGCGCTGCACGAGGAGGGCGAGGGAGCCGTCGACGCGGGCGAACCCCTCGGCCATGGTCCCGCGCAGTCGTTCAAGCTCGACTGCGACGGAAGGCTCGGGCGAGGGCGGGTGGGTCACTGCGGAGTGTCCTCCTGGTCGACGAGGCCGAGTCCTATGCGGTCGAGCAGGGCCTCGACGCTGGGCAGGGCCATCACGCGCGCGAGGCCGCCCGCGGCGGCGAGGGCGCCGGCGACCCACGGCAGGGTGGCGGGGATGCCGGATGCGTCGATGATGCCGGGCAGGGCGACGGCGAGGGCGACGATGCCCTGAATGAGGGTGCGGATGGTGCGCTTGGTGGAGGTGCTCATGAGGTGCCTTTCGTTGGGGTTGGGTGCTGCGGGAAGGGTGGTGGGGCGGCGCTAGACCTTGGGGACCTTCAGGGCGTCCCAGGTGGTGCGGCCGGGCCAGCCGTCGGCGTCGCGGCCGGTGAAGTTCTGCTTGCGCTGCCACTTCGCGTAGCTGCGGATGTCGGCCGCGGTGAACTGCGGCCCCGGGCCGTTGGCGTAGGCCGAGCAGCCCTCGGCGACCAGGCGCTTGCCCATGGCGGTCACGATCGGCGAGCGCGGGTAGCGCTTGAAGAAGTCGACGCCCGGAAAGGGCTCGAACTTCGGGGCCGGGACGGGCTTTCCGGGTTTGGTGCCGAGTCGGTGGGCGATGCGCTCGCGCATCGTGGTCATGGAGAAGCCGCGGGGGTCCTGCTTCTGGTTGGTCCACTGCTTGTGGCCGATGACGGATGCGGCCGACCAGCCGTAGGCGCGGCAGATGGCCGCGGAGACGCGCTCGATGGCGTCGAGCTGTGGCTCGGGCCAGGGGTCGGCACCGTTGCCCAGGTTCACGCACTCGAAGCCGTAGAAGTGCCGGTTGCCGTCGGCGTCGCCGTCGTTGGGGGCCGGCGGGGTGCGCTCGGCGCGGACGGCGGCGAGGACCTCGTCGTCGCCCACGCCGGCGTGGTTGGCGCGGCCGGAGCTGATCAGGTAGACGGTGCCGTTCTTGGCGATGACGCCGTGGCACAGCGGGCCGGGCAGGGCGGCGTAGCCGTCGTGGCAGATCCGCACGCTGTTGTCGGTGCCGCTGGTCACGGTGTGGTGGATCATCACGCCGTGGATCTGGTCGAAGGATCCCTTGTGGTTGCGGTTGTGCGTGCGCCAACCATGGTGCTCGACGACGGTCACGCCCTCGGCGCGCAGGATCTTGACGAGGCGGCTCGGGGTGAGGGGAGGGGCCATGAAGGGGTGTCTCCAGACATGAGAAAAGCCCCGGCGCGGTGCGCGGGGCGTACGGGGCAGTGCGAGGTCAGGTGAGGTCGGCAGCCGAGGTGTTCGGGGTGGTGGAGTTGTCGTTCATGGCGGCGTTGCCGGTCCACGTCGAGCCGCGGAAGTCGTTGCCATAGCGGTGTACGAACGTCACGCCCGTTTCGGCGGAGAACGCGTGGATGGCCTCGGCGCCGGAGCCGTAGGGGCGGACCTTGTTGCCGGTGACGGACACTGACGAGGCGGGGGAGGAGAGGCGCATGCCGTAGTACTTGGCGTTGGTGGCCCGTCCGGGCGCGCGCACGTAGTTGTCGCGGAGGTGGATGTCGTTGCCGTCCGAGACGAGGATTCCCGTCTGGCCGGGCTCGCGAATTTGATTGGCAACGGCGCTGGAGTGATCGCAGCGGGTGAACGTGATGCCGTTGGAGTCGACGCCCCACACCTGATTACCGGTGACGGTCAGGTTCCCGCTGTCCCCGGTGGAGATGCCGGTGCCGGACACGTTGGTGATCACGTTGGTGCCGATGGTGGCGCGGCTGACGCGCTGCAACCGGATGCCGTTCTGCCCCCTGGCGTTGCCGTCGATGGTGTTACCCGCGACGGTCAGATTCAAGATCAGGCCGGAGGTCTCCCCCAGGGCGACGATCGCGTCGTCATAGCCGGTGCCGGCCCGAATGGTGTTGCCGGTGACGGCCACGTTCCTCAGGTCCTGCGAGGCGCTGGTCTGCGTGCCGTCGGGCAGCTTGGTGTCCTCGGTGTCGGTGAGGATGACGGTGCGCAGGCGCACCCCGGAACCGCACCCGTGGAAGTGGCAGTTGGCGATCGTGGAATCTTCCCAGTTGTAGGCGCTGACGCCGTACTGGGTGATGTCCTCGAACGAGCAGTCGTCCACCGTGATCCGCCGGTGCCAGCGGGTGATCGTCGCGGAATGCGAGCCCACACCGCGCGGCCATGCCGTCGTGCCCGCGGTGCCGCTCGGGCCGAAGTAGCAGCGGCTGATGACGATGTCCTCGCAGGGCGTGTGATCGTACGGGCCGAACTGCCCGAAAACTCCTGAGGACTTGGCGAGGTCTATCTGCACGGCCTCGCTGAAGTCGCGCTGCCCGGGGTCGCGGTAGCCGAGGAAGCGGCAGTTGTCGACGGTGGCGCGCTTGGTCGAGTTGAGCTCGATGGCGTGGTAGCCGGAGACGTCGCGGATTTCGAGGTCGCGGATGGTGATGTCGCGGGCGTGGCCGATGCTGATGCACATGGCCGCGGCCGTCAGCCCCGGGGCGGCGCCCTGGCAGTCCCAGACGCCGCCCTCGATGATGATGTTGCCGTGCCCGGTGTAGCCGCCGAACCCTTGCCCTTGGTCGCCGTTGACGAACATCGTCTCGGCCGCCCCGCGCACGAACCGCGCACCGGGCAGCAGCGTCAAGCGGGTGTAGCCGTTGCCGCGCAGCGGCAGGGTGGCCAGGAGGTAGGTGCCGGGCGGGACGATGACCCAGCCGCCGCCCAACTTCTCTACGGCGTTCAGGGCGGCTTGGATGGCCGGTGCGTCGTCGGTGGTGCCGTCGCCGACGGCTCCGTATGAGGTGACAGTGATCGACTCCGACAGCCGCTCCAGCATGTACTGAAGGCGCCCGGCGGTCACCTGCATGCCTGGCAGCCACTGAGCAACGGGCGTAGACAGAGGGCCTCCTGATGAGCAATGAGGGCGATGATTCGCCTGCGCTTGGGTGCAGAGAGTCAGTGAGGGCTGTGGTGTGGAGGCCGTAGCGCTCCTCGGGCCACTTCTTCTGGGACTGGAACGGCACGCTGTTGGGCGACACCAGCACCTTGATCCAGGTCAGAGGGCGAAACCTGACTCGCTAGCCAGGGCTTCGGAGTGGCTGAATCGGGAGAGGGCCGCTGCACGTCGCATAAGGGCGGGGCAGACAAGCCGCATGGAACCTCGGTGGCGGAACCGTGCACCTACTAGCGGCGCAACTGATATCGGCGCTTCACAGCAGGTGAGCCGGTTTGCCCCTAGTGCAGCAATGAGACGAAGGGGCCAGACCCTCAGGGCGCGTTGTCCAAACTGTCAAATACCGCTGCAATGCTTTGTACACAACCGGCTCGTGACGGATGCCACCCAGTACGCGATAACCTCGGGAGCAGTAACGGGAGTTCGAGCCGCAAAGCGTCTGAGACGGAAGACGAGGGACCGAGAAACACTCAACCGGTCGTTTCGCACGTGGCGACAATTTCCCTGTCATGCAGCAAAAGAGCCCACACCGTGCCTCGTGGCTCGCAACCTTCGGCACGGTGAGGGCCATTGCTGGGATTCCACCTGTAACCAGTGAGGAGTACTCCCATGAGCGAGTCTACGGATACCGATCGCTTGTCGCGACATCCGGCGTGGAAGCGTCGAGCTCTAGACCTCATTGCTCATGCTGCCAGGGGTGCTGCCTACGCCTCTGGCAGCGCGGTGCTGTCCGCTTTGATCATCTGGTGGCAGAGCCGGCACTGACATTGAGCGCAACGTGCCCAGGGGAGCGGGCGTCCACGGATGGCCTTCAAAGGGCGGCGAGGGCAGGGCGGGCGAGCTTCAGGGCGGTTCCTACGGGGTGCGGTAAACGAACCCCGTTGGCTCCACGGACAGTTGTCAGGACCTGCACACCGGCCCGCGGGCCTGCTGTGACAGCCAGGACGACGAGCTCTTCGCCGCCGATGCGCACCGCGATCGGGTACAGGTCCGGGTGGCTGCTGCTCAGAGGCCAGGCCGGGCCCGTCGTGGCGGTGACCTCGGCCGTCGTGGCGTCCGCGTCCAGCGGCGCGGCGAGGGCGCAGTCGTCGGGTCCGGCGGTGGCGTACTCGGCGTGGTCGGTAGTGGCCACCAGCCACGGGCCGCCGGCCGAGCATCCGAATGTGATCTCCCAGGTTCGGATGCCGAGGGTTTCGGTGTAGCCCTCGACCAGCAGCTCGACGCGCTCAGGGGGTAGCCACGGGGGCGGATTGGTGATGGCGAGGCGATGGCCGACGTCGACCGCGGCCGCGGGCCCGGTCAGGTGCGGGGCCTCGTGCAGGGCGACGGTCACGGCGGGGTAGCGCGGGGCGTCCCAGGTGCCGCGGTGCAGGCGCCACCATGCCACCGGGGTGCACTGCTCGTCGGTGGCGAGATTGGTGGTGACCTGCTCGGCGTAGCGGCCGATGCCGTTGGGCGGGGCCTGCACGGACAGCGGTCCGCTCTCGCAGACCGCGCGGGCGAAGGAGCCGCCAGACCGCTGCACGGTGATGTCGTTGCGTACGGCCTGGTCGTCGTCGAGGGGCTCAAGCGGGGCGACGACCTCGCGCGCGGTGTAGTCGAGCGTGAGCGTGGTGGCCTGGGTGTAGTGGGTGGCACGGGTACGAAAGGCCAGGCCGAGGCGGTCGCGCGGTTCGTAGAACCGGCCCTCGTCGGCGTCGGCCGCGTCCTGTATGAGGTCGAGCAGGGTGGCGACCGACTGCGCGCCGATCCTCGTGGGCGTCGCCGTGGGGTTGCCGGTGTAGGCGAGCGGTATCTGTTCCTCGCTGGCCAGGCGGCGTATCCGAGAGTGGGCGTTCTCGCTCTGCCATCCGATCATCGCGGAGCCGGTGTTGGCGTAGGCGGAGAGTCGGTTGGCGAGGGTGACGTGTCCGACGGCGACCTCGCCGGAGGTGCCGCCGCCCACGGTGACGTGGGTGATGCGGCCGACCGCGCCGCCTACGACGGAGCCCTCCCAGTTCGGCATGAGGCCCCCGCCGGTGAGGGTGTAGGCGTCGATGTCGAGGTAGTACATGCGGTACTTGGCGACCGCGCCCTCGGTCAGTTCCAGGCCCAGGCTGAGGCGCCGCCCGCCCAGAAAGTCACCACCGCCGATCACGCGCACGAGTTCGTGCCCGCTGGTCATGCGCCCGTACAGGGTCAGACGGTTGTCGGTGCGCAGGGCGATGGTCCAGCGGGAGATCAGGCCGGTGCCGGCGAGCGTGCACAGCGGGATCTCGGCCTCGGGCGGGGTCTCGGGGATGGCCACGAACAGGCGCAGGGAGACTTCTCCGGTGCTCGGGTAGCGGGGCACCACGCCGGTCAGCGAACCGGTGCCGAGGGTAGGCAGGGCGTCGGATGCCGCGTAGGCGCTGTACGCGGCCGGGCGCACGCCCGCCGTGGTGATTCGCATGGGCGGGGCAGAGGGGAACGCGGAGGCGAACTCGGTTGCTCCCGACCCGTCTTCCAAGGGCCAGTAGGCCACGATGCTGGTGCGGGACGGGTGGGTGAACTCCCTGCGCATCGTCGAGTGCAAGGGCGCGGCGCCTTGGCCCAGGCGGCGCAGGATGCCCGCGGCCTGAACGGACACGGTGACGTCGTGCGGGGTGCCCCAGCGCACTGGCCAGGCCGGGACCTCGCCGACGAAGCGCACCAGGCGCTCGCCCGCGGGGTCGGGCTGGATGGAGACGCGTACGGGGGTGTTGCGGCCCAGCACGCCGTACAGGTCCGAGCGCGGATTGCGAGCGCTGTAGCGTCCGGTGCGGTTGTCGAGGACGAACGAGCAGGTGCTCGCATCCGTGCGGGCGCCTTCGTCGGGGCGCCCGCGCGTGATGGCGATGGGTGACTGGGTGAAGACGTCGGCGGTGATGTCCACCCACACCGTGTCGAGCAGCAGCTCGACGCGGACGCCGAGCGGGGTGTCGGGGAAGGCCACAGGCTCACCCCCGCTCATGTGCCGAAGGCGGTTTGTACGCTGCCGCGGCCGTCGACGCGGACCATGCGGCGGATCAGGCGCTTGAACTCGGCGTCGGCGCCGGTCACGTCCAGGACCAGGCGCCCGCCGCCGCCCGCGCCGCCGGTGGGCGTGCTGGTCTGTGCGGCCATGGCGGCGGCAGTGGCCTGCCCGGGGGTGGGGGTGGTGACGAGGTTGCGCATGGTGCGGTCCACCGCGCCTTGGCCCGACTCGATGCCCTCGACGATGCCCGCGGGAATCCACTGCCCGACTTCATCGGCCATCAGGCGCGAGGGGCTGCCGATGCGCAGGGCGCGCGCGACCGGGCCCGGGATGACGGACTTGGCCCATCCGGTGATCGTGCTCTTGAGCCATCCGCCCATGGAGCGGATGCCCGCCCACAGACCGCGCACGACGTCGCGGCCGTGGCCGGTGAGCAGACCGCCCAGGCTGCCGACGCCGCTTGCGATGCGGCGGGGGAAGCCGCGCACCCAGGCAAGGAAGGTGGCGGCTTGCTGTCCGGCGGCGCTGCGGAAGGCGGAGAAGCCGGCAACGGCACGCTGCCGCAACGCGCCCGGCAGCGTGGCCAGAGCTCCGCCCGCACGGGCGGGGAACCCGGCGAGCCAGGAGCGCAGCTCACTCAGCCTGGCTATGGCCGCGTCCTTGGCGCTGCCGAACCAACCACCGAGCCTGCCGGGCAGGGAAGCAAACCAGTTCAGCGCGGTGCCGATGCCGGACACAGCCGTATCGGTGGCCGACTTGATGAAGCCCCACGCGGTGGACCAGGCCGTCTGAAACCACGTCGTCTTGGTAGCGATCAGCACGACCACGGCGACCAGGGCGACGATGGCGGCAATGATCCAGAACACGGGGCTTGCGAACATCGAGGTATTCAGGGCCCATTGGGTGCCCGTCCAGATGCGGTTACGGGCGGCCACGACCGCTTGGGCCAGGGCCCATGCCTTCGTGGCCACGGTGACCGATCCGAGCACGATCGCGAACCCGGTGAGTACCGGGGTGGGGATGCCACTGATGATCTGCGCGAGGACCAGAACGAGCTGTGTCCCGACACCGATCAACGGCGACAGCGCGACCAGGAGCGCGATCGCCGCGCCGCCGAGGTCTGCGAGAGTCTCGCCGCCCTGGTCGGCCAGGTCGAGGAACTGCGCGAACCCCTCGCTGTCGTCGAGGTTGCTGCCCCAGTCGGCGAACGCCTGGGACATGGTCACCAGACCGCCCGTGACCCCGGCGGAGGCAGGCAGGAACGCTTGCAGCAGACCGCCGAAGCCGACCGCGAAGTTCTTGACGATGTCGAGGATGTCGCGCAGCGCGGGCCCGGCGACCGCGCTCGCCTCGCTTGCCCACTCCTTGAACTCCGCCGACTTGATGCCTGCCGAGACGTCGTCGAAGAACGCGCCGAACGCGGTCGCCGCGCCCTCGACGAAAGGCGTCAAAGTGGGCAACAAATCGCGCAAGAGCTGAATGCCCTTGGTAACCACGGGCATGGTCGTGGTCGAAAGCGAGTCCGACCACGCCTGATAATCGCTCTTCAGGCCGATGAACGCGGTGGCCGCATCCCGTGTAGCGGGCGGGAGTTGGGCGAGCGTGTCGGTGTACGCGGCCTGCTTTTCGGCCGCGTCGGCGGCGCCCTCGGCCGCGGCCTTCTCCGCTTCCTCGGCGAGCTTGGCGACCTCGCTAACGGCCTCCATCTGCGGCCCGACCGCAGCAGAGAACGCCTTGACCGCCAGCGCCGCCGCGGCGGCGCCCGCGGCCAGACCGCCGAGCGCGGCCGTTCCGGCGGCCACGAGCGGGACCGCACCGCCGACCAGAGCCAGCCCCTTGGCCGCGCGGACAGCCCCGGAACGGACGCCGTCGCCGAGCGCCCCGCCCATCGCCGCGGACTGGGCGACGAAACGCCCGCGCAGGTCACGCAAGCGGCCATCGGTGGTGCGGGCGAGACCGGCGAGGCCCGCCTCGGTACGGGTGATGCCCCCCTGTGCCCGGGAGTCGTCAAGGTCGATGAAGCCGACCAGCTCGCCGACGCGCAGTGCCACAGGTGCCCACCTCCTGTCGTGCTCGGTGGTGGGCGCGGGCCGCTACAGCGGCGGACTACCGCGGGGGTGTGTCAGGTGGTGCGAAGTGGCGCACGAGCCTGCTCTCGGCCGAGAGCAGGCCGAAGATCCGTACGCGCAGCCATCGCCAGGAGCGGTTGCGCATGAGGCGCCGGTCGCCGACGTCGACGCCGTACACCTCGTGGAGATCAGCCTCGATGAGCGGCCATTGGTCGAGGAGTTGGGGCCAGGTCAGCGACGCTTGCGCCGTGCGCGGGCCGGTGCCGGGCGGCCACTCGTACCACTCGAAGAGGCCGCTGACTTCGTCGTATTCGCCCCGCCCGATCGGCGCTGCTGCCGGTTCGGGGCCAGCCGAGAAGGGTCGCCACCGGAGGACCACACGCGCTCGGCGGCGGCCTTGTCCTGCACCACCCACGCAATGGCGGTGCGTGCCGCGTGCTTGAGGGCGGGCCAGGTGACGCCGTTGTCGAGCATCTCGTCGTAGGCGTCGCCGAGCAGGTCGCGGTACAGGTCGCCCTCGGCGGCGTCGCCGAGGGCTTCCTCGTCGACCTGTCCGCCGGACGCGGCGACCGCGGCGGCCTGCACGATGGTCTGTACGCGCAACCCGGTGTCCGCGGAGGGCGCGGGGATTGTGTAGCGGCGTCCGCCGATGGGGAGGATGAGCGTTTCGTCGAGCAGCTCGTCGAGGGCCTCGAACGCCATTACGCGGCCACCTCCTTGAGGGGCTTGTCGGTGACGGCGAGGGCGAGCGTGCCGCCGCCCGCAGAGGCAGCCGGGTTGGCGATCTTCGTGCGCTTGCCCTTGCCGGTCAGGGTGACCTTGACGGTGTCGAGGTCGTCGGCGGCGCCGCCGTCCGCCTCCCAGGTGACCAGGGCGCGGCCCTCGTACGCCTCGTCGCGGCCCTCACGGTCGTAGTAGCGCACGTGCACGCGCGAGGCGCTGCCGAAGTTCTCGGACGCGAGCCTGAGCTTTTCCTGCGCGGCGTTGAAAGCCCCGGTCGTGGGGTGGCAGCGATGGGCGAGCTTGATCTCGACGGACCACGCGAGCTCGGTCACGGTGGAGTCCGCCCACCCCTCGTCGTCATAGGTGGTGCTCTTCTGCTGGGTCGGTTCGACCTTGGGGGCGAATTCCTGAATGCCGGGGACCAGGCTCCATGCGGGGGTGGCGTCGGTGCCGGTGTTGAGTTCGAGGCGGTAGCGCCTCGCGAGTGCGGTCTCGGTCTCCGCCGGGGGCGTGGGCGTACTCAAGGGCGGGCCCTCCTAATCGAGGTGAGGGTGTGGGCGGTTGGCGCGCACGCGGTAGTTGCTGGTGCGCTCCTGGCGGCCGTTGGCGTCGGCGCCGAGCGAGCCAGCCGAGAAGCGGTAGATGAGCGTGATTCGGGCGGTGCCGAGGGTGAGCCGGCCGCTGGCGTGCAGGGCGGCGAATACCGCGTCGTCGAGGGCGGCGACCTCGCGCGGGTCGGGTCCGGCGCGGGTGCGTACCTGCACGGCGAGCACGGTGTCGGTGAGCGCGGCCGACTCGTCGATCGGATACGCGGTGAGCACGATGGCGCGGTCGGGCGCCTCGGGCATGACCGTGTCGGTGATGGCGGTCTCGCTTGCGGCGTATACGCCGTCGGGCCGGTATGTGCCGACGCCGTGCTCGTCGAGCAGTCGGGCCAGGCCCTCGACGACGTCGGGGAGAAAGGTCACCGCAGGGACCGCCGGACCTGTGCGGCGATGATCTCGGCGACGGTGTCGGCCTCTTCGACCATGGGGCCTTCGAGGTACTTCGCGGTGCGCCCCGCGTCGTGGCGGTAGGTCATCTCCTCGTGCTGGCGGACCGCGTACGGGGTGTCGTAGGACACGGCGGCGGTGAGGGCGCTCTCGTCGACGGTCGCCGTCCCGGAGCGTTCGAGGGTGGCCTCTTCGATCGGGACGCGGCGGCGTGAGACTTCGAGGGCGTGTTCGGCAGCGAGCCGCAGACCGCGGGCGGCGCCCTGGCGGGTTGCGGCGAGGGCGGCGTCGCCGTTCCAGCGGAGGCGTGCGCGCTGGGTCATTCGCACATCACCTCCGTACTGGCGGGCACGGGCAGGCCCGGCGCGGTGTGGTGGGCGACGGTGAGCGCGGTGGTGCGGCGGCCGTCGGGCAGCGTGATGCGTGAGCCGTTCGGGCAGGCCAGATCGGGGGCGGCGATGATCTGCGCGGTGGAGACGGTCTCGGCGCCCGTGCGGTCGCGCACGCGTTTGACGGTTGCGGCGACCAGGGCGCGGGCGGTGACTGCGGGGCCGTAGCGGGGCCCGTAGGCGGAGGTGCCGAGGTAGGGCTCGACCGTCACCTCGTGGCGGAGCAGCCACCCGGGGACGCGGTTCACCAGATCACCCCCGGAAGCAGTCCGGCCCGTGTGAGGGCGCGGAGCGCGCGCGGGGCGAGGTGGAGGTCGTCGGGTGTCTGGGGGCCGTCTTTGCGGCCGGAGAGGGAAACGGGGCCGATGCTCACGGAGTCCCAGCGGCCGGACGCTCCGGTGCCGTCGTCGCCCGTGGCGAGCTGGTACTCGACCTGAGCACAGACGGCGTGCCGGAGCGCGGCAACGGTGGGCGGGTCGGTGGGCATGCCCGCGTTGTCGGTGAGGTAGACGGCGGTGCGCAGGGTGTCGTCGACGTCCTCGGACGCGCGGGCGAGCAGCCGCTCGGCATCGGCCGGGGCCGGTCGGCCGGTCCACGCTGCGAGCTGCTCGGGGGTGGCGTAGACGCGGCCCAACGGCTACCCCTCTCGTCGCTTGGTGGCTGTCTTGCCCCGGGACGACGAACGCCCCGCGGCCGGTGGCTGCGGGGCGTCCTGGTCGGGCTCGGATGCGGTATCCGGATCGCTGCCCGGGGCGGGCTGGTGGTAGCGGCGCAACATCATGACGCGCGCCCCCTTTCTGATTAGGTGGCGGCGAGGGTGCCGACGCAGACGCCCTTGTCGTCCAGGCGCTTGACGGCGTAGTGCACGTTCGTGGTGATCACCGTGGTGCGCTTGAGGATGTCGCGGTCCGTCTCGACGATCGGACGCCGCTTGTACAGGGCGCCGAGGCTGTTGTTCTTCAGCACCATGAACGTCTTCGCGGCAATGCGGTTGGTGACGAACACCGGCACGCCCGCGATCGCGCCGATCTGCCCGGTGCGGACGGGGGTCTCGGCGCCGAGCTTTGAGGCATCGATGAATTGCGGGTCGGCGTAAGCCTCGGCCTGCTGGGCGGAGTTGAGGAACACGCCGGCAAACTCCGACGGTTCCCACTCGTCGCCGAACATCGCGATGGCCGCGACCAGCGTCGGCCAGGAGAACTTGGTCGTGCCCGCGGGGGCGGCGTACTTGTACGGCAGGCCGCCGCCCTGGGCGGTCTCGTCCGCCTGCGCCTGCACGATCAGGGCGGCGTCGACCTTGCGGGCGGCCAGAATGCCGAACTGTCGCTGGGCCTCGGCGCGCGGGTCGCCGAGACCGGTCAAGAGGGCCTTGTCGGTGATCTCGACGGCCTTGCCGGCCTCCTTGATGGTGGCCTTGCTGGACTCCTGGCCCATGACCGTGGTGCCCATGGCGGTGCCCTCGGCGAGGTCATCGAGCTCCCCCAATGCGGTCCACTTGGGGAAGTCGATGGAGTCGCCGGGCTGGCCGACGAGGGTCTCGTCGGTCAGGACGGCACCGGAGTTGAGGACGCGGACGGCGCCGGTGAACTTGGCCTGAGCCAGGTCGGCCCACACCTCGGGCACGATCAGGTTGGCGGCAATGGTGGTGGGCACTGAGGGGCTCTCCTAGCTACGGGGTACCGGCAAGGCGCCGGTAGGTGTCGGGGTCGGACTGGAACAGCGCGGCGCGCGCGGCGTAGTCCATGGCGGCGAACTGCGCCGGGGTGACGCCCCCGGACGGGGGGCCGGTGAACTCGGCGCCGCCGCGGGGCGCGCCGGTGTGCTGGGCCTCGGCGGCAAGGCGCGGGTTCGCCGTCACGGCGGCCTTGATGGCGGCGGTGACGGCGTCGGTGTCGGCGGGGTCGAGGGTGGCGGCCGCCGTCGCGAACGCGCGGGAGTCGAGCAGTGCGTCGGGGTTGGCGCCGGCGCTCGGCGCGGTGCGGTGGACGGCGAGCTCGACGGCGGTCGCGCGGGCCTGCTCCTGCGCGGTGGTGAGTTGCTGGGTGAGCTGCTCGGGCGTGGCCTGCTCGTCGTCCTTGATCAGGCCGAGGGCCTTGCCGATGTCCTGGGTGAGCTGCTGCACCGCGTCGTCGGCGGCCTTCTGCTTGGCCGTGACCCTGCTCTTGCCGGCTTCGGCGCGCGCGGCGGCGAGCTCAGATTCGAGACGGGCGATGGTGGCCGCGCTGTCGTTGTGCCCCTGTTCGGCCGGTGCCGGGGGCGTGGCCGGATCGGGCGCCGATGTCGGCGGTGTGGCGGGCGTCGGATCCGGCCCGCTGGGGGCGGCGGGAGCTCCCTGCGGGGCGCCGGCGGGGGTGCTGCTCGTCGAGGTGTCGCTCATGCGGGTGCACTCCTGGTGCGAGTGGGCGCCCGCTCCTCGCGGGCGCGTGCGGGTATGCAAAAGGGCCCGCCAGCGGCGGGCCCTACATGGAGATCGGAAACTAGCTTGGCTGCTCCCATACGGTTACGGCGAACTGCACAGGGCCAGCTGTCGGAGCGGCCACGGTGCGCAGATAAGCAGTTCGGCCTTCTTTGCTCTGGATGCACAACCGGGCGCCCCGGGCCAATGGGGTGTTGTAGATGCCGTTCTTTTCGATCTTCTCGTTGCACTCCCGCTCACTGGGAGCCGGACCAGACCCGGGAAGCAGTGCCATGGTCAGGGAGCTGTCTTCGGTGCCGATGTCCGGCCCGTCAGTGTTAGCGCCGATGAAAATGTCTGAACCCTCGTTAGACGGGCCGACTAGAGGCGGCTTGGAATCGAGGTCGATGTCTCCGCCACCGCTGTCTAACGCGATGCGGATGCCTCCTGTGTACCTGACCTTCGGAGCGGCTCCCTCATCCTCGTTGCTGACCGTTGCAGAAGGCGTTGCCTGCTTGCCTGGGGCACTCCCGCCGGACGGTTCCGAGTCCGCAGAGGACGACCCCCGGCTGACCAGTACAGTCACGATGATTCCCACCACGGGAATCACGATCCCGATAAACCACCATGCCCACCGGGGCTGGTGCGGCGGGGGCGGAGAAGGAAGCGGGGGCGCAGGCGGCGCGGGAGGAGTGCGCGACGCGGAGCTACCAGGGTCCATGGTCATGACCACTTAACTTACGGTTTCCCGGCCTCTTGTGGCTTGTGCTTGTCGGATTCGTTCACGCCCTCGGGCGTGGGATCTGAGAGCTCGTAGCTACCGATGACCGGCGGCCCGCGGTGTATCCGCGCACCCACGCGGGGCGGCGCAAGTCGCTGGCCGGGTAGGGACAAGCGGTCACGGGCTGCCGGTCGCGTCCGGCCTGCTGGCCTTCGTTGATCGCGTGTACGAGCTGCTGCCGCGGTCCCATAGAGCGGGTGCCTCCTGCTCAAAATCGGTTCTGTTGATCGCCGAGGCTTCGCCGTGCACGGTCGCCCTCAGCGGTACGTACCCCGGTGAGCTTCTCAGTGTATTCGGCCAAGGTGAGCCGCGGCTCGACCTCGGACCAATACCGTCTGAGCTCTTCCGAGGCCCGCGCAAACGCGACGTGCGCCGGCCCCGAGAACAACGACTCAGGGTCGATCCCCTGCGCCTGGGCGCGTCGATTGAGCAGGTACCCGCGACACCAGTCCTCGGCAGCAAGCCACTGCCGATAGCAGTGCTCCCGGTACAACTCCCGTATCTCCGCCCGGGTGTATGCCGCCTGCGCCGATTGCTGTGCTTCTTCCCGCTCGGCGATCCAACGCTCGGTGGCGGTCATGCCCACGTACGGGTCGTCGGG
Organism: Streptomyces aurantiacus JA 4570; assembly: GCF_000414115.1. GTDB lineage: Bacteria > Actinomycetota > Actinomycetes > Streptomycetales > Streptomycetaceae > Streptomyces > Streptomyces aurantiacus_A. The sequence continues at coordinate 45,638 of NZ_AOPZ01000422.1, forward strand.
CGGGTCAGAGAAGACCACGGCCCACGCGGCGGCGCCGGGCGCCGGCGCGAGGGCCTCGTCGATCGCACGGGCGTCGGCGAGCTGTGCCTCGGGCCCGGTCGCGTTGCTCGGCTCGGGCAGCTCCGCAGGATACCGGCGGTCGAGCTCGGCGGCGATGCGCTCGGCCTCGTGCGGCTGCGTGTAGCGAAGCGCCCACCCGAGGACCTCGTCGCCGACGCCGGACAGATCAGCGGCCAGGTGCCCGCCGGGGAACAGGTCGGCGAGCAGGCGGCGCCGGTGGGCCTCGGTGGCGATGGCCAAGCGCTCGGCCTCGTCGTCGACGTTGCGGGCACGGTCGGCGAGCTGCGCCTCGGACAGGCCGACCAGGTCCGCGCGGGCCTCGGGAAGGCGGGCGGCGACGTCGCGCCGGTCCATCTCCGCCATGACCCGTAGCGTGTCGCCGTCGTCGAGGTGTCCGAAGACGGTGGCGAGCTCGTGGTCGCTGAACGCGAGCAGGTCGCCGGCGAGCCTGCCGCCGAGGCGGATGCGGGCGAGCAGGTCGTCGAGGTCGCGCCGGTCGGCCTCGGCCTCCACCCGTGCGCGGGCCCGGTCGTCGAGCAGGCGGGAGCCTTCGGCGGCGGCGAGCTGCTCGTCGCTCATCTCCCGCGGCGTCCGCTCGTCGCCTGACCAGAGGCGGGCGGCGTCCACCTGCTCGGGCGTGGCCTCGCGGCGCGGCTCCGGCAAGTTCGATGCGCCGGGCTGCTCGCGGTGGCGCAGACGGCGAAGGTCGGGGTGCGCGGCGAGGTGGTCGCGCATGGCGCCCTGCCACTGGCGGACCTTGAGGCGGGCCGCGCGCTGCGCCTCGGGCGTGATCGCGGCGGCCTCGCGCCGCTTGTACTGCCGGATGCGGCGCTCGATGGCGCGCTGTCGCTGCCCGGCTTCGTACCCGGCGGGGTCGCTCTCGGCGGCCTCAGTGCGGGTGAGGCCCGGGGTGTAGGCGCTGACGCTGTGGCGGCAGTTGGGATGCTGAAATCCGGCGAGGCGGGCCTCGTCGAGCGTCCCGGCCACGCGCACGGGGATCATGCGGCCGTCGTTGAGGGCGTGCTCGACCTCGACCGTGCGCTCACCGGTCGGCCCCTCGATGGCCAACACGCGGCCTTCCCAGGGTCGGCACAGGGGGCACTCGCGCGGCGCGTCGGACACGACGACCAACTCGACACCGGCGTCGGACAGGGTCCGCATGTGCGCCTCGGTCGCCGCGCGGCCGACGCTCGTGCGGACAGCCATCTCGGCATAGGAGGTGAGTTGCCACCGGCGGCCGGCTCGGTCGGTGAACGCGCGGATGCCCGCGTCGGCGAACCTGCGCATGGCGTCCTGGGTGGCCCGGCGGCGGGTGCCGATGCCGAGCAGGGGCGTGGCGGTGACCTCGGCGACGATGGCGCGGAAGGTGTCGACGACGGCCCGCAGAATCGAGCGGTGTGTCGAGGTGACGCGGTCGATGGTCTCGGCGGCGAGCCGGTCCACAGCCTGTGCATTCGGCGTGACGTCGTCGACCAGGGCGCGCGCCTCGTCGGACAGGGCGCCGAGCTCGGCGACTGCGGCGCGGTGCCCGACGTTGTACGCCTCGGCGACCACGTCGAACACACCGAGCTGCATGGCCTTGCCCAACTCATCGACTACACCCTGAGAGGCGCGGCGCAGTGACTGGACGGCGGCGAGCTTTCGCTCGACCCACCCCGGAGCATCGAGGCCGTCGGCCAACTGGCGCGCAATGATGCCCAGTAGCCGTAGCTCTGCCTGCTCGTACAGGGCGCGGGCGCGTTCGGCGAGGGGTTCGACCATGCCGGGGTGAATCGGCACCCGCTCACCCCCTGATGATGCTGGTTCAGGCGCCGCCACGTCCGGTTGCGGCTCCACCGAGTAGCCCAAATATGCTGCCAACACCTGAGCTAGCCGCCGTTTTGAGGGTGTCTGCGGCGTTCTTTGTTGTCTCGCTCTCGGAGCCGAAAATAATCAAGCCGTAGTAGCCCAACCAGAATGCCGCGGTAAAGGCTACGACGACGATGAAGATCATTTTGAAGTGGGCGTCGATGGCAATGAGTGCCCCGGCGGTTGGGTCGCCGTTCGGTCCTGGTTGTGGAAGCTGTTCACCGGTAGGCGCAGAGCTACCAGTTGTTTCATCTGGCTGGGGCTGAGGGCCCGACGGCGAGGTCATTCTGGTTCCCCGCCCTGGCCGCGTGCTGAACCACCCGGCTTTGGGGGTAATGGGTCATGGGCGCCGTCTCTGTGACTTTCCTTGCCCGATTGGTGAATGCGAACTGTGCCGGAAACTTCGCCGAATTTTATGCCGGTCGACGAGTCACCTAGCGCAACATTGGCCTGAGACCTGCTGCGCGGGCTTTCTAGTGATTCGCGTGCGATCCAACGGACCACCGAACGGCGCCCTGTGAGTAGCAAGATCGCCATTCCAGGTACGGTGCTGATGATCCACTGCCACCACTCCATGGAGCCCCCCAGTGACGAGCGTCATTCACGATGATGGCGCAGGGTGGCGCAAAGTACAGCCGAACGCACGCTAGATGTGCGGGAAAGTTCCGACGGGGTCGGGCACGGCTGCTCCGGTTTCGGCGAGGATTGCGGAGACCTCGGCTTTGACTGCGGTGTCGTCCCAGTCGGGGTGCAGGATCTTGACCTTCGTGCCCGTGGAGACGGCGCCTGCGCGGCTGAGTAGGTCGAGTGTGGTCGCGCGGGCCTGCTCGGACTCGGTGACTCCGTCGCCGAACTCCACGTGTGGACGCTCGGGTGTGATGCGGCGGCCGAACTGGACGGCATCAAGCTGCAATTGCACGTGCGTCATGTCGGCGATGCCGTGACGCCAGTACCCGGCCTTCTTGCGCGTGGTGACCATGCTCCGTTGGTCGCGACTGTCGACCTCGGTCGCGGTCACGGCCTGGCCCTCGCCGTCGAGGCCGAACGACTGCGGCGAGTACCCCGCGGCCTGGGCTGCCTGCCGGGTCAGGGACTCGGCCGTGACGCGGTGTTCCTCGACCCGGATCGCGAACTGGGCCAGGGTGATGCTCGCGCCGTCGTTGGGCGGCATCTTCAGGGCCTGCCAGACCTCGCGGTCGTCGTCGAACGAGGCGCCGTTGCCGGGGCCTTCGTCGCGCATGTACCCGTCCGGGATGATCAGGCGGGCGCGGGCGAGGCGGATGTCGCGCATCCACGAGGTCCATGTCTCGTCGAGCGCGTCGAACAGGTCGTAGATCGGGGCGGCGTAGTCGCTGCGGCCGATGTCGAAGCCGCGGTGCAGCCGGTTGGGCAGCATGTTCGGCACGTACGCGGCGGTGAGGTCGCGGATGCCGGTGGCGATGCTGACGCCGTCCTGGCCGAGGGAGTCGGCCAGGCTCGCGGTTTCGTAGTGCTCGGTGAGGGGGACGGCGCGGCCGAGGTTGTCGGCGGTGCCCTCGTACAGGGCGTGCAGGATGAGGCCCGGCTCGTGCCGCTCGATGTGGCGCCACACGGTCGCGTCGGTGCTGCCGGGAAGCTCCCGCCAGAAGCTCACGGCCCGCAGCATGCCCCACCGGAACTCGGGCAACGCTGCGTCGGGCTGCATGACGGTCATGAGCGGGCGGTCGGCGAGTTCGCGGTCCCAGGTGACGCGCAGGAACACCCCGGACAGGGCGGCGGCCTGCTCGGCGGCACCGAGCAACGTCTGTTGGGCGCGGCCCTCGTCGAGCAGCTCGTCGAGGCGGGCCTGAGTCGCCGTGTCGCCGACGGTGATCGTCGGCATGTCCGCGAACAGCAGGTCGGCGGAGGTGCTCGCGATGTCGCCGGCGAGTGGGACGTGCAAGCGGTGGTCCCTGCGGCCGACGCGGTGCTCGGCCGACTTCCTGCCCCACAGACGGCGCCGCTCGGCGGGCCGCTGGTGGTGGGTGTAGACGCGGGCCAGGCGGCGGGCGTCGCCGGTGTACCACGCGTCGTTGATGCGCATTTCCGCGAGCTGGGCGGCGAACTCAGGGGGTGGCCACGGGGTGCCAGAGTCAGGCAGCGGCACGGTGCACCCCCCGTCGTCGGTGTCGTGAGCGGGCACGTGCGGCGGCCCGGCAGGTGCGGCACTTGCGGGTGCCGTTGGCGGGGTCGCGGTAGGTGTTGGCCGTGGTGAATGCGTGGCCGTGAATGCAGTGCGTCTGTCGTGCCTTGTGGGCGCAGAATCCGACGCCGCGCAGGACGTTGGTGCGGTGCGGGACCGCTTCGAGGTGGTCGGGATTGGCGCACGCCCGGTTGCGGCACAGGTGGTCGAGTTCGAGCTCAGCCGGTATCAGCCCGCGGACAGCGGTGTACGCGACGCGGTGCGCGTACTGGGTACGGCCGTCGAGCCAGAACTGCCCGTAGCCGTTGGCGGCTATATGGCCGGTCCACTGCCAGCATCCGCTGTCGGTGCCGATGAGGCGGGCGAGGAATCGGTCGGTCCACAGGTCCGGCACGGCCCCCCCGCGGCTATCTCAGATCGGGCGCCGGTGCGCCGGCGTCAGGCGGCCTGCGGCAGCAGGGGACGCCACTCCTGGGCAGTGCTGTGCACCACGTAGCGCAGGGCGTCGAGGCTGTGGTCGTCGCGCTTGACGGGCTTGTCCTCGCCGCGCTCGGCGGCCTCCTCGGACCACACGTAGCCGGGCAGCTCGTCGAGCAGGCCCGTGCATGAGCGGTGGATGCGCAGCAGACCGGAGTCGAGGGCGGTCGCGGTCGAGCAGATCCCGTCGATGACGGCGTTGCTGGCCTTGGCGATGCCGGGGTGCCCGTCGTGCCAGAGCTGCACGGAGAAGGCGGCGGCGCTGGGGTCCACGAACGTCCACTCCGGCTCGACGCCGAGGTCGGCCAGCCACGCGCGTAGGCCGGCGGAGTATTGCGCGTCGGTCATCTGTCGGTGCACCTTGCGCGCCTCGTGGCGCCACTCGGCCACGACGTACAGCCGGTTGTCGTCGCCCAGGCCGAGCAGTACGGCGGCGAAGGGGTTCGACGTGCCGTGGTCAACACCCACCCAGTGCCGGGTCACGGTGGGCAGTTCGTCAACGACGTGCCGGGCCTCGTCGTACATGTCGTAGATCGCGCCCTCGGCCACGACCCACGCCCCGTCGATCATGCGGCGGCGCCAAAGACCTGTGTACTCCGCGGTCAGTGACGCGACATAGGCCGGTGACAGTGACGGGTTGTCGGCGAGCTTGAAGTGCCAGGCGGCGAGGTCGAGTTCGTTCGCGCGGTCGAGGTAGTCCGTGCGCAGCCAATGCCGCGGCGAGTCCGGATTCGTGGTGCCGAGCAGCTTGGCGCCGGGCACGGAAAGACGGGCGAGCAACTGCACGAAGAACGGCTCCGGCAGCAGGGTGATCTCGTCGACGTAGGCGAGCGCGGCCGTCAGGCCGCGCAGCCGCCCCTCGGCCCGTGCGTCGCTCGCGCCGATCAGATGGACGACGCGCCCCATGATGACCGCTGTGGTCGCACCGCGGGTGTGGCGCACCTCGTCGGCGACGTCCCCGAACAGGGCGGGATCCTGCAACGGCTCGATGATGTTCCGCTCGATCGTTTGCAGGCTGCGCCCGCAGATGACGATCAGGCCCGTTGCGGGCGCGCGGCGGATGAGCAGCACGAAGCACAACAGGCTCGCGATGGTCTTGCCGGAGCGAACCGAGCCGTGCCAGATGTTGATGCGCGCGCGGGCCTGGCGGATGGAGTCGAGCTGTTTGTCGGACAGGGGGAGAGGGGCGGACATCACTCCCCCTCGCGGTCACCTCCGGCCGGACCGATCAGGGCGTCGGCGAGGCGGTCGAGCATCGCGGTGCCCTTGCTGCCGGTCCCGCTCTGGCGGGCGAGTTCGGCGACGCGAGCGTGTACTTCGGTCAGAGCGCGGGCAGCGGTGGCGTGGTCGCGGGCATCGCGTGCGCTGTCCGCGGCCGTAGTGCGCTCGACCTGGCCGAGGGCGCCGTCGAGGGCGTCGTCGGCGAGCTGCTCGCGCCGTGCGGCGGCATCGGCCCGGTGTGCCTCGGTCGCAGCGGCGACGCGGGCGCCACCGGCGAAGGCGAGGCCGAGGTCGGCTGCGATCTTCGAGACGCTCGACGGGCTGCGGCCGATGGCGCGGGCGATGGCGTTACGGGTCTTGCCTTGACTGTGCAGTTCCCGGACCCGGGTGCGGTCGCGGTCGGTGATCGGCTCGGCCACGAGATCACCTCCCGCGGGCGGACATGCAAAGGCCCCGCCGCAGGAGGGGGGAGCGCGGCGGGGCGAGAGGAGGGGCCTGATTCCGGGCACGCCGGAGGCGCCCCCAACATTAGGTCACGAAACAATAACGGCGCAACCGTGGGGTCGCGCCTCTCGTGCTGGCGGGGCGGTTCGCTGACCCGGGGGCAGGCGTACCGCTGGGGCAAACCCCCTTGGCTCAGGGTTTCGGCGCGCAAAGTGGTGGACCCCGCGCCGCGATGGGCGGTAGCCTCCATATTTAGGGTCGGAATCTGCCCTAAAATTTTCGGAGGCTTGCGCGTGACGGATTGGAACATCGAGGTCGGAGAGCAGCTCAAACGGGTGGCGATCCATGAGGAGTACGGCGGGCGCAGACAAGGGGGGATCGGACCGTCGCGTGTCACGCCGAACGTCCTGCTGTTCACTGATCCGGCCAAGGGGCACAGGCATGGCTACTTCGACGGATGGGGAGATGACGGTTGCTACCACTACGCAGGTGAGGGGCAGGTGGGCGACCAGAAGATGACGCAAGGGAACCTTGCGATCTTCAATCACGAGCGGGACGGCCGTGCTCTGCGCCTCTTCCGCGGAGTCTCGTCTGGCGTGTGTCAGTACCTGGGACAGTTCACCCTGCCTGCCGAGCGTCCGTGGTACCTAACTGACGCTCCAGAAACGGGCGATGGGCCGGTTCGAAGCGTGATCATGTTCCGCTTGCGGCCCATCGATGCCGCACCCCGGGAAGGGGTGCAGTTGCCATACACGCCGCCGCCTGAACTGCGAGTGGACGAAGTGGATGTTGAACAGCAGCACACAGAGCGATCTCTCGTAGACCCGGCACGAGAGCCGTATGAGGCCGAGCGTCGAGAAGCGGCGCTAGCCCTCGCCTATGCAGAACATCTTCGGTTGCTGGGCCACAAGATTGTGCGGCAGCGGATTACTCCCCCGGGCGAGCTCAAGCCACTGTATACGGACATCTTTGATGCGACCGAAAATGTCTTGATTGAGGCTAAAGGGTCGGTGACGAGAGAGGCTGTGCGGACAGCGATCGGACAACTCTTCGACTATCGCCGACATATTAATCCCCGCCCATCGCTTGAACTGCTTGTTCCGTCAAGGCCAAGGCAGGATTTGATTAACTTGTGCGGCGATGTGCAAATTTCTGTGATCTGGCCGGATGGAGACAACTACGTAAGCTCCTCTGGTTGAGTGGGCCACCAGGGTAACGAATCGGCAATTCAGGGGAATTTGCCAAAGAGGGGGATCGGTGTTCGACGCGGTAAACATCTCGCTGGACGAGAAGCAGCGTCTACTCAGCCAGCACGAGGGGCATTTCCTTGATTTCAAGGATCGGAGGATTGCTCCAGCCAAGGTTGCGAAGGCGGTCTCTGCGTTCTGTAACGCAGACGGTGGCGACTTGTACATCGGGGTTTCTGAGTCGTCTGCCGGTGGAAGCTTCACGTGGGACGGATTCCCGGATCCTGAAGACGCAAATCAGCTTGTGCACGTACTGGAGGAGGTCTCTCCATTCGGTACAGACATCGATGGGGAGTTCCTCAGTGTCGAAGGCGAGAGTGGATTCGTCCTGCATGTTAATTCCCGTAAGTCTCGCGTCATCAGGAGGGCCCCGGACGGGAAGATCTACAAGCGTCTTGGTGCGCAGAACGTTCCGGTTGTGTCGGATGAGCAAGTGCTTGCCCTCCGCCGCCAGAAGGGAATCGAGTCCTTCGAGACCGAGACGCTGCCGATCGACCTGAGGGTCGTCACCAACTCTGAGGCGATCATCGAGTACCTCCTTACGGCCGTCCCGGTCGGAGAGCCGGAAACGTACCTCCACAAGCAGCACCTCACCGTGGCCGGGAAGCCTATTGTGGCAGCTGCGTTGCTGTTCGCGGACGAGCCGCAGGCATGCCTTCCTAAGCGGTGTGGGATCAAGATCTATCGGTACAGTAGCGAGGAGCAATCTCGCGATCGCCTCGTTGAAGATCCGGCCACGATCGAAGGTCCTCTGTACAAGCAGATCTACGACGCTGTTGATCGAACCGTTGATATCGTAGCTGCTGCCGCCTTCCTCGATGAAGACGGCCTGCGCAGCGTGCGGTATCCGCATGAAGCTCTCCACGAGATCATCACTAATGCTGTCCTGCACCGTGATTACTCCATCACGGACGACGTGCACGTTCGGATCTTCGAGAATAGGATCGAAATTCAAAGCCCGGGGCGCCTCCCTGGGCATATCACCGTAGATAACATTCTGGACGAGCGGCTCAGTCGGAACCCCTACTTGGTCCGCCACCTGAACCGATTTCCGAACCCCCCGAATAAAGATGTCGGCGAAGGGCTCAATACTGCGTTCGAGTCCATGAAGAAGCTGAATCTTAAATCACCCGAAATCAGCGAGACGGACAACGCTGTCCTAGTGGTGGTTCGGCACGAGAGCCTCGCGTCGCCCGCTCAGCAGGTGGTCGACTTCCTAAAGTCGAATGACTCCATTCGCAACGAGCAGGCTCGTAAAATGACGGGTGTTGATAGTGAGAGCAAAATGAAAAAAATCTTCGAAAGCCTAATTAAGGCGAAGGAAATTGAGCACAAGCCTGGAACGGCAGGTCGCGGTTACGCATATCAGATCCGCCGGAAATAGCGAGGCCAGAGCGGACAGCGATAGAAGTCCGTCACTAGCTCGTGGGCATCTACCGCTCAGCCACTCAAGTTGCTCAGATGTTGGTTCCCTGGTGATACCCCGTGTCGAGAGCGGCGAGGAGGCGCAGCAGGTCAGGCCAGGGCCAGTTGCGCCGACCGTGCTCGTCGAGGCCCACTGTCGCGGTGCAATCGGGCCCGGTCGAACAGGTCACAGTCGGAGGTTGCTGGGGGCCGGTGTGCAGTTCGAGCTCGCCGGCGCACCACGGACATGCTCGACCCGGTAGGGGCGTGCTGCGTGGGTCGAGGCCGAGCGTCCGCAGCAGTCGACCCTCCGCGACCCGTGCCGTACGCCGCGCCTCGTGCAGCAGATGCGGCGGCAGGGGAGCGAACGGCGGCGCGCCGAGGGCGCCGTCGAGCTGCCGCTCGGGTCCGGTGTCCTCGTCACGCACACGGCCCTCGACCCACACGCACGCGAAGTGCACCCCGTGTGCCCGCGACCCTGCCGCGCTCCGCGCGCCTGCTGCGCCCGGGTTCTGGAACTCCCACCGGCGCGGGTCGCCGTGCTCGGCGTGCTGGACGCCGGCGGCGAGGGTGTCGGCGAGGGCGAACACGGCGCGTTCAATAGCGAGGCCGGTGTCGAGCGCATCCACGTTCAGCGGGGCGGGGTGCTCGCGCAGCACGAGCGGGTCACGGTCGACGACATCGAGCTGCTCGTCACCTGCGGTGCGCAGGGTGTGCGCGAGCTGCCGCGGCGGCCACACGTCCGCGGGCGGGGTCTCGATGGCCAGCAGCAACTCGCCCCACTGCTCACGGATGGTGCGCAGGGCGGCGACGGTCTCGTGTACGGCGGTGGCGTAGCTCATCGGCGCCCCGCCATAGCCGTGTGGCCGCGCAGGTCCTCGGCCTTGGCGGCGTACTCGTCGCGCTCGACCTCGGTCTCGGCGATGCACTGCTCGGCGGCCTCGACCCGGCGCAGCAAGCGCATGGCTGCTGCCTGCTGTCCGCCGGCACTACGGCGGTAGGTGTCGCACTCGGCGACCTCGGCCTCGACGTCTGCGCGCAGTCGAGCGGCTTCCTCCGCGGTGAGCACGCCCCGATCGGCCCGGGTGAGCAGGACGTGCAAGCGGGCACGTCGGGCCTCCCGCTGGCTGTCGCGCTGCTCGCGGCGTCCGCGGCGGGAATCGGTACGGGCGTGGGTGTTCATCGTGCGTCCCCCTCGTTCAGTGCGGTGCAGGTGGCGCAGTGCGGCGGGCACGCGCCGCGGGTGCCGGACGCGTGCGGTCGTCGGAGTCCTGAGCGGTCCGCGCGGGCACGGCGGGTCAGGTGGGCGGCGAGGCGCCGAGCGCGCGAGGTCTCCCGCGCGCGAGGCGCGACCGGTCGTGGCTGCGTGGTGCTGGTGATCTCCCATCCCTCGATGGCGAGGCGGTCGGCGAGGGATGCGGCGGTGAGCGTGGCGAGGTGTGGTGGCACGTCGAGTTCGTCGGTGAGGTGGGCGGCGATCGTGGCGCGCGCTGCGGCCGGGGTCATCGGTGGGTGCCTCCGGAGGTGTGGCGGGCGCGGCGTTCGCGCGGGGTGGGGGGCTGGCACATAAGGCGGGCGAGGCGGACCTGCTCGGCGTCGTCCTGGTCGTCCTGGTCGCCGAGTTGGGCGACGACGACCTCGATGCGAGAGGGGTGCACGCCGCTGATCTCGCGGTGTCGGCGGTAGCCGCTGCGGCAGCGTTTGCCGGTCTCGGCGCGGCAGTGCGGGCACTTGGCGCCGAGTGGGTCGGGCAGTCCCTCTGCGACGAGTGCCTCACGCCGGGCCTGGGCGGGGCGGAACGGCGCGAGCTCGGCGGCGACGTGCTCGGGCAGGTAGCGGCGGGGGCCGTGGTCGCCTTGGGCCATGAGGACGGCGAGACGTTTCTGCCCTGCGGGATCGATCACCGCGCGGTACTGCGCGGGCGGGGTGTGCCCGTGGGCGACCGCGGCCCGGGTGCCGAGCAGTTCCTCGCGCCACGCTTCCGGGTCGTCGGGGTCGGCGGCCGGTACGGGGTCGGTGTGCCGGTTCATGAGCTCGGCGCGGTGGGGCGCCCATGCGGCGAGCACGTCGTGTGGCTCGACCGCGCGGAACTGCGCCGAGCGGTCGCCGCCGCGCTGCTCGTAGTAGCGGCGCACAGCCTGCGAGGCGTCCCAACCGGTGTCCGTCAGGGTCGCGGGCACGTCGGCGAGGACGGTCGTCCAATCGGCGATGGTGCGGGCAGACTGCTGCGGGTCGGCGAGGGCGCGGCGCACGCGGGAGTCGAGGCGGCCGGCGTAGGCGAGTAGGGCGGCGATGTGTTCGTCGATCATGAGGTGCCCTCCTTCTGGGCTTTCAGCAGGGCGAGGCCGGCGGCGAGGTTGTCGGTGTAGGCGGCGGGGCCCGGGGAGCGCAGCGCCACGACGTTGGAGCCGGGGTGGGCGGACGGTGCGCGGTTGAGGTCGCCCCACACGCGCATCCAGTAGCGGGCCGGTTTCGGCTCGGTACCGGGTTGGGTGCGCCGGGCGGCGAGCTCGACGAGGGCCTCGACGCCGTGCTGCTGGACAAGACGCCAGACGTCGCGCTGCTCGCCGAGTCCGAGGGACCAGCGGACGGCGACGCCAGCGGAGGCGAGGGCGGCGCCGAGGGGGTGCAGTTCGGAAATCAGCAGGGAGCAGGCAGGAGCGTTCGCGCGCGGCTGCTGCTGTGCTTCTCGTTCCTTCCTGTTCTTCTTGTTCTGGGGGCCGGTTCCCGCTCCCCCTCGGGCTGGATTCCAGCCCTCTTCCGTACCGGATTCCGGCCCCCAGGGGGCCGGTCCTCGGTCCGGGCCAGAATCCGGCCCGGACCGTTTTTCGGCCCCGTCTGTGCGCGTGTGGTCTGCGACGAGCGGTAGGTGGTAAACCGTTTCTCCGCGGGGCCCCGTGACACCCTGGACGACGGCGAGCTCGCCCGAGTCGAGCAGCGCGTCGACAGCGTCGCGCACGGTCGAGCGGGCCGCACGGGTGCGCTGCACGAGCATCGCGGTACCGGCGTAGGCGACGGCGTCCGTGTTCGCCTTGTCAGCTATGGCGAGCAGCACCGTGCGAGCGGTGCCTCGGGCGGTGGCGTGGTCCCACACCCAATCCGTCGCGGCGCGGCTCAACGACCCGTCTCCTCACTGGTGTTGGTGCCCCGGGCGTCTCGGGATGTCCGGCGAGAGCAGCGGGGGTATGCAGGGGGCAGCGATAGCCGGTTAGGTAGCGACGTACGCCGATGGCGTTGCATCGGCGGCTGGCGGTGTCATCCCAATGCCCGCACAGCAGAGGAACGGTGGGCCCGTAGCTCACTGCGCGGCGTCGGCGGCGACTGCCTTTGGCCCGCCGGCGGTTACCTCATGTCCCCCGACGTACCGGGCGTAGACGAGGTGCTCTTTGTTCTTGCCCTCGCCGACCGTGCAGGCGACGGCCTCGAACGACCCCGCCGGCTCGTACGCGGCCAGGCGGCCGGTCTTGATGGCTTGCGCCGCGGAAGATGCGCGGCTGATCGATGCCGGCTTGCGCACCACGCCCCACACGTGGGGCTTTTGCCGCAGCTCGGCAGCGATGCGTGCGTGCTTGGTGTTCTTGTGCTGGGGCGGCGGTCCGATGAACTCAACGTCGCTCACGTGCTGATCTCTCCTCATGCTGCCTTCGGCCGCTTGGCCTGCTCGGCGCGGGCGCGGTGAATGTGCGGGGGCGAGGGCTCGGCGGACGAGGTCGAGCTGCTCGGGCGTCGGCTCTGGCCATTCGTCGGCGTCGGGCGGCGTGATCTGCGGCACCCGGTCGGCCATGGCTCCCCCTTCCATGTGTGCGAGAACTCGAACAGCTACAGGCGTAGACAGCCGCGGTGCAGGCAATACGTCTGTTTCTGTTCTCGAATGCGGTCAACCGTAAGTGTCCGGGATGCGCACGTCAACGAGCTTGGAGGGGTGTTCAGTCGGGGTGATGACTGCTTAGATGGCAGCGTTTGTGTTTCTCTACGAGAACAGGAGAGGGAACGTGAAGGAGCCGGAGGAAGGCGCCGGAACTCCCTTTGCCGATCTTGTGCGCGAGGCGCTCAGGCCCAAGGGGATGACCTTCCGGAAGTGGGCCGAGGGCGCGGTAGACCCCGAAACCGGGCATGCCCTCTCGCCGTCGACGGTGTGGAAGGTGGCCCAGGGGCAGCCGATCAGGATTGAGCGGAAGGTCGTACGCGCCTTTGCCGCGGGCCTGGGCCTCCCGCTGCGGAAGGTGCAGATCGCTGTCGCCGAGGAATACGTCGGCCTGGTCGCGGACGACCCGCTCAACGCTTCGACTTCAGAGGCCACGGTCGTCGTCGCGCACGTCCCGGGGCTTTCCGCGGAGGACATGCCGAAGGTGGGGGAGCTGCTGAAGCGCTTCGCGTCCGGGGAGGGCCCTGCACCGGACGAGACGCCCCGCGGCTCCTAGTGTCCTGTGCTGGAAGTTCGCTGAAGAGGGCCAGCGAAGATGTGCTCGCTGCGCTGCCCGCTACGGGGCCCTCTGGACTTCTTCGCCGGCTCTCCGGAGCGGCGCACTAGAAGTCGTACACCGCGAAGTCGGCGACCGGGCGGTACCCAATCCGCTGATAGAGGCCGTTGCTGGTGGGGTTGGCCAGGTCCGCGAACAGCAGGACCTCCGCGGCGCCGGCGGCTAGCGCGGTCCGGCTCACCTCGACTGTCGCGGCGCCCGCGTAACCGCGGCCGCGCAGGTGTGCCGGGGTGTAGACGGGAGCGATCCGGATCTGGCCCGCGACCATGGGGGTCCTGCCCGCCATGGAGACGGGTGTGCCGTCGGGGGTTTCCCAGAGCGTGACGCGTTCGTCGGCGATGCGTGTGTCTGCCCATGAGCTGTTGTCCGCAGAGGGGGTTCCCCCGATGTCGGTGACGAACTCGCGGTGCCAGAGCATGAGTTGCTCGCGGTCCTCCTCGTCCGCGATGCGCCCCCGGCCCTCAGGGAACGGCTCCGGTGGCGTGAGCGTGCCCAGGCGGTACAGACGCTTCCGCTCGTGCAGCGTCGGTATCGCGCCCGTGTGTCGCTGCCAAGCCTCGGCGAAGAAGCTGGCGGTGTCGCGGTCCGCGTTGATGCTGGGAAGGGCGTGGCCGAGGCAGGCTAGGTGGGCGGCGAGGCTGTCGGCCTCTCCGGGGGTGAGGGGAGTGGGTGTCAGGGGGCGGGGCGGGGTACGGAAGAAGGCCGCGCAGACCTCGCCCGCCCGCTCCAGCAGGCCGAAGATGGGGGCGTCGGCACCGTATGCGTCCGCCCCGTGCGTACGCAGTGTCTCGGTCACCGTCAGCGGGACGGTGTGCAGGGCAGGCCGCGAGCACAGGAAGTCTCCGGCGCGAGCGAGGAAGTCGTCGAGGTGTTCGGTGAGGTGCCAGTCATCCGGACTCATGTCTCATGATCCCGCGAGCTGTCAGCGTGCGCCCGTGGATTTCCGCTGGGACAGGCGCGAACACATCTGCCCTCAAAGGGGCTTCGCCGCCGACACCCCGCTGGACTTCTTCAACGCGCTGGCGGCGCAGGACACTAGTCGTCGAGCTCGCGCTCGGCGCTCGCGGCCGACGACCCCCACCAGGCCATGAGCTGATACACCGTCTTCAACTCCAGCCGCGTGCACAGGCGTCGCAAGTGCGTGTTCACGGTCTTGGTGCTGTAGCCGAGAAGCTTGGCGACCTGCTGCTGATCCTGCCCGCTGTGCAGCTCGCGCAGGATCGTGCGCTGAATCGGCGTCGTCACGGTGTCGCCCTCGCCACCATCGGCGTACCACTCCTCCGCGCGCGTCCATTCCAAGTCGAACGCATCCGCGATGAAGGCGCTGATAGCCGGTGACCGGAAGACGTACGCGCCATCGGCAGGGGGCCGGCCCTCGGCGTGATCGCCCACAACAGCCCAGCGCCGGTCAATGACCACGCACCGCTGAAACATCGCACTGCGGGTCCGGTACTGACCGCCGACTGGAGACATCACGTCGACCCGCTGCCGCACAGCCGGATTGCTGCGTGCGCTCACGTGGTACAGCGTCCGCATCGCCACGCCGCGCCGCAACGCGTCGGCGTCGCGGAACATCGACTTCTCCAGCACCTTGCGCGGGCGCTCGCCCGGCTGCGCGGCCAGGATCTCGGTGGTAGCCGCGTCCGCAGCCGTGGCTATCGCCTCGTTGACGGCGTCCACGCCATCAAGCCACTGCACGACCGCATCGCCCTGCGGCGCCTCGCGAGGGTTCATCGATCGCAGATCGGCCACCAGCGCCGGAATCTCGGCGAGGCGGGCAACCGACTGCTCAAGCACGTCACTTTCGGTCGCGAGCAGGCGCCGCGCGATACGCCCCGTGGGCACCGGAAGGTAGCGGCCGTCTTGCAGCGGCTCGCGGATGACCAGACCCAGGCCGAGCAGGCGGTCGAGCTCGGGAGTCCGCTCGTGCACGAACTCGCCGCCGGCGATGCGCCGGTACAGCTCCCGTTCGCTCTCCGAAAGCGTGAGGGAGTCGTGAAAGGCACGTGCTACCGATGTGGTGACCGGGTTGTCCATCTTTGAGCCTTCGCGTTCTTGAACTTCCGCGTTTTACCTCGCGGTTCACTTGAATGTTGACCCATCGAACATGGAGCGTAACCCTTCGTAGACGCATATGCCGCACGATTGTTCGATCGGCACAGTCAAGTCAAGGGGGTACCCCAGCATGGTCCGCACCCACAGATTCCGTAAGCTCCTCGCGCCCCTCCTGCTCGCCGCTGCACTTGCAACGGGACTCGGCCTCACCACTCACGACCAACCGAGCCACAGCGTCCGTGCCGACACCTCTTGGGGTACTCCCACTGACACCTCTTGGGGCTCGCCCGGTCCCGCGGTAGATCCGGCCGCAAGCGCCACCACCCCCCAGACCGCCGGCGGCGCCCCGCAGGTCAGCGGCGACACCTCGTGGGGCTGAGCGGCCGCCACACAGCATCCAGCACGCCAGGAACGCGCACGCCCCTCCACCGAGGCGCACCGCGCAAGGGGGGCGAACGTGATCAACGTAATTCGAACCCGCCTCGACGACGGCGCACCCGCCGTCGTACGGGCAACCGCTGAAGACCTCACCATCGCGATGGACGACCGGCACATCACCCCCCACGGCGCCGAAGCTCTCGCACTCGCGCTCAATGGCCTTGGCGGCCCTGCCGCACAACAACCCTCCACACAGCGGTAACGGCGCCCTCGGTACTGCCAGTGCAGCCGAAAGGGCCGCGCGGAACGTTCCGCGCGGCCCTTCTGCCGCTCAGGTTGAACGGCTGGCGGTGCGTGCCCAATGCGTGCCCGTACTGCCTCGGATCGGCCGACATGCCTTGGTACACGGTGAACGCCTTGGGTCCTCTGACCTGCACGGACCGTCATGCAGCGTCAGGACCTGAACCCCCGAGTCACCTTCGATCTTGAGCTCGTAATGCGTAGGTCTCGGGTTCGAATCCCGAAGGCGGCTCGGATTAACCCCAGGACTCACTCGCCGTGACCTGGGGTTTTTTCATGCCCGGCCCCATCGAGGGCGGAACGGCCGATCGCCGCCCCTCTGGGCCGATCGCCGGACCCGGTCGCTGTTGTTGCAGGGGCAGACTTCTGCGAAGGCTGCGGTGTGACTAGTCACCGCTGCGGGTGGCAGGGTGCTTGGCTGCGAGGGCGGCTGGGGAGGGTTGGCGTGCACGAGTGCCAGCCACCACGTCTGGGGGATCCACCGACATGTCTCGTCGAGCCGCCGCCCTCGCCATCGTCCTTGCCGCAGGTTTCCTATCGGCCACCCCGGCGTCCGCCGAAGGCACCCGCACCCTGGAACGCGGAGTAGGAGAGGTCTGCTTCCACACCGAACCTGGCTACGCCGGGGCGAGCTGGTGTTACCGCCCGCCGGGCTACGCCGACGTACCGGCGCCGCTGCACAACAATGCCGCCTCCTTCGAGTCGAACGCCGACGTCACTGTTTACGCCCTTGACTGGGTCGGGCCCGGTGATTGCCTCTACCGGACGATCTGGACGGGCGACCGGAGCCCCAACTGGGAGTGGCGCAACAAGCTGGACGCGGTGCAGAGCGTCCGGCCCACCGACTGCAAGCCAGGCTGACCCGTCCGACCGCATCCGGGTAGTCGGCAACTGGGGGAGCCGGCGTGTCCGAGTGCCCGGCAGGGCGTTGATCAGTTCAGGTGCCCGGCGGCGTTGCTCCGTGTGCGTGATGCCAGATGTGGCTCGCCGGGCGCCGTCCTGTCGGGACTCATGCAAGGAGAACGAAAAATGTCCGCAATGAAGAAGACGACGGCGGTGGCGCTGGGCACCGGCGCGCTCGTCATGGGTGCGGCCGGCATTGCCTCCGCCGACTCCGGCGCCCAGGGCGCGGCCCTGAACTCGCCGGGCGTGATCTCGGGCAACACCATTCAGGTCCCGGTTCACATTCCGGTCAACGCCTGCGGCAACACCATCAACATCGTCGGTCTGCTCAACCCGGCCTTCGGCAACACCTGCGTCAACGACTGACCAGGCAAATCCGGCGCTGCTGCCGGTTCGGGGGCCGGCCGAGAACGGTCGCCACCCGAGGCCCTCAGCGGGTTCTGCCGACGCGGGGCCATGCATGGGCGCTTGTTCTGTAGCCTCGGGGCATCGTCGCCGCCCCCGGCGGTCCGGGTGGACCGCCGGGGGCGGCGGTCCTGGTGGACGCTGAGCTATAGAGAGTGACAGAGGGTGGCAGTGAGCGCGGTTGAGCAGGTGTTTCTGGAGTGTGAGCGCGCTCGGGCGGACGGTGACTTGATTCGGCGCGTGTCCGCCAGTGACAAGGAGTATCACTTCCAGAACTGGGTGCAGGATCGTATAGAGGCATGCGGGCTTTCGTACGACGATCCTGGGCGGAACACCTATCCGGACTTCCGGCTCATCCATCACCCCGAGGGGTATGAGGTCAAAGGTCTGGAATTTCCCGGCCGCGAGGCGGACTACGACTCGAACTCCCAGGTGCCCACCGGTGACCACGGCGGGCGTGAGGTCTTCTATGTGTTCGGCCGCTACCCGAAGGCGGAGCGCGGCGTCGACGAGTACCCGGTCGTGGACCTGGTGGTCTGCCACGGCAGTTTCCTCAATGCCGACAGCGAATACGTCCACAAGAACAAGTCGTTCCGTGGCTTCGGCTCGTACGGCGACATCCTGGTCCGCGATCGCAAGATGTACGTCGTGCCGACGCCGTTCGCGCTGGCTTCCGGAACCGCCGGGCTCGCGACCCTGATCGTGCCCGCTGAATTCGAGCCGCAGTCGGACGCCCTTGTCCAGGTGGGGGAGCTCGATCGGACCGAGGTCGACGAGGTCATCGTGTCGTACGAATTCAACCTCCAGACCAATGAGATGGTGACGCACCACGCGCCGAATCCCCATTTCGGCAAGGTGCACAGCTTCCGGGCCTATCGTTCGCGTGGCGCGGGCGACTCCAAGCCGGTTTCCCTCGCGGGAGGTGGGCCGTGGCAGTCGTAGTGCCGCCGCGCACCAGCCTGGAGTCGGACTTTCCGGCGGCGATGCTCAGCGAGGTCGGCACGAAGGAGTCCTGGCGCAAGGAAGTCCACCGCCCGGCCACCAGCACCCACAAGTGGTGGGCGAAGCGCCTCGGCACCGTCTTCCGGGGGATCATTACGTCGGCGGCGACGCCTGAGGGAGCCGACGCCGTGGGGGCCTACGGATCGTCGCTCGATCTGGCGGGAGCCGTTGTGCTCGACCCTTTCTCAGGCTCGGGTGTGACCGGCGTGGAGGCCCTCAAACTCGGGGCCAAGGCCGTCTGTTTCGACATCAACCCGGTGGCGACGCTCGTGCAGCGTCAAGCTGTTCAGCCGTGGGACCTCGGCGCCCTTGAAGCGGCCTACAAAGAGGTCGAGTCGGCATGTCGGGCAGAGGTCGACCGACTCCACCGCACAGAGGACGGGAGGACTGTTCTCTATTACTTCTGGGTCGCGACCGTCGACTGTCCCGAGTGCTCCGAAGCAGTTCGCTTGTTCGGCTCGCCGGTGTTCTCCAAGAACGCGTACCCGAAGCGAGTGCCCAAGGCGCAGATTGTCTGTCCCGATTGTCTCTCGGTCTGGGAGAGCCGGTACGACTTCGTTGCCGAGACATGTCCGAAGGGCCACAGGGTCACGCAGCACGGTGCGGCGCGGGGCCAATGGGCGACATGCGGGAACGGTCACAGCTTCAAGATTCTCGGCGCCCTCGACGGGGCGCGGCCGGGATACGAGATGTACGCCAAGATGGTGGCCAACCCGGACGGGTCGAAAAGCTACGAAGCCATCACCGAATGGGACCGTGGGCTCTACGACGAGTGCGTCGAAGCGCTCGCGGGTCTTCCGCAGTCCGCCGTGCTTCCACGCGGACAGCTCGCTCCCGGCAACAACACCGACCAGGCCCTGAAGTGGAACTTCCGGGAGTGGCGCGACTTCTTCAACGCACGTCAGTTGGTATCTCTGTCGCTGATCGCGACGGCGATCCGTGACCTGACCGGGCCCGCACCGGAACGCGAAGCGCTTTGTGCCCTGTTCTCCGGAACGCTTGAGTTCAACAACCTGTTCACCTCGTTCAAGGGCGAGGGGACGGGTGCCGTCAGGCATATGTTCAGCCACCACATCCTCAAGCCGGAGCGGACTCCGCTGGAGGCGCATCCTTGGGGTACGTCGCAGTCCTCCGGCGCGTTCTCCACCCTCTACAAGAGCCGCCTGCACCGAGCCCACGAGTACAAGACGAAACCTGCCGACCTCATTGACCGGGGCGCGGGGGTCGAGCGGATCTCCGGGGTGTCAAAGCCGGTGGGCGCGAGCATCGCGGACTCGTGGAAGTCCTTCGCCGCGATCCAAGGGCAGGCGGCCTACGTCGCCACCAGGAACTCGGCGGAGACGGACATCCCGGACGGGTCGGTCGACCTGGTCGTCACCGATCCGCCTTACATGGACAACGTCCACTACGCCGAGCTCGCGGACTTCTTCCACGCCTGGCTCCAGAACATGCGGCCGTACACCGGGTACTCCGACGCGGCGACGACCCGTCGATCGGGCGAGGTCCAGCATGCCGACCCGGTGGAGTTCGGGAAGGCGATCGAGGCCGTGTGGACCGAGTCGGCGCGGGTCTTGAAGCCGGGCGGTCTGCTGGCCTTCACGTTCCACCAAGCCCGGATCAGTGGGTGGGTGCAGGTCGTCGAGTCGCTCCGCCGCTCTGGCTGGGCCGTGATGGCCGTCCAACCGGTGAAGGGCGAGATGACGACCAGTGTCGTCAAGGCCGGAGCCCGTGAACCCTCCAATCTCGACAGCGTCGTGGTGTGCCGCCGGGTCGTGGACGGAGCGACGAATCCGCATTCTTCGGTGGAGGAAGCCCTGGCGACCGCCACAAAGGAGCTGACGGACCTGCTGGACGCCCACATCGATGTGGGGGCAGGCGACGTCAGGTCAGTTGTCCGTGGGGCGCTGCTGGCCCACCTCGCTTCCACGGGCGCAGACCTGGATGAGTCAGTGGCCACACTCGTGGACTCTTTGGCGACGGAAAGCATCGAGACGCTGCTCGGGTCCGGTTCGGACAGAGACAGAGACGGAGACGGAGACGGAGACGGAGACAGCGGCAGCGACGGCGACTGCGACAGCTGAGGCTCACCCGAGTGGCGGCGCCAGGTGGACAGGCGGACGATGGAGTGGTGGGGGTCGGCTGTCGCTGGCGTCCGCCGTGGACAGCGAGGCGACGACGACCGGCCCCGAAAGCAGACGACCGGCCCCGAAAGTACGGGCGAGGCCAGAACGGAGGAAGTCGTCATGATCGAGGTCAAGGCTGTCGAAAAGCCGGACGAGCGCCGCGATTTCCCCCGCGGCCACCTCGAAGCCGTCCATCTCACCGGGCTGGACTTCGCCGTGGGCACCTTCGAGCCCGGCTGGCGCTGGTCCGAGTCCGTGGCACCGCTCGCGGGAACCGAGAGCTGCCAGATCCACCACAACGGCTACGTCGTCGAGGGACGGATGCACATCCGCATGGACGACGGCGGCGAGGTCGAAGTCGGGCCGGGCGATGTGTTCGTGTGCCCGCCCGGACACGATGCCTGGGTCGTGGGTGAGGAACCGGTCGTCGTGTACGACTTCGCGGGAGGCATGGCGCAGGAGTACGCGAAGCCGGCGGAGGGTTAGCCGCCCGGCGACGCCCGGCGACGCCCGACGACGCCCGCGATCGCCCGGCGACGGCCCCGCGACGGACTGTCCGGATGCGCGAACGGTCGGGCCGGACGATCCTGGATATATGCCCAGAGGTGCGCCCGTCATCGTGCACCCGCCGCTGCCGGACGGCGGACGGCGGGTGACGGTCCGCGGCGAGCCTGTGGGAATCGCCTACAACCTGCTCGACGTGATCGAGTTCCTGCGCCGCGCGGGCCTGCCCGAGGCGGATACGACGATCGACGATCCGGAACTGATCGACTGGCGCGAGGCCGGCCCGCACCGCTGGGGCCCGGAGCCCCCTCCATGACTGCCACCCGATGGGGCCGGATCCGCCGCGGGTCCCGGTGGGCACGCCGCATTTGGGACCTGGGCCGACGAGCGGGACGGGTCGAACAGCGCTACCGGATTCTGTGTCGAGTGTGGCCGCCTGTGCTTACGATGCGGCATGGACGGAAGTCGGCGGGGCGGGGTGGAGAGCATGGGCACAGCGGCGGGCGCGGGCGCGGAAGTCGGCTTCGGCGTCGTCGCTGACGCGCATCCCGGCCGGCCCGCCCTCGTCGAGCCCGACGGCACCACCACCACATACGGCGAGCTCGCCGCCCGCGTCGATCGGCTCGCGCACGCCCTCGCCGGGCTGGGGCTGCGGCCGGGGGACTGTGTCGCCGCGATGCTGCCCAACAGCCGCGCCTTCTTCGAACTGCGGCTCGCCACCGGGCGGTCGGGGCTGTACTTCACGCCGTTCAGCCACCACTTCACCAGCGCCGAGGCGACGCATGTCGTCGCCGACAGCGAGGCGCGGGTGGTGGTCGTGGACGCGTCGCTGGTGGAGGTGGCGGGGCCCGCGCTGGACGCGGCGGGGGTGCCGGAGGGGCGCCGTGTGGTGTGGGGGTCGGCCGGGCAGGTTCCCGCCGGGTGGCTCGCCTACGAGGACCTCCTCGCCGCCGCCCCCGCGACCCCGCCCCCGCACCCCCGCGCCGGCGGCGTCATGCTCTACACCTCCGGGACCACCGGCCGCCCCAAGGCCGTGCGCCGCGCGCTGCCGGAGGCGCCGCCCGGGCCGAACCCGTACGAGCTGGACTTCATGGCGCGGGTCGGGGTGCGGCCGGGGCCGTACACGCAGCTGTGCGCCGCGCCGCTCTACCACGCCGCGCCCGGCCTGTTCGCGAACATGGCGATGCAGCTCGGGCACACCGTCGTGCTCGCCGAACGGCCCGGCACGGAGGACTGGCTCGACCTGATCCAACGGCACGGCGTCCAGGTGCTGTTCGCGGTGCCGACCGTGCTGCACCGGCTGCTGCGGCTGCCCGCGGAGGTGCGTGCGCGGTACGACGTGTCGAGTCTGCGCGCGGTCGTGCACGGGGCGGCGCCCTGCCCGCCGGACGTGAAGCGGCGGGCGATCGACTGGTTCGGGCCGGTTCTGTACGAGTTCTACGCCGCCACCGAGGGCGGGGTGACCGCCGCGAGCAGCGCGGAGTGGCTGGCGCGGCCCGGCACGGTGGGGCTGCCCCTCGCGGGCGTCGAGGTGCGGATCCTGAGCGACGACGAGGACGGCTCCCCGGGCGGGGCGCCGGTTCCGGCCGGGGAGACGGGCGGGGTGTACTTCCGGCCCGTCGTGCCGTTCACGTACCACAAGGACGCGGAGAAGACCCAACGGTCCATGCGGGGCGGGTACTTCACGGCCGGGGACCACGGTTACGTCGACGAGGACGGGTGGCTGTACCTGCGGGACCGGCGCACCGACCTGATCATTTCCGGGGGCGTGAACGTATACCCGGCCGAGGTCGAGGCCGTGCTGATCGCGCACCCGGACGTCGCCGACGTGGCCGTGGTGGGGATGCCGGACGAGGAGTGGGGGCACCGGGTCGCCGCCGTCGTGCAGCCCGAGCCGGGCGTGCCGGGCGACGACGGGCTCGCCGCGCGCCTCGCCGAGCACTGCCGGGGTGAGCTCGCCGGGTTCAAGGTGCCGCGGGTGATCGAGTTCCGGGAGCGGGTGCCCAGGTCGCAGGCGGGGAAGGTGCTGCGGCGGGAGATCAGGGTCGGCCGCCCGTCCGTTCCGTAAGGCCCAACGCCCGTACAAGATCGGCGAGTTCGTCCCGGTACAGCCTGTCCGGGTCGTCGATCTGCGGGCGCAGCAGGCCGTCGATCTCCAGGGTGACCAGGCCGTGCATGCGGCCCCATACGCGCAGGGAGAGGGCGAGCGTGGCCGGGGTGAGGGCCGGGAAGGCGGCACGGGCCACGGCGGTGAAGGCGGGGTCGAAGTCGGTCCAGGTGTAGGGGCTGCCGGTGTCGGCCACTTGGGCTGTCGCCGCGATCTCCACTATGCCCAGGCACAGTTCGTACTCCGCCTCCGTGCTGTCGGCCGTGTCCGCGCGCGGTGTCTGCCCGCGCCCGCTGAACAGCAGGCGGAACTCCTGCGGATGCGCCAGCGCCCAGGCGCGGTAGGCGAGGCCGTGGGCCAGGGCACGGGCGCCCTGCTCCGCCCGGGGGTGGGACTCGCGGGCCTCGCGGAGGTGGGCGGCGAGGTCCCGGTACGCGTCGGCGGCGAGCGCGGCCAGCAGGGCCTCGCGGGTGTCGAAGTAGCTGTAGAACGTGCCGGGCGCCATGCCCATGTCGCGGGCGATGCCCCGCAGGGCCACGGCTTCCGCGCCCTCCTCCACCAGGTGCTTCAGGGCGGTCGCCTTGATCTCGGCGGTGGTCTGGGCGCGGTGGCGTTCGCGGCGGCTGGCTGCAGGCATGCACCCATGGTACGGCGGGCAAAGATTGAACAGTGTTTGGAAATTGATCGGTGTTCGAGTTACGGTCCTGGAGCGCCCGGATCGAGCCGGGTGCGCGCAGACATCAGGAGGTGTGGCGGACATGGCCACGTACGCGTACGGAACCGGGCCGATCAAGGGCTACGACATCGGCCCGATAGCCATGGAGGCCGCGTTCACGTCGGACTTCCCGCTGGCGGCGGGGGTCGGGGTGCAGGAGATCGTGGACAAGCAGGAGGTGGAGCGGCGGGTGATGGACGTACGGCCCGGTATGTACGCGAAGTACATGCCGAGCCGGATCGACGCGGGTCCCTCCGGGACGCATTTCACCGGGGGGCGGTACCTGTTCGAGACGTGGGAGGACGTGCTCGACTACGAGCGGTTCACCAGTGAGGAGCTGGAGTTCGAGCCGGGGGTGAAGTTCTGGAGCCGGCCGTTCTTCCTGAACGTGGAGCGGTTCGTCTGGCGGGTCGCCGGGGCGCACAACTTCCTGCCCCTGGAGGAGCATCACGTCAGCCGGTTCGAGCGGTTCCGGTACTCGGGCGCTGGCGCTGACCTGGCGGTTCGGGGGGCGTGGGCGTCCCTGCGGGACGAGGCCGCGGCGCGGGGGCTGGGGGCGGTGTGGCTGTTGCACCAGCCGGAGCAGCAGTTGATCGGCATCCACTCCGTGGCGTCCAGGGACGCGGTGTCCGCGTTGGACGCGGAGGTGTCCCTTGGGTCGCTGCTGCCCGGATCCCTTGCCGTGGAGCGGTACTTCGCGCGGACGAGCCGGGTCTTGTCGTTGTGGTTGCCGCGGTCGCGGGTGGCGGGTGGGGTGCCGTCGGCCTACCCGATGTCGCCGCCGTTGCCGCTGCCGAGTGTGCCTTCGCGGGCGGTCTAGCGGGGAATTCCCTGCGGGCCGGTGGGGGCTGGGCGCGCCCACGCGGCGGAGCCGCACATGGATACCGCCCCGCGCCCCTTGCGGGGCGCCCAACTTGCCGGAACAGCAAAGTTCTCTGCGTTCCGGGTCGCCCCCGTACAGACTCGTGACGGAACCGCCGTCCCGTACACCAGAGGAGTCACGATCATGGCCGCACCGCTGGATGACGTGAAGCACATGCTGCTGGAGCTGCCCCAGAGCCCCGGTGTGCGGATTCACGCCGTCGAGCAGGGGAGTGGGCCCCTCGTGCTGTTGGTGCACGGGTTCCCCGAGACCTGGTACTCGTGGCGGCGGCAGCTTCCCGCGCTGGCGGAGGCCGGGTACCGGGCGGTGGCCATCGACGTAGGGCGGTGGCCATCGACGTACGCGGGTACGGGCGTTCGTCCAAGCCGCGGGAGGCCGAGGCGTACGGGATGCTCGCGCACGTCGCCGACAACGTCGGGGTCGTGCGGGCGCTCGGTGAGGAGAGCGCCGTCGTCGTGGGGCACGACTGGGGCTCGCCGATCGCGGCGAACTCGGCGCTCCTGCGCCCCGACGTCTTCCGGGCCGCCGCGCTGATGAGCGTGCCGTACGCGCCGCGCGGCGGCCCCCGCCCCACCGACGCCTTCGCCGCCATCCCCGGCGACGAGGAGTTCTACGTCAGCTACTTCCAGGAGCCGGGGCGGGCCGAGCGGGAGATGGAGCCGGATGTGCGGGGCTGGCTCGCGGGCTTCTACGCGGCGTACTCCGGCGACACCATGGCGGAGGCGGGCGCGCCCACGCCGGCCTTCGTGCCCAAGGGCGCCCGGATGTCCGACCGGTTCCCGTCCGGGGCGGCGCTGCCCGCGTGGCTCTCGGAGGGCGAACTCGACGCCTACGCGGCCGAGTTCGAGCGGGGCGGCATGACCGGGCCGCTCAACCGGTACCGCAACATGGACCGCGACTGGGCGGACCTCGCGGCGTGGGACGGCGCCCCGCTCGCGCAGCCGTCGCTGTTCGTCGCGGGCGAGCTCGACCCGTCCCTGCAGTGGCTGTCCGGCGCCCTCGACGCCTACCCCGTCACCCTCCCCGGCCTCGTCTCCTCGCACATCCTCAAGGGCTGTGGGCACTGGGTGCAGCAGGAGCGGGCCGAGGAGGTCAACGGCATCCTCGCCGACTGGCTGGGGAGGCTTGACTGACCGGTCGGCGGGCGTGCTCAGCCGATCTTGTCCGCCGGGCCCACCTCCTGCCAGGTGTAACGGTCGGCCGGGAGGTCCTGGCCGCGGATCTTGTGGGTGGACTCAAGGACGAGGCCGGTCTTCGGGTCGAGGGAGTAGCGGTCCTTCGACCAGAGCGTCACATCCTCGCCGGGCCCGGTCGTGAACCAGTCCTTCTGCGTGATCTCGACCGCGACGCCCGGACGGCCCTTGCTGTCCTCGACCTTTCCGACCAGCTTGATGCCGGGGGTGTCCGCGAGGACCTCGAAGAGCGCGGAGCGCAGTTCGGGGCTCGCGGGCGCGTCCTCCAGCATGATCACCAGCTGCCGGAACCGGCTGTGGGCGTCCTTCGGGAACCGCTCGGCCAGCGCCTTCGCGTCCGTGGGCAGCTTGTCGAGCTCCGGCCAGGTCAGCCACCGCTCGCCCACGGGCCACTTCTTGACCTTGCCCTCCTCGCCCGCCGGCGGCTCGTGGACGGTGCCGTCCTCGTCCACCGTCCAGACGCGGCCCGCCCGGTCGAAGTAGGTGGTGGTCCTCTTCTCCCCGTCGTCCTGGTTGACGGTCTCCACGCGGACCTTCCAGTACTTGGCGTCCGCCGCCGGGGCGCCCTCCGCGACCGCCGCCATGTCGTTCAGGAACTCCGCCGCCGACGCCGTGGCGGCCTGCTCGCCGCCCACGTCGACGACCGGGTACGCCACCGCGCCGACGGCGATCGCCGCCACCGCGGCCGCCGCGACCAGAAACCTGCGGCGGCGGCGCGGGGCGCGGACACGCAGCGGCGCCACCACCGCCGTCTCGCGTTCGGCCGCGCGGGCCACCGCGGCCTTCGCCGCCGCCACCGCCTCGGGCGCGGGCAGGGGCACGTCGCCCGCCGTGATCAGCTCCCCGACGCCGGGGAAGTCGAGAAGGTCGTCACGCTCGTCGGTACGTCCGTTCATGTTCATGACCGGTCTCCTGCCAGGTCGAGGGGTGCGCTGGAGCGCAGCCGGGTGCGGGCGCGGTGCAGCCGGGAGCGGGCCGTCCCCGCGGGGATGCCGACCACCGCGGCGGCCTCGGTGGGCGTCAGCTGTTCCCCAGGCGACGAGCAGCAGCAACTCCCGCTCGTCATGAGGGAGTTCGGCAAGCAGGGCGCGCAGTCGCGGGGCCACCGCCGCCGCGTCGAGGCGCGCGTCCACCGCCTCCCACGGGTCGTCGCCGCCGTCGCCGGGCAGCCCCGGCCGCTGCCGTGCCGTACGCCGCCAGTGCGCCGACAGCACGTTCCGCGCCACGCCGAACAGCCAGGCCCGCACGGGGCCGCGCGCCGGGTCGAAGCCGCGCCGCGCCGTGTACGCCTGCAGCCAGAGCTCGGCCAGCAGATCGTCGGCGGCGCCCGGCGCCCGGCGCGCGAAGTAGCCGTGCAGCGCGGCCGAATGGCGCACCACGAGCGGCTCGAAGGCCGCGGTGTCCCGCGCGGTGCGGGACAGCAGCTCCTCGTCGTCCAGGTCCGTCGTCATGGGACCTCCGTATCCGGACCGCCGGTCGGCGGTCTCACCCCCTGCTTGTCGGGAGCGGTCACCCGCGTTCGCGGCGGCCCGGACCGGCCCGGCAGAACCGGCAGAACCGGCAGAACCGGCAGTACCAGTAGAACCGGCAGAACCGGAAGCTTCCTACATCCACACCCCCGTGAGGAACGGGTACGCGTCCGTCAGCTTCGTCGGGCCCTGCACCAGTTTGCCCTCGCTCACGATCACGAACTCCTCGCCCTTGACGAGGAAGAAGTGCATGTCGTCGTCGAAGGGCGCGGAGGCCGCGGTGTCGAGGCCGGCCAGGAAGTCGTCCGGCGCGTGCTCCAGGGCGAACTCGCCGAAGTAGCCGAAGTCGTCGGTGAGCAGCACGGCCGTCCGGTCGAGGAACACCGCCACCCGCTCGTCCTTCGTGTCGGCGGTGGTGGCCGCCATGATCCGCTGGTCCTTGACGGGGCCCAGGTCGATCCGGGAGCCCGCCCGGTGCGCCGCGCGCTCCGAGAACTCCCAGAGCTGACCGCCCTCCATGACGGCGGTGTGCGTGCAACTGCTGCCCTTGCGGGCGTTCATGACGTCCTCGGCGGCGCCGGGGAACCGGTCGGGCAGCTGCGCGAACTGCTCGCTGATCTTCTTCGGGCCCGCCTCGATCCCGCGCCGCGGCGAGAAGCGGATGAACTCGTCCCCCCGGAAGCCGTCGAAGCGGAGGTAGGGGGCCCTCGGGTCCGGCACGGTCTTGGCCATCGTCTCGAAGACGCCGCCGCCCGCGTCGAGGATCCCCTTCACCGCCGACGCCAGGACGTTGGCGGGCCCGCTGAACGTGCCCGGGCTGACGACCCGGGCCGTCAGCGCGTCGAACGCCTTCGTCTCGCCGCGGGCGGGCACGGCTTCGACGCGCCACGTCTGCGTGCCCCGGTCCTCGCCCCGCTTCGGCTCCGCCTGCTCCAACTCCGCGTTCGCGTCGTGGCGTTCACCCCGCACCGCGAGGTTCTTGCCGCTGGAGTTGACCCAGACGTAGACGTCCTCGGCGATCTGCTCCGGCTTCCACAGCTGGGACACCAGCAGGTCGTCCCGCGACTCCGGCGGGCACTGCTGCACCGCCGCGCCCGCGCGGCCCCGGCCGGTCATGATGTCCATGCGCAGCGTGCTGTGCGCGTTCTGCAGCGTCCACGCGCCCTCGCGTGCGCTGTGCGGCTTCAGGTGCCAGAACTGGCGGTGCCGCTCCGGCCCTTCCGGGTGCAGTTCCCCCAGTACGACCTTCGCGCCCTGCTTGGCGCCTCCTCCCGGCTGCACCCCCGCGTACAGTCCGCTCGCCTCGTTCTTGATCAGGTAGATGCCCTCGGACAGTGCTGCCACGGTCAACCTCCTGGAACGACGGGTCGGGCACGCACCCGCGGTGCGCAGCGGTCAGCCTAGAAGCGAGGGCCGTGATCCCGATACGGCCCGATTTCGGCCGTTATTAACCCCTCAACTACGGGATGACGGCAGGGCGGATATTGAGTTCCCCGGAGCGGTGGCGCTGTGCCAGGGTCGGCCGGTGAATGTTTCCCGACGCGTGCTGCTGCGGCGGCAGTTCGAGCTGACCTGGGCGCTGTTCGAGTACCACTTGGAGCGCCTCTCGTACGAGGACTTCCTGTGGGAGCCCGCCGCCCACACCTGGACGCTGCGGCGGCCCGCCCCCGCCGACGGCGGGGCCTGGGCCCCGGACTGGGCCGACACCGAGCCCGACCCCGTCCCCGTGCCCACGATCGCCTGGCTGAGCTGGCACATCGGCTGGTGGTGGGGCGTCACCCTCGACCACGCCCAGGGGCGCCCGCCGCGCGACCGCGCCGACGTCGCCTGGCCCGGCCCCGGCGAGCCCGCCGTCGCCCGGCTGCGCGCCCTCCACGACGAGTGGCTGACCGTCCTCGACGGCCTCACCGACGCCGGCCTCGACGCCCCGGCCCCCTTCCCCTGGCCCGCCGGCGCCGACGGCCCGCGCTACGCCGTCGCCGACATGGCCGCCTGGGTGAACGCCGAGCTCATGAAGAACGCCGCCGAGATCGGGCAGCTGCGGATGTTGCGCGCCGCCGCGTAGCCGGTTCCCGGCGGGGTCACGCCGTCAGCCAGTCGCCCCCGTAGCGCTCCGCCTTGCGGCGCAGCCACGTCTTCATCTCGCTCTCCTCCAGCGGGGTCGCGGGCCTCAGGTCGCCCACCCTGATCGTCGCCACGAAGTGCGTGAACCGTACGCGGCGGAACTCGCCGTGGGCGGACAGCACCTTGCCCGGGCCGTAGATGTCCGTCGTCGCGTGCGCCACGTATGCGCCCTGCTGGTGGGGGGTGTCCATCATGCTGCCTCTCGCTGTGTGTGTTGTTCCGATCACACAGTGCGGTCGGCGAGGTTAGGCTCGCCAGGAGGCGGGGCTTGACAACTGGGCCGGCACGGTAGGGAGTTGCGATGGCCATCGAGGACAACCCGGAATCCCGGCTGCGGTACGGGGAGGAACTGCGTTCCCGCAGGGAGGCGGCTGGGTTCACCCAGGAGGAGCTGAGTGCGCGGGCGATTATGTCCCGTACGCATATCGCCCACATTGAGGCGGGGCGGCGGCGGCCCAACTTGGAGGACGCGCGGCGTCTGGACGACGTCTTGCAGGCGGGCGGGGTTCTTGTGCGGTTCCTCCCGTCCCGGGGGGAGGGGCGGGTCGCGGAACACTTCGCGGAGGCGCTGGAGTTGGAGCGCCGGGCGACCCTGATTCGTACGTACGCTCCGAAGCTCGTCCCCGGACTTCTTCAGACGAAGGCGTATGCACACGAGGTCTTCCGCTTGGGGTTTCCTCCGCGGACCGAGGAGGAGCGTGACGCGCTGCTTGTCACGCGGCTGGCGCGAGCCAAGGTCTTCGACGACTTCAAGTCGCCGGTGGCGTGGTACCTGTTGGATGAGGCCGTGCTCCGCAGGCCGGTCGGGGGCCCCGCGGTGATGTGCGCGCAGTTGCGTCACATCGCGGACCTGGGGGAGCGCGGACGTATCCGGGTGCATGTGCTGCCGTTCGCGGTGGGCCCGCACGCGCTGGTGGAGGGCTTTGTCTCCCTGATGTGGTTCAACGACCTGCCGCCGGTCGCGTACGTGGAAGGGCTGAACACCGGCAGGGTGCTGGAGGATCCGGCCGTGGTGCGCGACTGCCAGGCCATCTACGAGCATGCGTTGGGCGACGCGTTGTCGCACCATGAGTCGCTGGCGCTGATCAAGTCTGTGGCGGACGATTACGAGCATGCAGAGCAATCGTGAGCGACGGAACAGTATCCCGGATGCTTCGGCCCTGGGGGCGTGGCGCAAATCCAGCTACAGCGGCGCTGACAGCGGTTCGTGCCTCGAAGTCAACGATTCCCACCGCGAGGTGGGCGTCCCCGTCCGGGACAGCAAGAACCCCAACGGCCCCGCCGTACTCTTCGGCGCCCCCGCCTGGCAAGCGTTCCTCGACTACCTGTCCAGGTAGGCCAGTACAGCCAGCACCCGGCGGTTCGCGGACTCCGACGGGGGCAGCGCCAGCTTCATGAAGATGTTGCTGACGTGCTTGGCCACGGCCTTCTCCGTCACGAACAGCGCCTCCGCGATGCCCGCGTTGGAGAGGCCCTGGGCCAAGCACTCCAGGACCTCGCGCTCGCGCGGCGTGAGGGAGGCGAGCGGCTCGTCGCGGGACTTGCCGGTGACGAGCTTGGACACCACCTCGGGGTCCATCGCCGTGCCGCCGCCCGCGACCCGCTCGATCGTCGCAATGAACTCCGCGCCGTTCGAGACGCGTTCCTTCAGTACGTAGCCGACGCCCTCGGAGCCCGTGGCCAGCAACTCGTGGGCGTACAAAGGCTCGACGTACTGGGAGAGGAGCAGGACGGGCAGCCCGGGCACCCGCGTCCGGGCGGCGACCGCCGCGCGCAGGCCCTCGTCGCTGAACGTCGGCGGGAGCCGGACGTCGACCACGGCCACGTCGGGGCGCAGGGAGAGGAGCGCCTCCTCAAGCAGGGGGCCGCTGTCGACGGCCGCCAGGACCTCGTGGCCGAAGGCCGTGAGGAGCCGGGTGACGCCGTCCCTCAGGAGGAAGTGGTCTTCGGCGAGGACAACTCGCACGGCAGCTCCATCGTCAGCAGGGTCGGGCCGCCCGGCGGGCTGTTCACGGCGAGGACACCGTCGAAGTGGGCGAGCCGCCGCTCCACCCCGCGCAGACCGGTCCCCGCGGACACGTCCGCGCCGCCCCGGCCGTCGTCGGCCACGGACCCCCGCAGCGCCCCCGCCTCGTACCGCAGGTCGATCCAGCAGCGCTCGGCCTCCGCGTGCTTGGCCGCGTTGGTGAGGAGCTCCGACACGGCGAAGTACATCGCCGACTCGGCGGGCGGTTCGGGGCGGGCCGGGAGGTCGATGACGACCTCGGTCTTGAGCGGGCTGATCATCGCCAGGGAGCGTACGGCATCGCCGAGTCCGCGGTCCGCGAGGACCGGCGGGTGGATGCCCTTGACCAGGTCGCGGAGTTCCTTGAGCGCGGCGGTGGAGGACTGGCGGGCCTCGACCAGGAGCTCGCGGACGGCGTCCGGGTTGCTCTCCAGGAGATGCTCGGCGGCGTTCAGGGTCATGCCCATCGCCACCAGGCGGGCCTGCGCGCCGTCGTGCAGGTCCCGCTCGATGCGGCGGATCTCCGACAGCTGCGTGTCCACGGCGTCGGTGCGGGTGCTTTTCAGGTGCTCCACGCGGGCGGCCAGGAGTTCGGCCTCGCTCGGCGCGAGCAGCGTACGGAGGTAGCGGGCGTGGGCGTTCAGGGCGCGCGGGGCCGCCCAGAACACCGAGAGGGGCAGGCACAGCGCGCCCACGACACCCGCCAGCGTCGCCGTCGCCGGGTCGCCGACCGGGATGAACAGGAACCACACGCTGTCCCACTCGGTCGACAGCTCCGTGCCGACCGCCGCAGCCCCCACAGCCCGGTCAGGAGCAGCACCAGCGGGCCCGCGGCGATCGTGCCGCCCGCGAACGCGTCCACGTGCACCCAGCGCCAGTCCCGGTGCACCTGGTTGCCCTTGTCGAGCAGCTGGGCGCGCAACGCCTTGGCCTGCCCGGCGCCCGTCGGGGGCAACTCCGCGTACACGGCGGGGATGTCGACGCCCGTCCACGCGGCGGCGTGCGCGCGCTGTCGGTCCGCCAGTGCGCGGACCTGGCGTACTGTGCCCGGCAGCAGTTTCAGGCCCACGGGGCCGCGCAGCATCGACGAGACCGTCATCAGCCACAGGGACAGCCAGAACGCGCGGTGCGAGTCGGCCCACAGGGCCAGGGTGCGGCGGAATGCTTGGGTGGCCTTTCGGGTGCGGTTCATGTACGCATTATCGAAAGCGGGGTGGCCGGTAGGCAGTGGTAGAAACTCCCCTCTTCGGGGGTGAGCGCGTCATCTGCGGGCCCGGTGGGGGCTGGGCGCGCAGTTCCCCGCGCCCCTTCGGGGCGCGCCCCCTTAGGGGATGCGGGCCAGCCAGGCGCTTACCGCCGCGTTGAACTCCTCCGGGCGTTCCAGGTTCGGTAGGTGTGCCGCGCGCTCGATCACGGACAGGGTGGAGTCCGGCAGTGCCGCGTGCATTGCCTCTGCGTCCGCTACGGGCGTGTATGTGTCGTCGCGGCCCACGATCACCAGGGACGGGACCGTGACCTTCGGCAACACCGGGCGGTAGTCGGGGCGTTCGGCTCGGGCGCGGAGTGCTGCCGCTGCGCCCTGCGGCTGGGCCGCGAGCATCATGCGGTGTACGTGCGCGGCGGCCTCCGGGTTGTAGGGGGCCGCCATCTTGTGCAGCACCTCGTCCGCGTACCCCTTCATGCCCTCCGCCATGAGCCGGTCGGCCGTCTCGCGGCGGAACGCCTTCCCGGCCTCCGTGTCGACCGCCGGTGACGTGTCGGCCAGCAGCAGCCCCGCGATCCGGTCCGGGAAGCGGGCGTACGCGTCCATCACGATCTGCCCGCCCATGGACACGCCGCCCAGCGCGCAGCGCTCGATCTTCAAGTGGTCCAGGAGCGCCTCCAGGTCCCGGGCGAAGTCCCCGAAGTCCGCGACCTGCGGGGCGGATCGCGCGGTCGACTCGCCGTAGCCGCGCAGGTCGAAGGTGATCACCCGGTGCGCCCCGGCGAACGCGGCGACCTGCGGGTCCCAGAGCGAGCGGTCGAAGGGGTGGCCGTGGACCAGGACCAGGGGGAGGTCAAGGGTGTTGTCGGGGCCGGGGTGGTCGTCGTAGGAGAGGTGGACTCCGTTGCTGAGGCGCGCAGTTGGCATGAGGCCAGGCTAAGCGGCGGTCAGCGTTTCAGTAGCTCCCGCAGTGCCGCCGTGACCTCGTCCGGTGCCTCCTCCGCCATGAAGTGGCCGCACGACACCGTGCGGTGCGTGAGGTCCGGGGCCCAGCGCCGCCACAGCTCCTCCGCGTCGAAGCCGAGCGCCGCGCCCCAGTCCTGCTGGAGGACCGTGACCGGCATCCGCAGGGCGTTGCCCGCCAGCCGGTCCTCCGTGTCGTGCTCGACGTCCGCGAACGCCGACGCGCGGTAGTCCGCGACGATGGACGGGACCGCCTCGCGGCACGCCCGCAGGTACGCGGCCCGCACATCGGCGGGCATGACCTCCGGCGACCGGGACCACAGGTCGAGGAAGTGGCCGAAGAACGCGTCCGGGTCCGCCGAGATCATCCGCTCCGGGAGGCCGGGCGGCTGCGCCATCAGATAGAGGTGGAAGCCGACCGCCGCCGTCGTGCCGCGCAGGACGTCCCACATGTCCAGCGTCGGCAGGACGTCCAGGGACGCCAGGTGGGTGACGGCTTCCGGATGGTCCAGGCCCGCGCGGATCGCGACCAGCGCGCCCCGGTCGTGGCCCGCGAGCGCGAACCGCTCGTGCCCGAGGGCGCGGGCCAGGGCCACCACGTCGGCGGCCATCGTCCGCTTGGCGTACGTCTGCCCGTCCGCCGTCTCCGCCGGCTTGCCGCTCGCCCCGTATCCGCGCAGGTCCGGGCAGATCACGTGGTGGTCGGCGGCGAGGTCCGCGGCCACGTGGCGCCACATGAGGTGGGTCTGCGGGAAGCCGTGCAGGAGCACGACGGGGGTGGCGGACGGGTCGCCCCCGACGGCGGCGTTCAGGTGGACGCCACCGTCGGCGACGGGGAGGTGGTGGTAGGTGAAGCCCTCGATGCTGGGTTCGTCGTGGGAGCCGGTCAGGGGTTCGTTCGATGTCATGGGTTCAGCGTGCGGGCTGCGGATCAGCAATGGATCAGTGGCGGGGTCCGTGCAGGTGAGGGGAGGTACGTTGAGGCCGTGCGTTCCGTGACGTTTCAGGTGCTCGGGCCCCTCGCCGCGTACGACGCCGACGGGCGGCCCCTGGACCTGAAGGGGCCCCGGCACCGGGCCGTCCTCGCCCGGCTCATCGTCGCCCGCCGCCGCACCGTCCCGGTGCCCCGGCTCGTCGACGACCTCTGGGAGGACCCGCCGCCCACGGCCGTCGGCACGATCCGGACGTTCGTCGGCGACCTGCGCAAGGCCCTGGAGCCGGAACGGCCGCGGCGGGCGCCCGCGCGGCTCCTGGTGACATCTGGGCCGGGGTACGCGCTGCTCGCGGAGGGCGGGGCGGTGGACGCGTGGCGGTTCGAGGCGGTGGTGGGGGCGGTCGGCGGGGCCGACAGGGCTTCCGGGGCCGACCTGGCGCTGCTCGATGACGCGCTCGCGTCGTGGCGGGGGCCCGCCTACGCCGAGTGGGCCGACCAGGACTGGGCGCGGGCGGAGGCCGCGCGCCTCGACGAGCTGCGGCTGCTCGCCGTGGAGCGCCGGGCCGAGGCGGCGCTCGCGCTCGGCCGCGCGGCGGAGGCCGTCCTCGACCTGGAGCCCCACGTCGACCGGCATCCCTGGCGGGAGGACGCGTGGGGGCTGCTCGCGGTCGCCCTCTACCGGGCGGGCAGGCAGGGCGACGCGCTTGGCGCGCTGCGCCGGGCCCGGGAGCGGCTGGCCGGGGAGCTGGGGGTGGAGCCGGGGGAGCGGCTGCGACGGCTGGAGGGGGAGATTCTGGCTCAGGGGGTGGGGTTGGGAGGTCCGGGGGGTGGTGGTGCGGTGGTCCTTGAGGGGGCTGAGGATCGGGTCGAGGTGGCCGGGGCGGGTGCCTTGGCGGGGGCGTCCGCCGGGGGTGTTGTCCCTGTGGGGCGCGGGCGTGAACTGGTCGGGCGGGAGCGGGAGTCGGCCGAGCTGGACGCGGCGGCGCGGGCCGCCGTGCGGGACGGGAGGCTCACCCTCGCGCTGGTCTCCGGTGAGGCGGGGGTGGGTAAGACGGCGCTCGTTCGGGAGCTGACGGGGCGGCTTGAGGCGGAGGGGTGGGTGGTGGCGTGGGGGAGGGCGCCTGAGCGGGGCGGGGTGCCGGTGGGGTGGCCTTGGGTTGAGGTGTTGGGGGGACTTGGGGTGGTGGGGGGTGCGGCGCCGTCCGGGGTCACGGGTG
>NZ_AOPZ01000423.1 GCF_000414115.1 Streptomyces aurantiacus JA 4570
GGGGCTCTCGCCGGGCGCCGCGGCCCGCGCCGGGCCGCTCCGGGGTGCGCCGCCCGGGGCGGCCGTGCTTCCGGACGCCCCGCCCCCCTGGGCGCCGGGGCCGGACGAGGCGGAGAAGCTGTTGGCGGACATGGCAGAGAAACCGTTTCGCAATGAGAGCCCGCTTCCCTGGGAGAGCGTCGGGACGACTGCCGCAGCGTCCCGGCGGCCGACGTTCTCAGCCGTCTGAGATGTGCGGATTGACCACGCTGGCACCCGAACCTACCTTCGTCAACAGAAGCAGTTCAGCACAGGCACCACAGAGGCGGGCACGCAGCGTGCTGCCTCTCTCGCGCACGGTGTGCTCGCCGCACACACGCACCCCGTCCCGACGTCCCGGCGCGTCGCGCCGCCAAGCTCCACTTCCGGCCCCCGGCCGGCCCTGTCCCTGCACGCACGAACTTAGGGCCTGCTCATGGACGTCACTTCCTTTTCGTCGCTCGGCGGACCACACCCTCAGCGCGGTGTAGGTGTCGTCGCACCCTTCGACTTCGCCCTCGACCGCGAGCTGTGGCGCTGGGTCCCGGACGAGGTCTCCCTGCATCTGACGCGCACGCCGTACGTGCCCGTCGAAGTCAGCCTGGACCTGGCACGCCTGGTCAGCGAGCACGAGACCCTGGCCGAAGCGGTACGCGCACTGACCGCCGCCGAACCCGAAGTCCTCGCCTACGCCTGCACCTCGGGCAGTTTCGTCGGCGGCCGGGCGGGCGAGCGGGCGATGTGCGAGGCCATGGCGCGCGAGGGCGCGGTGGCGTCGGTGACGACGTCCGGCGCGCTGCTCGAAGCCCTCGACGAGCTGGACGCGCGGCGCATCGCCCTCGTCACGCCCTACACCTGGTCGGTGACCCAGTCCCTGGAGGAGTATCTGGCCGAGGCGGGCGTCTCCGTCGTGGGCCGCGCCTACCTGGGGCTGACCCGGCACATCTGGAAGGTGCCGTACCGGGACGTCGCCGACATGGCGCGACGCGCGGCGAGCGGACCGGTGGACGCGCTGTTCATCAGCTGTACGAACCTGCCCACGTACGACGTCATCCCGCAGCTGGAGGCCGAGCTGCGGATGCCGGTGATCTCGGCGAACCAGGTGACGATGTGGTCGGCGCTGCGCAGGCTGGGTACGCGTGCGGTAGGGCCCTACCAAGCGCTGATCAACGCGGGCGCGCGGCCGGGGACCGCGGAGTTCGGTGCGCTCGAGGCGCTTCCGACGCCCGCGTACGAGGCGGTCGAGGCGGTGGACCAGGCCGGGTACGAGGTGTTGGAGCCGTCGGCGGGCGCGGTGGCCGGACCCGCGGTGACCGACGCGGCGGTGCCGCCTTCGCCGGTGCCGCCGGCCGCGGCGCCCGCGGACAGCCTGCCCGACCCGCCCGGCCCCGCCGGGCCGGGCGAAGCCACGGGGCCCGCAGGACCGACCGCAGAAGGAGGCTGGACTTGACCGCACTCGGATTCCTCTACCCGGGCCATTCCGCCGAGGACGACTACCCCCGCATGGAGCAGATGCTCGGCTCCGACATCCGCCTGCAAGTCGTCCACACGGACATCGGCGAGGACGCGCACCGCGTGGACGCGCTCCTGGAGATGGGCTCGCCGGCGCGCCTCACCGCCGGAGTCGAGGAGCTGCGGCTGACCGGCGCCGAGGCCGTGGTGTGGGCGTGCACCAGCGGGAGCTTCGTCTTCGGCTGGGAGGGGGCGCACGACCAGGTCCGCGCGCTGGCGCGGGCGGCCGGCCTCCCGGCCTCCTCCACGTCCTTCGCCTTCGCCCATGCGGTACGTGAGCTGGGGGCGGGGCGCGTCGCCGTCGCGGCGACCTACCCCGAGGACGTGGCCGGGCACTTCTCCGCGTTCCTGAAGTCGGCGGGCGTCGACGTCGTGGCCATGCGGGGCAGCGGGATCATCACGGCCGCGGAGGTCGGCACCTGGGGGCGGGACGAGGTGCTCGCCCTCGCCCGGGCCGGGGACCACCCCGACGCGGACGCCGTCCTTCTCCCCGACACCGCTCTCCACACCGCCGCGTACGTCCAGGACCTGGAGGACGACCTCGGCAAGCCGATCCTCACCGCGAACCAGGTCACAGTCTGGGAGGCCCTACGCCTGGCCTCCCGCCGGGTGAACGCCCCCACTCTGGGCACGCTGTTCCGCAGGGAGCCGGTCGTCCAGGTCCACGACTGAGGGGCGGGGCCCTGCCGGGGGCTTCCCCATTCCCGCCCCTTCCCGTAACCAGGGGGCTCCGCCCCCTGGGGGAAGGGGCGGGATTGGGGAGCCCCCGGCAGGGCCCCACCCCCCGCCCCCCCGAGGGGGAATAACCGGAGCCCCCCTCCTGTTGGAGCGACGCGTACCCCCACGACGTACGCGACAGCAGGAGGCACCCCGGTGACACCGGTAGCGGAGCAGGCGGACCACAGCGACGGCGAAGGAATCCGCGGCGAGCGGCACGGCACCGCCCCCACCCCCCTCTCCGTACTCGACCTGGTGACAGTCGGCTCCGGCCGCACCGCCACCGACGCGCTGCGCACCAGCGTCACCCTGGCCAAGCTGGCCGAATCCCGCGGCTACCACCGCCACTGGGTGGCCGAGCACCACTCCATGCCGGGCGTGGCCTCCTCCTCCCCGGCCGTGATCCTCGCCCACCTGGCAGCCCACACGACCCGCATCCGCCTCGGATCGGGCGGCGTGATGCTGCCCAACCACGCCCCGCTGGTCATCGCGGAGCAGTTCGGCACCCTGGAGGCCCTGGCCCCGGGCCGCGTCGACCTGGGCCTCGGCCGCGCCCCGGGTACGGACGGCGCCACCGCGGCGGCCCTGCGCCGCACGGACCGGCTCAACGAGGGGGCCGACGACTTCCCCCAGCAGCTCGCGGAGCTGACCCGCTTCCTGGACGACGACTTCCCCGACGGCCACCCCTACGCCCGCATCCACGCGGTCCCCGGCCCCGTCCAGGCCACGTCCCCCGGCGGCGTCCAGTCCCCGCACCGCCCGCCGGTCTGGCTGCTCGGCTCCTCCGGCTTCAGCGCCCGCCTGGCCGGCACGCTCGGCCTGCCCTTCGCCTTCGCGCACCACTTCTCCGCGCAGAACACGCTCCCGGCCCTCGACCTGTACCGCGAGTCGTTCCGGCCGTCCGCCGTCCTGGACGCCCCGTACGCCCTCATCGGCGTCTCGGCGCTCGCGACCGACGACGAGAACGAGGCCCGCCGCCAGGTCATGGCCGCCGCCCTGAACATGGTCCGGCTGCGCACCGGCCGCCCCGGCCTGGTCCCCACCCCGGAGGAGGCGGAGGCGCACCCGTTCACCGAGATGGAGCGGGACTTCGTCACGAGCTGGAACGCCAACGTCGTCCACGGCACCGCCGACCAGGTCCGCACCGGCCTCGACGACCTCGCCAAGCGCACCGGCGCCGACGAGCTGATGCTCACGGCCAACGCGCACAGCGGCGACGTACGCCTGCGCAGCTACGAACTCGTCGCGGACGCCTACGACTTGCCCCGCCCGGCCTGACCCCCGGCGCGCCGAATACCGCCATGGAAGGTGCCGCCTCCGACGGGGGTGGAGGCGGCACCTTCACGCGGCCCACGCCCGCGTGAACTCACCTTTCCCGTAAGCCCGTTGCCGCCCCCGCGCGCCCGGCCACCCCACGCCCGCGGCCCGTTGTCCGCTTCCCTAACCTGTCGCCATGGACATGGACACCCGGCTGCTGCGCTGCTTCACCGCCGTCGCCCACGAGGGCAGCCTCACCCGTGCCGCCGACCGCCTCCTCCTGTCCCGGCCCGCGCTGACCAGGCAGATCAGGCAGCTGGAGACCCAGCTTGGAACGGAGCTGTTCACGCGGTCGGACGCCGGGACGGCTCTGACGGACGCGGGCGCCGCGCTCGCGGCCGCCGCGCCCGCC
>NZ_AOPZ01000424.1 GCF_000414115.1 Streptomyces aurantiacus JA 4570
GACGGGAACGGCCCCTTCCGGTAGACCTGCTCAAGGCGCAGGCGCCGGATCAGTCGTTGCCGTTGCCCGGCGTCGGCGTCGTCTTCTGGATCTGGAGCAGGAACTCGGCGTTCGACTTCGTCTGCTTCATCTTGTCCAGGAGCAGCTCGATCGCCTGCTGCTGGTCGAGCGCGTGCAGCACGCGGCGCAGCTTCCAGGTGATGGCGAGCTCGTCGCTGCCGAGCAGGATCTCTTCCTTGCGGGTGCTGGACGAGTCCACGTCCACCGCCGGGAAGATCCGCTTGTCGGAGAGCTTGCGGTCCAGCTTGAGCTCGAGGTTGCCGGTGCCCTTGAACTCCTCGAAGATCACCTCGTCCATGCGCGAGCCGGTGTCGACCAGCGCGGTGGCCATGATGGTCAGCGAGCCGCCGTCCTCGATGTTGCGCGCGGCGCCGAAGAAGCGCTTGGGCGGGTAGAGGGCCGTCGAGTCGACGCCACCGGACAGGATGCGGCCGGAGGCCGGGGCGGCGAGGTTGTACGCACGGCCCAGGCGCGTGATCGAGTCGAGCAGCACGACCACGTCGTGGCCCAGCTCCACCAGGCGCTTGGCGCGCTCGATGGCGAGCTCGGCGACCGTGGTGTGGTCCTCGGCCGGGCGGTCGAAGGTCGAGGAGATGACCTCGCCCTTCACCGACCGCTGCATGTCGGTGACCTCTTCCGGACGCTCGTCGACCAGGACGACCATCAGGTGGCACTCGGGGTTGTTGTGCGTGATCGCGTTGGCGATCGCCTGCATGATCATGGTCTTGCCGGTCTTCGGCGGGGCCACGATCAGACCGCGCTGGCCCTTGCCGATGGGCGCGACGAGGTCGATGATGCGGGTCGTCAGGATGCCCGGGTCGGTCTCCAGGCGGAGCCGGTCCTGCGGGTAAAGGGGCGTCAGCTTGTTGAACTCCGGCCGCCCGCGCCCGGATTCGGGCGCCATGCCGTTCACGGAGTCCAGGCGCACG
Organism: Streptomyces aurantiacus JA 4570; assembly: GCF_000414115.1. Taxonomy (GTDB): domain Bacteria; phylum Actinomycetota; class Actinomycetes; order Streptomycetales; family Streptomycetaceae; genus Streptomyces; species Streptomyces aurantiacus_A. The sequence continues at coordinate 990 of NZ_AOPZ01000424.1, forward strand.
AGCGCGTTGAACTTCTCGCGGCGCTCGCCGTCCTTGGGCTGGCGCACCGCGCCGGTGACGTGGTCGCCCTTGCGCAGGCCGTTCTTGCGGACCTGGGCCAGCGAGACGTACACGTCGTTCGGGCCGGGGAGGTAGCCCGACGTACGGATGAACGCGTAGTTGTCGAGGATGTCCAGGATGCCCGCGACGGGGATCAGGACGTCGTCGTCGGAGACCTGCGGCTCGCCCGCGAAGTCGTCGCGGCCTCGACGGCCACGGCGGTCGCGGTAGCGGCCGCGGCGGCCGCGGCGGCCGCCGCCCTCGTCGTCGAAGTCGTCCTGCGGGCCGTTGTCGCGGTTGTCGCGGTTGTCGCGCTGCTGCCGGTCCTGGCGGCCGCCCTGCTCCTTGCGGTCCTGGCGGTCCTGCCGGTCCTGACGGCCGCCCTGCTGGTCGTCGCCCTTGTTGCCGCGGCGGTCGCGGTCCCGGCCGCGGCCCTGGCGGTCGCGGCGGCCCTGCCGGCCGTCGCCGTCGCCCGCCTCGCCC
>NZ_AOPZ01000425.1 GCF_000414115.1 Streptomyces aurantiacus JA 4570
GCGCCGCCGCGGCCCGCCGCCCGCCGCGGGCTGCGCGCCGTCGCCCCGCCCGAGGGGCGGCCGTTGCAGATCATCCGCGAGACCGTCCGGCTCATCGCCGAGCACGGCTTCCACGCCGTCCGCGTCCAGGACATCGCCAAGGCGTGCGAGACGAGTACGGCCGCCATCCACTACCACTTCCCCGGCCGCGACGACCTCCTGGAGGCCGCCGTGCGCTGGTGCATGGACGAGGACACCGCCCGCAGAGCCGCGCTTTCCCAAGCTCTCGGCCCCGCCCGAGCAGGGGAGACCGCGTCCGCCGGGACGGCCGACGCCGCCGACGAACTGCGGCAGCTCATCGAGCTCCAGACCCCGCGCACCTCGCGACGGCGCGAGCAGTGGTGCGTCTGGCTCGACCTGTGGGCGGAGGCGGCCCGCTCGACCGCCGTCGGCCGACTGCACACCGAGTACTACCGGCAGTGGCGCGCCACCGTCGCCGACGTGGTCCGGCGCGGCGTCGCCCAGGGCGTGTTCCGGCCCGTCGACCCCGACGCCGCCGCCCTGCACCTGACCGCCCTGATCGACGGCCTCGCCACCCAGGTCCTCGCCGCCGCCCCGGACGGCCCGGGCACCCGGCCCGACGACATGCACGCGGCCCTGCTCGCCCACGTGGACGCCACACTCACCGCCCACTGACCCTCGTACGCCCCCTGCGTACGCCAATCCCCCACACCCGCAAGGGAGTCCGGCATGCCCGTGAACGACAACGTCATCATCACCTGCGCCCTCACCGGCGCCGGCGACACCGTCCGCAAGAGCCCGCACGTCCCCGTCACGCCCGAGCAGATAGCCAGGAACGCGGTGGAGGCCGCCGAGGCCGGGGCCGCCGTCGTGCACATCCACGTCCGCGACCCCGAGACCGGTGATCCGTCCCGCGACCCGCGCCTGTACCGCGAGGTCGTCGAGCGGATCAAGGAGACCGGCACCGATGTCGTCATCAACCTGACGGCGGGCATGGGCGGCGACCTCGTCATCGACCCGGACGAGCCGCTCAAGCACCTCCCGGGCACCGACCTCGTCAGCGGCCTCGACCGGCTCCCGCACGTCGAGGACCTGCTGCCCGACATCTGCACCCTGGACTGCGGCTCGCTCAACTTCGGCGACGGCAGCAACCTCTACGTCTCCACCCCCGACATGCTCCGGCAGGGCGCCAAGCGCATCCAGGAGCTGGGCGTGCGGCCCGAGTTGGAGATTTTCGACACGGGTCAGCTCTGGTTCGCCAAGCAGCTTCTGGCCGAAGGTCTGCTCGACGATCCGACCGTCTTCCAGCTCTGCATGGGCATCCCGTGGGGTGCGCCTGCCGACCCCGGCGTGCTCCAGTCGATGGTCAACATGCTGCCCGCGGGCGCGCAGTGGGCCAGCTTTGCGCTCGGGCGCATGCAGATGCCGTGGGTCGCGCAGTCGATCCTGCTCGGCGGGCAGGTGCGGGTTGGTCTGGAGGACAACCTGTACCTGGGCAAGGGGAACAAGGTGACAAACGCGCAGCTTGTTGAGCGGGCTGTGCAGATCACCGAGAACCTTGGCTCTCGGGTTGCCACGCCGGACGAGGCTCGCCAGAAGCTTGGCCTTCGGCCCCGTTCGTAGGTGCGTTGTGTCGTGAATCATCTGCGGGCCGGTTGTGGCTGGTCGCGCCCGCGCGGCGGAGCCGCAAAGGTCGCGCCCGCGCGGCGGAGCCGCAAATGTCAGAGCCCCGCGCCCCTGAAAGGGGCGCCAACCCCCGCAGCATGTGAGGAACCCCCATCATGACCACGACCAACCCCGAACAAGTACGCCGTGTCGCCTGTGTCGGCGCCGGTGTTATCGGTGGCGGCTGGGTCGCCCACTTTCTCGCCCGTGGCTACGACGTCACCGCCTGGGATCCCGCCCCGGACGCCGAGCTGAAACTGCGGCGCCTTGTCGAGGCGGCTTGGCCCGCGCTCATCAAGCTCGGGCTCGCCGAAGGAGCCTCGCAGGAGCGGCTCACCGTCGCCGCCACCCTCGAAGAGGCCGTCGCCGACGCCCAGTTCGTGCAGGAGAGCGCGCCCGAGAAGCTGGAGCTCAAGCGCGAGCTGCTCGCGAAGCTGGACGCCGCCGCGCCCGCCGGGGTCGTCATCGCCTCCTCGACCTCCGGCTATCCGATGACCGACATGCAGACCCAGGCCGCGACCCCCGGCCGGCTCGTCGTCGGGCATCCCTTCAACCCGCCGTACCTGATCCCGCTCGTCGAGGTCGTCGGCGGCGAGCGGACCGACGCCGACGCCGTCGCCTGGGCGTCCCGCTTCTACGAGGTCGCGGGCAAATCCGTGATCACGATGAAGAGCGAGGTCCCCGGCTTCATCGCCAACCGCCTCCAGGAAGCCCTCTGGCGCGAGGCCCTGCACATGGTCGCCAACGGCGAGGCCACCGTCCAGGAGATCGACGACTCCATCACCGAGGGCCCCGGCCTGCGCTGGGCGTTCATGGGCCCCATGCTCACCTTCGCGCTCGCGGGCGGCGAGGGCGGCATGGCCCATATGCTCGACCACTTCGGCCCGTCCCTGAAGTCGCCGTGGACGCGCCTCGAAGCCCCCGAGCTCGACAAGAAGCTGTACGACGCCGTCGTCGCAGGCTGCGAGGAGGAGGCGAACGGCCGCACCATCGCCGACCTCGTCGCCGAGCGCGACCAGGGCGTCATCGACGTACTGCGCGCGACGGGCAGGCTGCCGCGCCAGGTCTCCGCCGACGACAGGGAAACCGCGTGACCAGAGAGATCGCCCGGCGTCTGCCGCTGTACCGGCAGGTCGTCCCGCCCGAGTGGATCGACTACAACGGCCATATGAGCGAGGGCTACTACTCGCTCGCCTTCGGCTTCGCCACGGACGCCATGATGGACGCCACTGGCCTGGACGCCGCCTACCGCGAGGCCACCGGCTGCTCCCTCTACACGGTCGAGGCCCATCTGCGCTATCTGCGCGACGTCGCCGAGGGCGCGCACCTCGCCGTACGCACACGGGTGCTCGGCGTGCACGGCAAGAAGGCGCACTTCGCGCACGAGCTGTACGTCGTCGACGCCGCCGCGGCCGATCCGGCGCCGGACGCCGGGCCGGTGGCCACGACCGAGCTGCTCGCCCTCCACGTCGACCAGGAACAGGGGCGCGCGGTGCCGTTCCCGGACGCGGTGGGGGAGCGCTTCGCCGAGTTCGTGGAACCGGCGCCGGAGTGGGCGGGGCGGGCGATCGCGGCGGTGGCCGCGGGCTAGGGGCTGCCCGATGGGTCGGCGCGCCCGGCCCGGGTGCACGGTGCGCCTGGCCCGGGTGCACGGTGCGCCTGGCCCGGGTGCGCGGCGCCCCCGCGTTCCGCACGGCAGCGTCCGAAGTGGTAGGTGTTCAGGTTCAGAGAGAAGTTCACCGTTCACTGTTCACTGCGACTGCGGGCAAGGTGGTTCAGACGTGAGGCTGGTAATTCTGGGTGGCGGGGGGTTCCGGGTGCCGCTCGTGTACCGGGCCCTGCTCGCCGACCGTGCGGAGGGCCGGGTCACCGAGGTCGTCCTGCACGACGTCGACGCCGCCCGGCTCGGGGCGATCGCCCGGGTTCTCGACGAGCAGGCCGCGGGGGTGCCCGCCGCGCCCGCCGTGCGGGTCACCACCGACCTCGACGAGGCGCTGCGCGGCGCCGACTTCGTGTTCTCCGCGATCCGGGTCGGCGGTCTGGAGGGCCGGGCCGCCGACGAGCGGGTGGCCCTCGCCGAGGGAGTGCTCGGGCAGGAGACGGTCGGCGCGGGCGGCATCGCGTACGGACTGCGGACCGTGCCCGTCGCCGTCGACATCGCCCGGCGCGTCGCGCGGCTCGCCCCGGACGCGTGGGTCATCAACTTCACCAACCCGGCGGGCCTGGTCACCGAGGCGATGTCCCGGCACATCGGCGACCGCGCCATCGGCATCTGCGACTCGCCCGTAGGACTCGGGCGGCGGGTGGCGCGGCTGCTCGGCGCCGAGCCGCGCGGGGCGTGGCTCGACTACGTGGGCCTGAACCACCTGGGCTGGCTGCGCGGCCTCCAGGTCGACGGCGCGGACCTGCTGCCGCGCCTGCTCGCCGACCGCGACCTCCTGGAATCCTTCGAGGAGGGCAAGCTCTTCGGCGCCGACTGGCTCCAGTCCCTCGGCGCGATCCCCAACGAGTATCTGCACTACTACTACTTCAACCGCGAGGCGGTCGCCGCCTACCGGGGGGCCGAGCGGACCCGCGGCGCGTTCCTGCACGACCAGCAGGCGCGTTTCTACGAGGAGATGCGCAACCCGGAAGCGGCGGCGTTCAAGACGTGGGACGCCACCCGCGCCGAGCGCGAGGCGACGTACATGGAGCACAGCCGGGAGGCGGCCGGAGCGGGGGAACGGGCCCCCGAGGACATGGAGTCCGGCGGCTACGAGCAGGTGGCGCTCGCCCTGATGCGCGCCATCGCCCGCGACGAACGGGCCACGCTGATCCTCAACGTCCGCAACCGCACGACCCTCGCGGAGCTCGACGCGGACGCGGTCATCGAGGTGCCGTGCCTGGTGGACGCGTCCGGCCCGCACCCGGCGACCGTGACGCCGCTGCCCGGGCACGCCACCGGCCTGGTGTGCGCGGTCAAGGCCGTCGAACGCGAGGTGCTCGCCGCGGCGGAGAGCGGCTCGCGCGCCACCGCGGTCAAGGCGTTCGCGCTGCACCCGCTGGTCGACTCGGTGTCCGTGGCCCGCCGCCTGATGGACGGCTACGCGCGGGCGCACCCGGGCCTGGCCTACCTGACCTGAGCACCGCCCTGGCATGATCATGAAATGACCGCGCCCGAGCCCCGCACCGCGCCCGAGCCCCGCACCGCGCCCGAGCCC
>NZ_AOPZ01000426.1 GCF_000414115.1 Streptomyces aurantiacus JA 4570
CCGGCGGCCACCCTCGGCTCCCTCCGACGCGACGAAGGCGGCGCCGACCGCCTGGCGGCCTCCCTCGCCGAGGCCCACGCCCACGGCGCGGAACTCGACTGGAAGGCCCTCTTCCCCGGCCCCCGCGCCACCGTCGACCTCCCCACGTACGCCTTCCAGCGCGACCACTACTGGATGGTGGCCCCCGACGAGGGCATCGACGGCGATGCCGCGCAGGCCGTGGACGAGGTCGAGGCGCGGTTCTGGGAGGCCGTGGAGCGCGAGGACCTTGAGCAGTTGACGTCCACGCTCGTCGACGTGGACGAGCGTTCGCTGGGCGCGGTGCTGCCGGGACTCGCGTCCTGGCGGCGGCAGCGGCGCGAGCGGTCGACCCTCGACGGCTGGCGCTACCGGGTCACCTGGAAGCCGCTGTCGGGCGGCCTTCCCACCCCGGCCCTGTCGGGTCGCTGGCTCGTCGTGGCGCCGGAGAGCGCCGCGGGGCACGCGTGGACGACGGGTGCCGTCGGAGCGTTGAAGCAGGCCGGTGCGGAGGTCGCCGAACTGACCCTGCCCGCAGAGGAGTTGACGCGCGACAGCCTGGCCTCGCGCCTGCGTGAGTTCGGGGACGCCGGTCTCGCGGGTGTGGTCTCGCTGCTCGGTTTCGAGGAGTCGGCGCACGCGGAGCACGACGGAGTGCCTGTGGGTCTCGTCGGCACTGTCGCCCTGGTGCAGGCTCTGGGTGATGCGGGGGTCGGGGCGCGGTTGTGGGCGGTGACGTCCGGTGCGGTGTCGACCGGTCGCAGTGACGCTCTGGAGTCCCCGGTGCAGGCGCAGTTGTGGGGTCTGGGCCGGGTCGTGGCGCTGGAGCACCCCGACCGGTGGGGCGGCCTCGTCGACCTGCCGGAGTCCTACGACACCCGTACGGCTACCCGGCTCACCGCGATCCTGACCGGGGTCGGCGACGAGGACCAGCTCGCGGTGCGGGACACGGGCATCTTCGTACGCCGCTTCGCCCACGCCCCCGTAGACACGGGCAAGGGCGCGGCCCCGGAGTGGACGCCGCGCGGCACCGCGCTGGTCACCGGTGGCACGGGTGCCATCGGCGGGCACGTGGCGCGGTGGCTGGCGAGCGAGGGCGTCGAGCACCTCGTGCTGACCAGTCGTCGTGGTCTGGACGCGCCGGGCGCCGGTGAACTGAAGGCGGAGCTGGAGGAGGGTCCCCGTCGCGGCCTGCGATGTCGCCGACCGCCAGGCGCTCGCCGGTCTCCTGGGGGAGCTGGCAGCCGACGGGCACCGGATCCGCTCCGTCTTCCACGCCGCCGGTGTGAGCCCGGCGCACACGGTCGCGGACATGTCCGCCGCCGACGTGGCGGAGGTGTTCGGTGCGAAGACGGCGGGTGCCGCGCATCTGGACGAGCTGGTCGACGCCGAGGGCCTCGACGCGTTCGTTCTCTTCTCCTCCAACTCCGGTGTGTGGGGTGGTGGTGGCCAGGGCGCATACGCGGCTGCCAACGCCTACCTCGATGCCCTTGCCCAGCGGCGCCGGGCCCGCGGCCTGACCGCCACCTCGATTGCCTGGGGCGCCTGGGGCGGCAGCGGTATGGCGGCGGCCGAAGATGCCGAGGAGCACCTGCGGCGCCGTGGAGTGACGGCGATGGCGCCGGAG
>NZ_AOPZ01000427.1 GCF_000414115.1 Streptomyces aurantiacus JA 4570
CCCCCTGCCCGTCCGCGGCTCCCGGGCCGACCGGCCCACCCCCGCCGAAGCCCTGCCCGGCATCCGGCCCGAGGACCGGCAGAGCGCCGTCGAGCACACCGCCACACCGCCGGTGCCCCGCAACGGCGCCGTGCGCGGGCGGGTCGGCAGACCGCAGCTGCCCAGGCGCCGCGCCCAGGAACACCTCGCGCCCCAGCTGCGCGACGCCCGCGCCCCCCGCGTCGACGAGGAGCACGTCGGCCACGACCCGGGGCTGATGGCCGCCTTCCAGCGCGGCATCGGGCTGGCGCAGGCGGCCGAGGCCCGCGAAACCCCCTACGAACGCGAAGCCGGTGCGAGCCCGGGACCCGGCGACGGCACCGGCCGCGGCGACCAGGGCGGCTGACCGCGGCGGCCCGGCCGACCGCTGCCGGCTCCCGTCGGCGTGGCGGCCGCGACGGCCGTGGCACCGCAGGGGCGACCGATCGCACCACCCCCACCCCGTCTGCCCCGGGCAGACCCCGAGCACTTCGAGAACCCCGTACTTCAAGGAGTCGATCCACCATGGCGAGCGATGCGCCGACCGGCCAGGTATCCGATCTCGACTGGCTGATGAGCGGCCTCGTGCAGCGCGTGCCGCACACTCACAGCGCCGTGCTGCTCTCCTGCGACGGACTCGTGAAGTCGGTCCACGGCCTCGACCCGGACAGCGCCGACCACATGGCGGCGCTGGCGTCGGGGCTCTACTCCCTCGGGCGCAGCGCGGGAGTCCGGTTCGGGGACGGCGGGGACGTGCGTCAGGTGGTCGTGGAACTCGACTCCACGCTGCTCTTCGTGTCCACGGCGGGCTCGGGCACCTGTCTGGCCGTCCTCGCCGGGCGCGAGGCGGACGCCGCGGTCCTCGGGTACGAAATGGCGATGCTCGTGAAGAGCGTGCGCCCCTACCTGGTCACAGCGCCCCGCCAGCCGGCCGTCGAGCCCGCGTCGATGAGGCACTGAGCGTGGGGGCCCCGCACGACGGGCCATGGCTCGACGATGCCGCGGGGCGGCTTATCCGCCCCTACACGGTCAGCGACGGACGCACCAGACCGACGGCACAGCTGGACCTGCTGTCCCAGGTGCGGGCGACCGGAACCGTCCCGGCCGGCTACATCGGCCCCGAGCACGCGCTCGCGCTCGGCATGTGCGAGGCCCCCACGTCCGTCGCGGAGATCGCCGCCCAGCTCAAGCTGCCGGCCGTGGTCACCAAGGTGATCCTGTCCGACCTCGTCGACTGCGGGGCGATCACCACGAGAGCCCCGGACTTCTACCACAACCCAACTGACCGGTCCCTGTTGGAGGCAGTGCTCGATGGACTACGACGACAGCTCTGACCCCTTCCCCACCGCGCTGAAGATCCTCGTCGCGGGCGGGTTCGGGGTCGGCAAGACGACCTTCGTGGGCGCGGTCAGCGAGATCGCGCCGCTGAGCACGGAGGAGTTGCTCACCACGGTCAGCGAGGCCACCGACGACCTGTCCGGCGTGGAGCACAAGACCACGACGACCGTCGCCATGGACTTCGGCCGGATCACCCTCGACCCGGAGCACGTGCTGTACCTCTTCGGCACCCCCGGCCAGGAACGGTTCTGGTTCATGTGGGACGAACTGTCCGAGGGGGCCCTCGGCGCGGTGATCCTCGCCGACACCCGGCGCCTGGAGGACTGCTTCGCCGCCGTCGACTTCTTCGAACAGCGCGGCATGGGGTTCATCGTCGCCATCAACGAGTTCGACGGCTCCTACCGCTACGAGCCCGAGGAAGTGCGCGCCGCCATCGACCTGGACCCGCAGGTGCCGGTCGTCCAGTGCGACGCGCGCATCTCCAGCTCCGGCATCCAGACGCTCCTCACCCTCGTACGCCACCTGCTCGCCCACGCGCCCGCCGCACCCACCTACGGAGCCCGCACCCCATGAACCCTGGACCACGCCGATGACGGGAGCACGCCGATGACGTACGAGGCGACCGGCCGGCTGCTGCTGACCCCGGTCGACAAGGAGGCCCCGGCACGGGTCCGACGGCTGCGGGAGCTGGGGCTGGGGGAGCGGTGCGAGCCCGGGCTCGACGCCTTCGCCGACCGGCTCGCGCGGGTCATGGACGCGCCCTACGCGATGGTCAACTTCATCGACGAGGAACGGCAGTTCTTCGCCGGACTGCACGCCCCGACGCCTGTGGACGAGGACGCGGAGCCGCCGGCCGGCGCCCTCGGGCGGCATATGGCGCGCGAGCGCGGCTACTGCCCGCACGTGGTGGTGCGAGGCAAGGCGCTGGTCCTGGAGGACGTGAGCGACTACCCGCGATTCGCGGGCAACCCCGTCGTCGACGAGATGGGGATCCGGTCCTACCTGGGCGCGCCGCTCACCGACCGCGCCGGGTTCGTGCTCGGCACGGTGTGCGTCGCCGACGTGCGGCCGCGGCCGTGGGGGCGCGCCGGGCTCGACACGATCAAGGCGATGGCGGCCGAACTGGCCGAACACGTCCGGCGCCGCGAGGACGACGGGGACCTGGCCGCCCCGCTGTGAACCCGGTTCCGTCAGAGGGCGAGTTCTTCGCCGTCGGGGAACGTGATCCGGACCGTGCCGTCGCGCACCGCGCAGCCGATGGCCTCCTTGAGGGCGCGCGGCCGGGCGTCGTCGCGCGTGAGCACGATCAGGGTGACGTGGACGCTCCCGCCGCCCGGGTGATCGCGCGTCGACAGGTACGGCGTGGCCGAGTGCGGGCCATAGGCGTTGGCCTCGACTTCGCGGACCACGTCCGCCCCACCCTCCGCACCCTCCTCTCCGGCCCAGCCGTACAGCCCCACCACCGCGCTCGTCAGCCCGGCCTCCGTGCGGGCGAGGGCCCAGCCCGGACCGCGCTCGACGTACGGCGGCGTCCGGTCCGCCACCGCGTAGCCGCCCTCCCGGACCGTCGCGCCCCGAGGCGCCCGCACCCGGTGCACGCGGATCTCCCACGGGCCGTACAGCGCGCTGGTGGTGAGGATCGGGTACGTGTCGTCGGTGCCGGGGAAACAGGCGTCGTGGCGGGACGACGCCGTGCGGCCCGCGCAGGTCAGCGGGTGGATACGGCGGCGGCGCGAGGCGGTGCCGTCCGGGGCGAGCAGCGCCAGGTGGCCGTCCGTGGCGCGCTCCCACGCGCGCGGGGCGGTCTCCGGGGCCGTCGCCGTGGAGTAGCCGAACTTGGCGTAGTGCGGGTCGTCGGTGGCCGGGCCCTCCAACGGATTGTGGTCGCTGCCGTGGTTGACGAGGCGGACGATGCCGTCGTGGCGGGTGCCGTGCAGCAGCCAGCCGGGGCGGGGGAGCGCCGTGTACTGGTCGGACTCCTCGACAGGCAGCGGGAGTTCGCGGTCCGTCCACACCGGATGGCCGGCGGGCAGGAGCAGGCCGAGGAAGCCCTTGCTCGCCCAGTACGGTGACGCCGGCCCCGAATACGCCTGTGTCGACGGCAGATGGGTGCCGTACCAGCCGAGCGGCAGCAGCCCGCGCTCGTCGGGGACGCCGCGCTCCACGAAGTGCCGGGCCGTGCCGGAGGCGAGCCGCCGGGTCAGGCCGGGCGCGAGCGGCGAGCAGTCCGCGAGGGCGCCCATCCACACCGGCGCGGTCGCCGCGAAGCGGTACGTGAGGGAGCGGCCCTGGTGCACGGGCGCGCCGTCCGCTCCGAAGAAGTGCGGGTAGGTGCCCAGGAATTGGGCCAGGCGCTCGCGGTAGACCTCGCCGCGGCCGCCGTCGCCGTCCGGGCCCGCCATCCGTGCCCACAGCAGCGGGTAGAGGTGCATGGCCCAGCCGTTGTAGTAGTCGAAGTTGCGGCCGTCGCCGTCGCTGTACCAGCCGTCGCCGCGGTACCAGTCCTCGACGCGGTCCAGGCCCGCCTCGATGTCGGACCGGCTGTGCGGCGCGCCCACGGAGGCGAGGAACTGCTCGGACACCACCTGGAAGAGGCGCCAGTTGTTGTCCCAGGTGCGGGCGCCGACGAAGCCGGAGAACCAGTCGACGACCCGCTCCCGCGTCCGGCTGTCGAGGCGGTCCCAGATCCACGGCCGCGTCTCGTGCAGGCCGATCGCGACGGACGCGGCCTCCACCATCTGCTGGGAGCAGTCCGCGAGTTCGGGCCAGGTCTCGCCGTCGGCGCCACGGCGGCCACGGTCCGTGCCCGCCGCCAGACCGGTCGCGTAGCGCTCCACCAGCGCCGGGTCCACGTCGCCGCCCGCTCCCGCGATCCGGAAGGCGGCCAGCAGGAACGACCGCGCGAACCCTTCCAGACCGTCCGAGGCGACCCCCGACCAACTCCCGCGCCCCGGCAGCCGGTACTGCGCGAAGCGCGGCGTGGCGTACGGGACAAGGGCCGCCAACTGCCGGTCGGCCAGCGCCTCCCAGTGCGCGCGGGTCCAGCCGGTCAGGGGCGAGCGGACCCGATCGGCGGGGGGGAGCGCGAGATGCGGTGGGGTCATGGCGGGATGGTAAGCGATTACTACGCTGGGGGGACCGTCGTCGGGCAAGGCCCTCACGCCGTACGCCCGTCCGCGACCCCGCCCTGTACGTCCGCCCCACGAAAGGCCCCCATGACCGACCTCCGTCTCGGCGTCCTCGGCTATGGACTGCGCGGCTCCCTCGCCCGCGTCGCCCACCGGCCCGGCGCGGGATCCCGCGTCACCGCGGTCGCCGACCACGACCCCGCGGCCCGCGCGGCCGCCGCCGCGGCGTTCCCCGGCGCCCGGATATCCGCCGACCACCGCGAGGTCGTCGGGGACCCGGACGTCGACGCCGTCGTCGTCCTCACCCCCGACCACACCCACGCCGAGCTCACCCTCGAGACGCTGCGCGAGGGCAAGCCGGTGTGCGTGGAGAAGCCGCTCGCCACCGACGTGGAGGCGTGCGACGCGATCCTGCGCGCCGCGTACGACACCGGCACCCGGCTGTACGTCGGGCACAACATGCGCCACATGCCCGTGGTCCGGCTGATGCGCGACATCATCGGGCGCGGCGAGATCGGCGAGGTCAAGACGGTCTGGGTGCGCCACTTCGTCGGGTACGGCGGCGACTGGTACTTCAAGGACTGGCACGCCGAACGCCGGTACACCACCGGCCTGTTGATCCAGAAGGCCGCCCACGACATCGACGTGCTGCACTGGCTCGCGGGCGGCTGGACCCGGCAGGTGCAGGCGCTCGGCGACCTCATGGTCTACGGCGCCAATCCGCACCGCCGCGCGCCCGGCGAGCCCAAGGCCGACGACTGGTACACCGAGGACGGCCACTGGCCGCCGGGCACCCAGCGCGCCCTCAACCCCGTCATCGACGTCGAGGACGTGTCCCTCGTCAACATGCGCCTCGACAACGGGGTGCTGGCCGCCTACCAGCAGTGCCACTTCACGCCCGACTACTGGCGCAACTACACCGTCATCGGCGACGCGGGCCGCCTGGAGAACTTCGGCGACGGCCCCGGGGGAGTCGTCAGGGTCTGGAACACGCGCCGCTCGACGCACCGCGCGGAGGGCGACGCCGAGTACGCCGTGCCGGACGTCCAGGACGAAGGTGGTCACGGCGGCGCGGACCCGCTCCTCGTCGACGAGTTCCTGCGCTTCGTACGCGACGGCGGGCCCACCGACACCTCGCCGGTGGCCGCGCGGATGGCCGTCGCCGCCGGGGCACGGGCCACGGATTCGCTGCGGGACGGCGGGGCGCCGCGCGAGGTGCCGCCGCTCGATCCGGAGCTGGTCGGCTACTTCGACCGGGGGCAGGTGCGCCAGGCCGACGAGGGCAGTGCGCGGGGCGGAGCGGACCCGGCCGCGGGCGGTCCGCCTGCGGTCTGAAGGAAAGCTGCGGCAGCGCTTAAGAAATCCTCGATGGACCAGCGACGCGGCGTACGGAAGATTGCTGTGCGTCGGTGTGCGACCGGTGTGGGCCACCGGGACGCGACGTACGCGAGAGGTACGGGACGCCGCCACCCCCAGAGGCACGACAGGAGTCGTCGCGTGAAGGCGCTGGTCAAGGAGAAAGCGGAGCCCGGGCTCCGCCTGATGGACGTCCCGGAGCCGGAGATCGGCCCCGGCGACGTCCTGATCAAGGTGCTGCGCACCGGGATCTGCGGAACCGATCTGCACATCCGGGCCTGGGACGGCTGGGCGCAGCAGACCATCGAGGCGCCCCTGATCGTCGGCCACGAGTTCGTGGGGGAGGTCGTCGAGACCGGCCGCGACGTCGCGGACATCAAGGCCGGCGACCGGGTGAGCGGCGAGGGCCACCTGGTCTGCGGCAAGTGCCGCAACTGTCAGGCCGGACGGCGCCACCTGTGCCGCGCCACGGTCGGCCTGGGCGTCGGTCGCGACGGCGCGTTCGCGGAGTACGTCGCGCTGCCCGCCTCCAACGTGTGGGTGCACCGGGTGCCGGTGGACCTCGACGTCGCGGCGATCTTCGACCCGTTCGGCAACGCCGTGCACACCGCCCTGTCCTTCCCGCTGGTCGGCGAGGACGTCCTGATCACCGGCGCGGGGCCGATCGGCCTGATGGCCGCGGCCGTCGCCAAGCACGCGGGGGCCCGCAACGTCGTCATCACCGACGTCAGTGAGGAGCGCCTGCAGCTCGCCCGCAAGACCGGTGTGAGCCTCGCCCTCAACGTCGCCGAGTCGACCATCGCCGACGGCCAGCGCGAGCTCGGCCTGCGCGAGGGCTTCGACGTCGGCCTGGAGATGTCCGGCAACCCGCGCGCGATGCGCGACATGGTCGCCAACATGACCCACGGCGGCAAGATCGCCATGCTCGGCCTGCCCGCCGAGGAGTTCGCCGTCGACTGGGCCCGGATCGTCACCTCGATGATCACCATCAAGGGCATCTACGGCCGCGAGATGTTCGAGACCTGGTACGCCATGTCGGTGCTGCTCGAAGGCGGCCTCGACCTCGCGCCCGTGATCACAGGACGGTACGGGTACCGCGAATTCCAGGAGGCCTTCGACGACGCGGCGAGCGGCCGCGGCGGCAAGGTCATCCTCGACTGGACCGTCTGACCCGCCCACGGCTCCCGCAGCTCCCGCCCACTTCCTGAACTCCCGAAGGACTCCCTGATGTTCGACTCCGTACGCGACGACATCGCCGCCACCCTCGACGAGATCCGCGCCGCCGGCCTGCACAAGCCCGAGCGCGTCATCGGCACCCCGCAGTCCGCGACGGTCGGTGTCACCGGGGGCGGCCGCCCCGGTGAGGTACTGAACTTCTGCGCGAACAACTACCTCGGGCTCGCCGACCACCCCGAGGTGATCGCCGCCGCGCACGAGGCGCTCGACCGGTGGGGCTACGGCATGGCGTCCGTCCGCTTCATCTGCGGCACCCAGGAGGTGCACAAGGAACTGGAGGCGCGGCTGTCCTCCTTCCTCGGCCAGGAGGACACGATCCTCTACTCCTCCTGCTTCGACGCCAACGGCGGCGTCTTCGAGACCCTCCTCGGCCCCGAGGACGCGGTGATCTCCGACGCCCTCAACCACGCCTCGATCATCGACGGCATCCGCCTGTCCAAGGCCCGCCGCTTCCGCTACGCCAACCGCGACCTCGCCGACCTGGAGAAGCAGCTCAAGGAGGCCACCGAGGGCGGCGCCCGGCGCAAGCTCGTCGTCACCGACGGCGTCTTCTCCATGGACGGGTACGTCGCGCCGCTCGCCGAGATCTGCGACCTGGCCGAGCGGTACGACGCCATGGTGATGGTCGACGACTCGCACGCTGTCGGCTTCGTCGGCCCCGGCGGCCGGGGCACGCCCGAGCTGCACGGCGTCATGGACCGCGTCGACATCATCACCGGCACGCTCGGCAAGGCGCTCGGCGGTGCCTCCGGCGGCTATGTCGCCGCGCGCGCCGAGATCGTCGCGCTGCTGCGCCAGCGGTCCCGCCCCTACCTGTTCTCCAACACCCTCGCCCCGGCGATCGCGGCGGCCTCCCTCAAGGTCCTCGACCTGCTCGAGTCCGCCGGGGACCTGCGGGAGCGGCTCGCGGCGAACACCGCGCTGTTCCGGTCCCGGATGGCCGAGGAGGGCTTCGATGTGCTGCCCGGGGACCACGCGATCGCCCCCGTCATGATCGGGGACGCCGCGGTGGCCGGGCGCATGGCCGAGCTGCTCCTCGAGCGGGGCGTATACGTGATCGGCTTCTCGTACCCCGTGGTGCCGCAGGGGCAGGCCCGCATCCGGGTGCAGCTGTCGGCGGCGCACTCCACGGAGGACGTCCACCGGGCGGTGGACGCGTTTGTTGCGGCTCGGGCCGAGCTGGAGGGTGCGCGCGCGTAGGCCGCGGTATCTGGGGCGGAGCCCAGGAAGGGCGGGTGGGTGGGGAAAAGCCCGTCC
>NZ_AOPZ01000428.1 GCF_000414115.1 Streptomyces aurantiacus JA 4570
AATTACGAGAACCCGGCCGTTCAAGAAGAAGTCCTGGCGGCCCTGCGTTTCTGGCTCGACCTGGGCGTCGACGGTTACCGCCTGGACGCGGTGCCTTATCTGTACGCGGAGGAGGGCACGAATTGTGAGAACCTCCCGGCCTCGCACGCCTTCTTGAAGCGGGTGCGCGCGGAGGTCGACGCGCACTACCCGGACACGGTCCTGCTCGCCGAGGCGAATCAGTGGCCCGAGGACGTCGTCGACTACTTCGGCGACTTCACCGAGGGCGGCGACGAATGCCACATGGCCTTCCACTTCCCCGTCATGCCCCGCATCTTCATGGCCGTGAGGCGGGAGTCCCGCTATCCGGTGTCGGAAGTCCTCGCGAAGACCCCTGCCATTCCGTCGGGCTGCCAGTGGGGCATCTTCCTGCGCAACCACGACGAACTCACCCTGGAGAT
>NZ_AOPZ01000429.1 GCF_000414115.1 Streptomyces aurantiacus JA 4570
ACCCGCCCGCCCGTTTCCAGCACACCGAGGGCTTCGGGCCGGAAGCGTGGCACCGCCGCCCTGCCACCCCGCCATGCCGGGGTGCCGGTGCCGGGAAGGGCCGTCCGGCGGCTACCCGCTGTGGGTCGCACCTGCTGTGGGTCGCACCCACTGTGGGCAGTCGTGCCGCAGGGCGGCACGGGGTGCCGCAGGGCGGCACGGGTGGGCACAGCCCACGTCGACGGGGTCGTCACGGACGGCGGTGACCCGGACAAAGCCCCGGGTGCCATCCCCGCGCGCGGGGTGACCACGCAAGTCGGCCCGGGGCGGGCGCAACGCATGCGCTCACCCCGGGCCGCTCAAGGCGCTACCGCCCGTTGAACGCGTCCTTCAGGCGGGAGAAAAGGCCCTGCTGGCCGGGCTGGAACTGCCCGGTGGGCCGCTCCTCGCCGCGCGCCTTCGCGAGCTCGCGAAGAAGCCGCTCCTGCTCGGGGTCCAGCTTGGAGGGGGTGAGAACCTCCACGTGCACGATGAGGTCACCACGGCCGCCGCCGC
>NZ_AOPZ01000430.1 GCF_000414115.1 Streptomyces aurantiacus JA 4570
CCGGCGATTGAGGACGAGCGCGCAGCGCGATCGGCGGCCACCCCGGCCGGGAGGTGGAGGCGCTACGGCTCGACCACGACCTCCTGGGCGGCCGCCGTCGTGCCGGCGAGCAACTCCGCGTCCAGCGGAACGTTGCGCTTGATGAGGGCGAGGGCGATCGGCCCCAGCTCGTGGTGGCGTACGGACGTGGTGATGAAGCCGAGCTTGCGGCCCTCGGGCCCGTCCGAGGCGAGGTGGAGGGGCGTGCCGTGCACCGGCAGGTGCACCTCGCTGCCGTCCAGGTGCAGAAAGACCAGGCGCCGCGGCGGCTTGCCGAGGTTCTGCACGCGGGCGACGGTCTCCTGACCGCGGTAGCAGCCCTTCTGGAGGTGGACGGCGGTGCCGATCCAGCCCAGCTCGTGCGGGATGGTGCGGTGGTCGGTCTCGAAGGCGAGCCGGGGCCGGCGGTGCTCGACGCGCAGGGCCTCGTAGGCGAGGAGCCCGGCGGCGGGCCCGTGCTCATCGGCGTACGAAGGAAGATCCGCGCGGGGCAGGAAGACGTCGCGGCCGTGCGCCGTCTCGCGCACGGCGGCGCCCTCCGGGACGGGCGCGATGGAGCCCGCGGGCAGATGCACCACGGCGAACTCGGCGGTGCGGTCGGCGACTTCGACGCGGTAGAAGAACTTCATGCTCTCCAGGTACGCGATGAGCGCGTCCTGCGTGCCGGGCTCCACGTGCGCCCACATCGTCTCGCCGTCGTCGACGAGGTACAGGGCGTGCTCGATGTGCCCGTTCGCGGAGAGGATCAGGGACTCCGTGGCCCGGCCCGCCGGGAGGTCGCTGACGTGCTGGGTGAGGAGGAGATGCAGCCAGGTCAGACGGTCGGCGCCGGAGACGGTGACGACGCCGCGGTGCGAGAGGTCGACGAATCCGGTTCCCTCCGCGAGGGCACGCTGCTCGCGGAACAGATCGCCGTAGTGGGCGGCGACGCCTTCGTCCACGCCCTCTGCGGGGACGGCGCCGGGCAGCGACAGCAAGGGGCTCTTCATGTTCACAAAGACTACGACCCGGAGTGCGCGGCGCTTATTCCTCACCCGCCCAGCGGGCTATTCCTCGCCCGCCCCACCGGCGCATTTCTCGCAGCGACCGAAGATCGCGAAGTGCTTCATGTCGGTGTCGAAGCCGAACATCCCGCGCAGCTTCGCGGTGAACTCCGCGGCCACGCCGAGATCGGCCTCGATGACGTTCGTGCAGTCCCGGCACACCAGGTGGATGTGGTGGTGGCGGTCCGCGAGGTGGTACGTGGGGGCGCCGTGCCCGAGGTGGGCATGGCTGACCAGGCCCAGCTCCTCCAGGAGCTCCAGGGTCCGGTAGACCGTGGAGATGTTGATCCCCGACGCCGTCCTGCGGACCTCGCAGAGGATGTCGTCGGGGGTCGCGTGCTCGAGGGTGTCCACGGCCTCCAGGACAAGCTGGCGCTGCGGCGTGAGGCGATACCCGCGCCGGCGCAGGTCGCTCTTCCAGTCCGAGTCGGTGCTCACCACACCCCGAAGTCTAGGCCCACGCCGCCCGCGCCGGTCCGGACCTACTTGAAGAAGGCGATGCCGTCGTCCGGCAGGTCGCCCAGGTTCCGTGCCATCTCGGCGACGTCCTCGGGCGAGACGACCTTCTTGAGCTGCGCGGACATGTACGGCCGCAGCGGCACCTCGGGCGTCTGCTTCTCGCCGACCCACATCAGGTCGCCCTTCACGTACCCGTACAGGCGCTTTCCGCCGGTGTACGGGCCAGAGGCCGCGGTGCGGGCCACGGCGTCCGTGGCCAGGTCGATCTGCGGCTTCTGGTCGGCCAGCTCGCCGTACCAGACCTCGACGACGCCGTCCTGGCGGACCATGACGGTCTCGACCTTGCGGTCCTTGTCGATGCGCCAGAAGCCGGACTCGGACTCCAGCGGCTCCACCTTGGTGCCCTCGGCGTCGAGCACCCAGGTGCGCGAGTGGTACTCGAGGAAGTCCCGGCCGTCGTGCGTGAAGGACACTTCCTGGCCGAAATTCGCCTTCGCGGAGCCGGGGAAGTCGGTGACGCCCGCGCCGGCCCAGTTGCCCAGGAGCCAGGCGAGGGGGACGAGGTCGCGGTGCAGGTCGGACGGGATCTCGATCATGGGGTGCTCAGGAGTCTCTCGGTGGGGGGTGCGGTCAGCGCTGGCCCTGGTACAGCTTCTTCACGGTCAGACCCGCGAAGGCGAGGACGCCGACGCAGACCAGGACAAGGAGGGCGGAGAAGAATGCCTCAAGCACGGAAGCTCCTTGGTGAGCGGTAAGTAGGGCGGTACAGAGCCGCGTCCCACTCTAGCCGTGCGGGCCCTGCCCCTCTCTGTGAGGTCGGCCGTACGCTGGACGTATGTACGCACGACGGCGCCATGTGTACTTCACCATGATGGGCGCGTGTCTGGCCCTGTTCGTCCTGGCCTGGGGAGTCGTGCGGCTGTGGTCGATTCCGGTCGCGGTCGGGATGTGCGTCGTGGCGATGCTGATCCCGCCGGTGGCCGCCATGGTCGCGAACCGGCGCGGTCCGGAGGACCGCTGGTGGGACGACCCCTCGGGTGACCCGAAGTCCGACGAGTGGTGGGACGAGCTCGACGGCAAACGCCGCAGATAGCACGACCGAGGGCCGCACCCCGTGGCGTCCAACCCCCTGGGGTGCGGCCCTCCGGCCTGGCTGCGGGCCCTACGGCCTGTCTGCTCAGACGGCGATCGCGACCTCCGCGAGCCCGCCCGTCCGGGCGACGACCGTGCGGTCCGCCGAGCCGCCGGGGACCAGGGCCCGGACGGTCCACGTGCCCTCGGCCGCGTAGAAGCGGAACTGGCCCGTGGCGGAGGTCGGGACCTCCGCGGTGAACTCGCCGGTCGAGTCGAGCAGGCGCACGTAACCGGTGACGGGCTCGCCGTCGCGGGTCACCTGGCCCTGGATCGTGGTCTCACCGGGCTTGATCGTCGAAGCGTCCGGGCCGCCGGCCTTGGCTCCACACATGCGTACTCCTAGGGGAAAGGGAGGGAGAGGAGGAGGGGAGGGAGGGAGAAGGTCGGTCGGGCTACTTGTTGGCGCCGAGCTCGATCGGCACGCCCACCAGGGAGCCGTACTCGGTCCAGGAGCCGTCGTAGTTCTTGACGTTCTCGACCCCGAGCAGCTCGTGCAGGACGAACCAGGTCAGGGCGGAACGCTCACCGATGCGGCAGTACGCGATGGTGTCCTTGGCGAGATCGACCTGCTCGTCGGCGTACAGCGCCTTGAGCTCGTCGTCCGACTTGAAGGTGCCGTCGTCGTTGGCGTTCTTCGACCACGGGATGTTGCGGGCGCTCGGCACGTGGCCGGGGCGCTGCGACTGCTCCTGCGGCAGGTGCGCCGGGGCGAGGAGCTTGCCGGAGAACTCGTCGGGCGAGCGCACGTCGACCAGGTTCTGCGCGCCGATGGCCTTGACGACGTCGTCGCGGAAGGCGCGGATCGAGGTGTCCTGCGGCTTGGCCTTGTAGTCGGTGGCAGCGCGCTGGGGCACCTGCGCGCCGTCGACCAGGTCGCGGGAGTCCAGCTCCCACTTCTTGCGGCCGCCGTCGAGGAGCTTGACGTCCTGGTGGCCGTAGAGCTTGAAGTACCAGAAGGCGTAGGAGGCGAACCAGTTGTTGTTGCCGCCGTAGAGGACCACGGTGGAGTCGTTCGCGATGCCCTTGCCGGAGAGGAGCTTCTCGAAGCCCTCCTGGTCGATGAAGTCGCGGCGGACCGGGTCCTGGAGGTCCTTGGTCCAGTCGATCCGGATCGCGTTCTTGATGTGGTTCTTGTCGTACGCGGACGTGTCTTCGTCGACCTCGACGATGACGACCTTCGGGTCGTCGATGTGGGCCTCGACCCAGTCGGCGTCTACCAGGACGTCGCTGCGGCTCATGCTGTTCTCCTCCGGGGCAGTTGCGGCGGGGCGGTGCGGGTACTCGCGGTGCGCGTATGGGTACGCGGGGAGGCACCGGCATACGGCACGGGGGCCCTGATGGTGACCTGGGACGGTCAACGGGCCGGGGGAATACGGGAGTTGAGGCTCCCGCTCAGAAGGTGCGACAGAGCATGGCGGCGACGCGGCACAGGTCCACTGCCCGCCGCTTCGTGAGGTCCGCCTGTCGATGCATGCGTCCGATCGTAGGGACGGTGGGGCGGCCGTGTCACCGCCGTGTCGGATGCTGAGACGATTTCGTCCAGGATGTGATCACGTAGGTGATTTCAGGCCGCCGCGCGGGGGCCTCCGGGCTGCGCACGCACCGCGGGCGCCCGCCCACCATCTGAGGGACGGACGCCCGCGTCTCGTACTACGGACAACTATCGGTTCGGGGTCAGGACACCAGGTCCACGTTCTCGCCCTTCACGGCCACGTCCACGCCGTCCGGCGCCGCCTGCACGGTGTCGAGCTTGATGCCGCCGGGCAGGTCGGTGATCTTCTCCTCGAAGTCGGTGACGTCACGGACCAGGCCCTCGGGCAGCGGGATCGTCACGCCGAGCACTTCGAGGTTCTTCGGGATCGTGTCGGCGTGCACCCGGATCGAGTCGCCCTCGACGGTCATCGTGCTGAGTACGTGCACGGGCTTGGGGAGCTTCGTGCCGCCCTTGCTCACCTCGACCTCGACCTTGACCTTGCCGTCGCCGCCGTCGGAGAGGCCGACCACCTTGCCGGTGGCGCCGAGCGGCAGCTTCACCGGCTCGGCCTTGGCGGCCTTCAGGAGCTCGTCGTAGGAGATCCGGGCGACGCCCGCGGCCGTGTCGGCGGTGGCGGAGCTGTAGTCGCTGGAGAAGTCGACGCCGTGCATGGTGGCGCTGAGGTCGGCGACGCGGATGGTGTCGCCGTCGGACTTGGCGTCGTAGTCCTTGATGCCGATCTCGACGTCGTCGAGCTTGCCGCCGAGGGCCTGGGTCAGGAACGGGAAGCCCTTGATGGAGACGTCGGGGGTGCTGCTGAGCCCCTCCTGGGTCTTGATCTTCTCGGCCGCCTCGTTCTCCGCGAAGTTCACCGCGAACCGGTCGGCCGCCACGAAGAGGCCCCCCAGGATCACCACGACGATCAGAAGTATGCGTATCGCGCGTTTGCTCATGCCTGCTGTTCCCCGTCCCCCGCCTCGGTTGTCCGTTGCCGCGAGCCTAAAGGACAGGTCCCCGGCCGACGTGCCCGGCCGGGGACCTGTAGATCGAATGTGACGTTGCGGCGCGTTTCGGCGCCGCCCGGATTCAGCCGAGGGCACGCCCCAGCAGGTACACGGCGGGCGCGGCGGCCGCCAGCGGCAGCGCGACACCGGCCGTGAAGTGCACGAACCGCGACGGGTAGTCGTACGAGGCGACCCGGTGCCCGATCACGGCACACACGCCCGCCGCCAGCCCGAGCAGCGCGCCCTTGCTGCCAAAGTCGGTGGCGCCGCCGACCGCGACACCCGCGCCCGCCGCCGCGAGCAGCGCCACGACCACCGACGCGGGCGTCGGCAGCGGCAGCGCGCGGGCCAGCACGGTCACGGCGACGGCGACGCCGCCGACGGTGACGGCCTCGTGCGCGGCGGCCAGGTGCCCGGCCGCGATGATCGCGAGCGCGCTGGAGGCGAGGGTGGCCATCAGACCGGACATCCGCTCGTCCGCGCCGGCCCGGCTGCGCAGCTGCAGGACGAGCACGAGCAGCACCCAGACGCCGAGCGTGCCGAGGATCGCGGCCGGGGCGTTGCCCTCGCCGGTGGCAAGGAGCGCGACGTCGGCGGCGACACCGCCCAGGAACGCGAGCGCGATGCCCTGCCGGGCGGGCCACATCCCGTTCAGCCGGAACCATCCCGCGGCCGTCACGCCCTGAAGGATCACCAGCGGTACGAGCAGCGCGTACTGCCCGGCGGCGGCAGCCCCCGCGAGCAGCAGCCCGAGCACCGCGGTGAGCAGGGCGGGCTGCATCCCCGGCTCTATGATCGGCGACCGCCCTTCGGCCCGCGCCCGCTGCGCGTCGGTGACCCGGGGGTTACCGGTGACGGTGGCGGGGCCGTAGGTGGGGGCGGGTTCGGGGGTGGGTTCTGCCGGGGCCGGGGCCGCGCGGTGCCTCCCGGCCGGAGGTGGCGTCCCCTGGGTGGGCGGCTGCTCCGCCGCTCCCCCGGGTGCCTGGTAGTACGCGCCGGGGTGGTCCGCCCCTTGGTACCCCTGGTACCCCGGCGGAGGCTCCGCGTAGGACTGCGGAGGCAGATACGCCGTCTCGGTCACGTCCGCCACCGGCGAAGCCGCATGCACCTGGGTGTCCCAGGTCTGCCCCTCCCACTGCTGGGTGGCGTACTGCTGCGCGGCGTACGGGTCCTGGTACCCCCAGGACTCGTCGGCCTGCGGCTGCGGCTGTGGATACGGCTGATGCTGATGCTGCTGATAAGGGTCGTACGGTTCGTTGCTCATCGCGTACGGGTCATCCTCCTGCGAACGGCGGGAGCACCTCGACCGTGCCGCCCTCGGCAAGCCGTACGGTCTCATGGGCGCGGGTCCCCACGGGGTCACCGTCGATGAGGAACGAGCAGCGCCGCAGCACGCGGTCCAGTTCTCCGGGGTGTCGCGCGCGGGCGGCGCTGAGCGCCTCGGCCAGCGTGGCCTCGGCGTACGCCTCCTCGGCGACACCCGCGGCAGCCTTGGCGGCGGCCCAGTACCGAATGGTCCCGGTTGCCATGCGTGCCCCCTCCTTTCGCTCAGGTCACTCGGCGGTTGCCGACGTCCATGATGCCGTGACCCACGTCGCGATCCGCCCGAGCAGCGCGTCGTCCGCCGCGTGCTCGGCGTGCCCCATGCCGGGTTCCAGCCACAGCTCGGCCGAATCACCCGCGGCGGCGGCCAGCATCCGGGGATGGTCGACGGGGAAGTACGGGTCCCGGTCGCCGTGCACGATGAGCAGCGGGGTCGGGGCGATGAGCGGTACGGACTCCGTCGGCGAGGGCGGGACGGGGTCCCACTCGTGCGGGTGGATCCGGGTCCGCAGGCCGAGCCGCCCGACCAGGCGCCCCGCCCGCCGCGTCACCACCCAGTGCAGCCGCCGCATCGGCGCCGTACCCCGGTAGAACCAGCGGGCCGGTGCGCTGACCGCGACGACGGCGTCGACCCGCGCTTCCGTGCGCCCCCCGTGCAGCGCCGCGTGCCGCAGCACCACGGAGCCGCCCATGGAGAACCCGACCGTCGCCACGCGCGTGTGCCCGAGCGAGCGCGCCCACTCCACCGCCGCGGCGAGGTCGAGCACCTCCCGGTCGCCCACCGTGGAGTGCCCGCCGGATCCCCCGTGCCCCCGGAAGGAGAACGTGATCACGGCCGCGCGCTGCGCGAAGACCCCCGCGGCCCGGCGCACGTGGGGCCGCCGCAGATCCCCCGAGAAGCCGTGCGCCAGCACGATCGCGGGCCCGCCGACCGGGCCGGGCCCGGGGTCGTACGCGGCTTCGATGGCCACCCCGTCGGAGGTACGGAGCGTTGTACGCAGCGTTGCGCCCCGTTGAACGCGAGTGATCGGCCGCACAGAAGATCGCGCCGTTTGACCTGCCGGACCGGAACTCATGTGGGCTATTCTGCTGCGCAGAGGATCCGGGCAGCGAAGCCCCCGGGTCCTTTCGTGCTTTCAGGGCGCCTCGTGCGCGGAGCCGTACCAAGGCCCCGTAAACGAACCCTCAAGAACGGCGCGGACGGTCACCACCCAGGGCGCGGGAGGTGTACCACCAGTACAAAGAGTACGAAGCAGTGCCGCATACGTCCTCGCAGGGACCGAGGAGGAACCGACGTAATGGGCGAGCGAAACGTGCACGACAGTCAGAAGAACCAGCCGACGACCCAGGCAGGTGGGACGCGATGAGTTCTCTGCTGCTCCTGACCAACGCCCTCCAGCCGTCGACGGAGGTGCTTCCCGCCCTCGGCCTGCTCCTTCACAACGTGCGGGTGGCCCCCGCCGAAGGCCCGGCGCTCGTCGACACCCCCGGTGCCGACGTCATCCTGATCGACGGGCGGCGCGACCTCCCGCAGGTCCGCAGCCTCTGCCAGCTCCTCCGCTCCACCGGCCCCGGCTGCCCGCTGGTGCTCGTGGTGACCGAGGGCGGCCTCGCCGCCGTCACCGCGGACTGGGGCATCGACGACGTCCTCCTGGACACCGCCGGGCCCGCCGAGGTCGAGGCCCGCCTGCGCCTGGCCATGGGCCGCCAGCAGATCACCGCCGACGACTCCCCCATGGAGATCCGCAACGGCGACCTCTCCGTGGACGAGGCGACGTACAGCGCGAAGCTGAAGGGCCGGGTCCTGGACCTGACCTTCAAGGAGTTCGAGCTGATCAAGTACCTGGCGCAGCACCCTGGCCGGGTCTTCACCCGCGCCCAGCTGCTCCAGGAGGTGTGGGGCTACGACTACTTCGGCGGTACGCGGACGGTCGACGTGCACGTACGGCGGCTGCGGGCCAAGCTCGGCGTCGAGCACGAGTCGCTGATCGGGACCGTACGGAACGTGGGCTATCGCTTCGTCGTCCCGGAAAAGGTCGACCGGGGCGCCGACGGCGAGAGCGCCAAGGCGGCGACGCCGAAGCCCGCGGACGAGCGGGCGCCGGGGCCCGCCGCGGCACGGGCGGAGGAAGCCGCCGCGGCACGGGCGAAGGAAGCCGCCGCACGGCCTGCTCAGGGCTGACTCCATCCGCGTAGACTGCGCGCGTGGCCAAGGTGACGCGGGACGATGTGGCGCGACTGGCGGGTACTTCGACCGCGGTCGTGAGCTATGTCATCAACAACGGACCCCGGCCGGTCGCCCCGGCCACGCGCGAGCGCGTACTCGCCGCGATCAAGGAGCTGGGGTACCGCCCGGACCGGGTCGCCCAGGCCATGGCTTCCCGGCGCACGGACCTCATAGGCATGATCGTGCCGGACGCGCGCCAGCCGTTCTTCGCGGAGATGACGCACGCGGTCGAACAGGCGGCCGTCGAGCGCGGAAAGATGGTCCTGGTCGGCAACGCGGACTACGTCGAGGAGCGGGAGACCCACTACCTCCGCGCCTTCCTCGGCATGCGGGTCTCCGGCCTGATCCTCGTCAGCCACGGCCTGTCCGACCAGGCGGCCGCCGAGATCGACGCGTGGGACGCGCGCGTGGTGCTCCTGCACGAGCGGCCCGAGGGCA
This sequence comes from Streptomyces aurantiacus JA 4570, assembly GCF_000414115.1. Classification (GTDB taxonomy): domain Bacteria; phylum Actinomycetota; class Actinomycetes; order Streptomycetales; family Streptomycetaceae; genus Streptomyces; species Streptomyces aurantiacus_A. The sequence goes on from NZ_AOPZ01000430.1 coordinate 9,142, forward strand.
TCGACGACGTCGCCGTCGTCACCGACGACGTGGGCGGCGCCCAGCTCGCCACCCGGCACCTGCTCGAACACGGCCACGCGTACGTCGCCTGCGTCGGCGGCACGGCCGAGACCCCGACCGTCGGCGACCCCGTCTCCGACCACGTCGAGGGCTGGCGGCGCGCCATGCGCGAGGCCGGCATCCCGACCGAGGGCCGCCTCTTCGAGGCGCCCTACAACCGCTACGACGCCTACCAGCTGGCGCTGGACTTCCTCGCCGGGCCCGACCGCCCGACGGCGATCTTCTGCTCCACGGACGACCAGGCCATCGGCGTGCTGCGGGCCGCGCGGGAGCTGCGCATCGACGTGCCCGGGGAGCTGGCCGTGGCCGGCTTCGACGACGTCAAGGAGGCGGGTCTGACGGACCCGCCCCTCACCACGGTCGCCTCCGACCGCCCCGCGATGGCGCGCGCGGCCGTCGACCTGGTCCTGGACGACGGGCTCCGGGTGGCCGGGTCGCGGCGGGAGCGGTTGCGGGTGTTTCCCTCGCGGCTGGTGGTGCGGCAGTCGTGCGGGTGCGGGCCTGCGGCCGCGGCTGCTCTCTGACGGGTCCCGGCCCGGGCCGGGCGTGATCCGCGGTCGTCTTTATTTCGGGCAAACAGGCTTCTGTCGGGGTTCTCAGGGCGTCCTCAGGGGGCTCTCATCTGCGGAGCCCACGATCGTAGGCATGACAGAACCCTTCCGCCAGCACGGCGAGTACCAGCACGGCGAGTACCCGCCCCCGCCCGCCTTCCAGCCGGTGCCTTCCAGCCGGTGCCCGGCCCGCCGCACCGCTCGGGCCGCCGCGCCCGCGGCCCCGTGGCGCTGCTCGCCGCCGTCGCTCTCGCCGCCGCGGCCGTCGGTGGCGGCACCGCGTACGCCGTGCAGACGCTGACCGGCGACGACGCCCGCAGCGGCGGCGCGAAGAACGTGAACGGGACCAGTGTCTCCACCGGCAGCAAGGGCACCGTCGCCGGTGTGGCCTCCGCGGTGTCCCCGAGCATCGTGGAGATCAAGGCCACCGGGGGCGCGGGCAAGTCCACCGGCTCCGGCGTGATCATCACCTCCGACGGTGAGATCGTCACCAACAACCACGTCGTCTCGGGTGCCTCCGAGATCACCGTCCAGACCAGCGACGGCAAGACGTACCAGGCCAAGACCGTCGGCACGGACAGCAAGAAGGATCTCGCGCTGATCAAGCTGGAGGACGCGTCCGGGCTGAAGGCCGCGAGCCTCGGCGACTCCGACGACGTCCAGGTCGGCCAGGAGGTCGTCGCCATCGGCTCGCCCGAGGGGCTCACCGGCACCGTCACCAGCGGCATCGTCTCCGCGCTCGACCGGGACGTGACCGTGTCCGCGGATCCCGGGCAGGGGCAGGGGCAGGGTGGTGACGGGCAGCAGGGGCCCGGCGGCGGGTGGCCGTTCGAGTTCGGCGGGGAGCAGTTCAACGGTGACACCGGGTCCTCGAAGACCACGTACAAGGCGTTGCAGACGGACGCCTCGCTCAATCCCGGGAACTCCGGGGGTGCGCTCATCGACATGGACGGGAACATCATCGGGATCAACTCCGCGATGTACTCGCCGAGTTCGGAGGCCGCGGCGGGGTCGTCCGGCTCCGGGAGCGTGGGGCTCGGCTTCGCCATCCCGATCAATACGGTCAAGGGGGATTTGGGGAAGCTGCGGGCGGGGGCGAGTGGGTGAAGCCCGGGGGCTCCGCCCCAGACCCCGCTCCTCAATCGCCGGAGGGGCTACGGGAAGGGGCGGGACTGGGGAGAGCCCCGCGCAGCGGCACCCGCCCCCCGCCCATGCGACGCTGAGAACCACCCCGCCCACCCCGCACCAGAAGGCCGACGACACCCCATGAATCCCGCCGAAGGCGACCCGCGCATCCTGATCGTGGACGACGAGCCCGCCGTACGCGAGGCGCTCCAGCGCAGCCTCGCGTTCGAGGGCTACGGCACAGAGGTCGCCGTGGACGGCGCCGACGCTTTGGAGAAGGCCGCGGCCTACCGCCCCGACCTGGTCGTACTCGACATCCAGATGCCCCGCATGGACGGCCTCACCGCCGCCCGCAGGCTCCGCGCCACGGGATCGACCACGCCGATCCTGATGCTGACCGCGCGCGACACGGTCGGCGACCGCGTCACGGGCCTGGACGCGGGCGCGGACGACTACCTGGTCAAGCCCTTCGAGCTGGACGAACTCTTCGCCCGCATCCGCGCCCTGCTGCGCCGCAGCTCCTACGCGGCGACGGCCGGCCAGGCCACGGAGGACGACACGCTGGCCTTCGCCGACCTGCGCATGGACCTGGCGACGCGCGAGGTGACCCGCGGGGCGCGCACGGTCGAGCTGACCCGCACCGAGTTCACGCTGCTCGAGATGTTCCTCGCGCATCCGCGCCAGGTCCTGACCCGTGAGCAGATCCTGAAGTCCGTGTGGGGCTTCGACTTCGAGCCGTCCTCCAACTCCCTCGACGTGTACGTGATGTATCTGCGCCGCAAGACGGAGGCGGGTGGCGAGCCGCGCCTCGTGCACACGGTGCGGGGGGTGGGGTACGTGTTGCGCGCCGACGCCGCGGGCTCCGGCGGCGGCGCGTGAACCGCGTCGTCCGCCGCTTCCGGGCGCTGCCGCTGCGCTCCCGGCTCGCCCTGCTCGTCGCCACGGCCGTCGCCGTCGCCGTCGCGGCCGCGGCCGTGGCGTGCTGGTTCGTCGTACGGAACGTGCTGGTGAGCTCGTTGGACGACGCGCTGCGTGACACGAATGTGCCCTACGACTTCGTCAACAGCCAGGTCGACAGCACCGGTCGGTGCCGGCACTCGGTCATCTCGGGCAGCGACCGGCCCGATCTGTACAAGCAGACCGTCCAGGTGGTCGACCAGACGGGCGGCAGCTGCATCATCCTCGGCAAGCAGGAGATCAAGCTCAAGGAGTCGGACACGTCGGTCGCGCGGCGCGAGATCGACGAGTCCTTCCACGACGCGACCGCGGCCAACGGCGACGAGTACCGCGTCTTCACCTACCCCTTGCCGGGCTCCTCCTACGCCGTCTCCGTCGCCCGCCCCCTCAGCGAGGTCCAGGACACCCTCAGCAACCTCGTCCTCGTCCTCTCCGCCGTCGCCGGCGTGGGCGTCCTCGGCGCCGGTGCCGCCGGCCTCTGGGTGGCCCGCACCGGGCTGCGCCCCGTCGACGAGCTCACCGCCGCCGTCGAGCACGTCGCCCGCACCGAGGACCTGAACCTGCGGCTGCCCACCGACGACGACAGCGACGACGAGATCGCCCGGCTCTCCCGGTCCTTCAACGCGATGACCTCCGCCCTGGCCTCGTCGCGCGACCTCCAGCAGCAGCTCATCGCGGACGCGGGGCACGAGCTGCGTACGCCGCTGACCTCGCTGCGGACCAACATCGAACTCCTCGCCCGCAGCGACGAGACCGGGCGCGCCATCCCGCCCGACGACCGCCGGGCGCTGCTCGCCTCCGTCAAGGCCCAGATGACCGAACTGGCCTCCCTGATCGGTGACTTGCAGGAGCTGTCCCGGCCGGACGCGGCCCAGTCCGGCGGCAAGGTGCAGGTGGTCGCGCTGCACGAGATCGTGGGCGCGGCCCTGGAGCGGGCCCGGCTGCGTGGTCCGGAGCTGACCTTCGACGCCGACCTGCACCCCTGGTACGTACGGGGGGAGCCCGCCGCCCTGGAGCGGGCGATCGTGAACGTCCTCGACAATGCCGTCAAGTTCGGCCCGGCGGGCACGGCCGTCGAAGTCGGCCTGAAGGGCGGGGCGTTGACGGTTCGGGATCACGGGCCCGGCATTCCCGCAGACGAACTCCCGCACGTCTTCGACCGGTTCTGGCGCTCCCCGGCGGCCCGGGGCCTGCCCGGCTCCGGGCTCGGCCTGTCCATCGTGGCGCGCACGGTCCGGCAGGCGGGCGGCGAGGTCACGCTCGGGCCCGCGGACGGCGGGGGCACGGTGGCGACGGTACGGCTGCCGGGGGCGGGCACGCCGCCGCCCGCGACACCCTGAGCCACCCTGACGAGACGCCGCGTCTTGCGTAGGGGGCACGCGGGCGCTACGGTGGGCGCACTCGCAGACGAGACGAGGCGTCTCGCCTGCGAGATCGGGTACCCCGTACCCGCATCCACCGCCCCCTGCGAAAGAAGCCCCACTTGTTCCGTGCCCCAGCAGCACCCGCCCCCCGCCCGGTCACCTCCCAGCTCACCCTCGCCGACGTCACCAAGCGCTACGCCGACCACCTCGTCCTCGACCGCGTCCGCCTCACCGTCCGGCCGGGCGAGAAGGCGGGTGTCATCGGGGACAACGGCTCCGGCAAGTCCACGCTGCTGCGGCTGCTCGCCGGGCGCGAGCGGCCCGACAACGGCACCGTCACCGTCGTCGCCCCGGGCGGCACCGGGCATCTCGCCCAGACCCTGGACCTGCCGGACAGCGCCCGCGTCGGCGACGCCGTCGACCTCGCGCTCGCCGAACTGCGGTCCCTGGAGCGGCGTATCCAGGCGGCGGGCTCGGCCCTGGACGGCGCGGGCCCGGACGCGTACGACGCCTACGCCGCGCTCGTCGCGCGGTTCGAGGCGCGCGGCGGCCACGGCGCGGACCGCCGCGTCGACATCGCCCTGCGGCACCTGGGCGAGCACACCGGGCTCGACCGTTCGCGGCGGCTCGGCACCCTCTCCGGCGGGCAGCGGTCCCGGCTCGCGCTCGCCGCGACCCTGGCCTCCGCGCCCGAGCTGCTGCTGCTCGACGAGCCGACCAACGACCTGGACGACGAGGCCGTGGCCTGGCTGGAGGAGCGGCTGCGCGCCCACCGCGGCACCCTCGTCGCCGTCACCCACGACCGGACGTTCCTCGACCGCGTCACCGACACCATCCTGGAGGTCGACCATGTCACTCGTTCCGTGCGGCGGTACGGCGACGGTTACGCCGGTTATCTGACGGCGAAGGCCGCCGAACGCGCCCGGCACGAGCGGGAGTACGAGGAGTGGCGCGCCGAAGTGGCCCGGCAGTCGCGGCTCGCCGACTCCGCCGTCGGACGCCTCGACGCGATCCCCCGCAAGGCCCCGTCGGCCTTCAGCGGCGCGGGCGCCTTCCGGGCCCGGTCGCGGGCGCACGGCGCGATGGGCCGGATCCGCAACGCCCGCGAGCGCCTCCTGCGCCTGACCGGGAACCCGGTGCCCGCGCCGCCGGAGCCGCTGCGCTTCACGGCGGGCGTCGCGGGAGCGGCCCGGTGCGCGGTGGAGCTGGCGGACGTCCGCGTCCCGGGGCGGCTCGCGCTCGGCGCCCTGCACGTCCCGGCCGGGGGCCGCCTCCTGGTGACCGGTCCCAACGGCGCGGGCAAGTCCACGCTGCTGCGGGTCCTCGCGGGCGAGCTGGCGCCGGAGCCGGGTGCAACGGTGCGCCGGCCCGCCCGGGTCGGGCTGCTGCGGCAGGTGGCGGCGCCCCTGTCCCGCGCGGAGGGCGCGCGTTCACTGCTCGCCGCCTTCGGCGCGGGACAGGGCGAGGAACTGCTCGCGCTCGGCCTCTTCCGGGAGGCGGACCTGCTGCGTCCGGTCGGCGCGCTCTCCACGGGGCAGCGCCGCCGCCTCGAACTGGCCCGCCTGGTCACGCGCCCGTACGACCTGCTCCTCCTGGACGAGCCGACGAACCATGTCTCGCCCGCGCTGGTGGAGGACCTGGAGGCCGCGCTCGCGACGTACGCGGGGACGCTGATCGTGGTGACGCACGACCGACGGCTTCGGGCGGGATACCGGGGCCCGACCCTGACCCTGTCGGCGTCTATCTAGCCCGTCCGGCGTTTGAGGACGAGGCCGTTCAGGCCCGGGAAGGGGCGGGATTGGGGAAAGCCCCGCAGGGCCTACTTCCCGAACCCGATCCCGTACCCCTCGACCCCCACCCGGATCCCGTCCTTCTCCACCTTCACGCCCTGAAGCCGCATGGCCCCCTCCCCCGGCAGCTTCGGCAACTCGAAGGCCAGCGAAAGCCGGTCGACGAGGACGGGCCGGGTCAGGGCGTCTAGGCCCTTGAGCAGGGCGGGGTCCAGACCGAGCCGCTTCAGCAGGGCGGGGTGGCCCATCGCCACGTCGATGAGGTTCAGCCGCATCACGTCGTCGACGAACTCCGGGGAGCCGGTGACGTCGTTGAGCTTGGCGTCGCTGCGCAGCGCCTCCCGCACGGCCGCGTCCGGCACACCGAGCCGCTGGGCGATCGCGGGCACCGCGAGCAGGGCCTTCGCCTTGGACGACTCGTCGGCCACGCGGCGGGCGCCCTCGCGGCTGAGGTGCAGCCCTTCGGACTCGCGCGCACCCGGGCGGTACGTCGCCATGTCGCCGATTTCCAGGCGCATCCGGTCGATGTCGGTGGCGACGCCGCGGTCGCCGTTGCGCTCGATGCGGGCGTCGGCGCGGACCTTCAGGTCGTGCCCGGCGACGGGCAGGGTGCCGCGGGCGTACACCTTGTCGCGGCCGTGACCGGTGAAGGTGACCTGGGAGGCGCCCAGCTCACGGTTGAGGTCGTCGAAGGAGAGGAGCACCTCGCCGCGCATCTGCCCGATGACCGCGCCGTGCAGGGAGGTCGGCCCGTCGCCCTTCATGGTCACGTCCGTCGCGGTCGCGGAGACCTTCGCGAGCGAGACGCGGTCGGCGGCGACGTCGGGCACGGTCACCTTCACCTCGTCCAGGCGCTGGTCGAAGACCTGGGTGAGGAAGGGGAAGCCCTCGATGTCGACCTCGGGCGCCGCGCTCAGGTCGAGCTGGTCCTTGAGCTTGTCGGCGGCCTCGTGCTCGGCGTAGAGCAGGGCCCAGCGGTCGGCGAGGACCAGGAACGCGGCGGCCACGGCGAGCGCGACGACGGCCTTCACGGCCAGCGGGAGCCCGGCGAACCGGTTGCGGCGCCTGCGGCTGCCGCGCCGGTGGTTGGGCGGCTCCCAGGGAGTCTCGGCCTCGGCGGCATCCTCGCGGTCCTCCTTGAGGAAGTCCTCCAGAGGGTTGGGCGCGAGGGCGCCGAGCTCTTCGTACGGATTGTGGGGGGATATCTCTTCGGACGGATCAGAAACGGCCATGCGGTGGGGGGAACGCATCAGGCGATCTCACCATACGTTCACACCCCACCCCAAGCTTGTTCGCCGGAGAGCTACTTCACAACGGTAATGCGGTCCGCCTTCGGCGGCGCGATCGGCTTGTCCGCCGAGGAGTTGGCGGCGAAGTAGTCGTTGAGCGCCTTCAGGTCGTCGCCGCCGACCAGCGGCTTCGTGCCCTTGCCCAGCTCGGCGAAGCCGTCGCCGCCGCCCGCGAGGAAGGAGTTCAGGGCGACGCGGTAGGTGGCGCCCGGGTCCAGCGCCTTGCCGTTGAGCTTCACGGAGCCGGTGACGATCCGGTCGGCGCCGGACTTCGTCATGTCCAGCGTGTAGGTGAGCCCCTCGGACACCTGGAGGATCTTCGGCGATGCCTCGTTCGAGCCGCTGACCTGCTGCCGCAGCGCGGTCAGCACCTGCGCGCCGGTGAGGTCGACGAGGTTCACGGTGTTGCTGAACGGCTGCACGGTGAACGCCTCGCCGTACGTCACGACCCCGTCGCCCTCGCCGCCGCTCGCCTTGTGGACGAGGTCGGAGCGGATGCCGCCCGGGTTCATCAGGGCCAGGTCGGCCTCGCCGTCCAGGGACTTGGCGTGCGCGAGCTGCGCGTCGGCGATGAGGTCGCCGAGCGGGGACTCGGGCGAGGTGGCGCCGCGGCCGGGGATGTCGCCGGAGATGAAACCGACGGGCTTGCTCGCGATGGGCGCGGCCAGCTTGTCCCAGCGGCCGATGAGCCGCGTCATGTCGGCGGCCTTGGGCTGCGTACGGCTGACGACGTGGTTCGCGGACTTCACGCTCGTCCGCACGATGTCCTTGGTCTTGCGGTCGTACGTGAGCGTGGTGTCCGTGTAGAGCTTGCCGTACGAGGACGCCGAGGTGACCATGCGCGGCTTGCCCGAGGGGTCCGGGATGGTGCAGACGTACGCCTGGTGGGTGTGGCCGGTGACGATCGCGTCGACCTTGGGCGAGGCGGCCTTGGCGATCGCGGTGATCGGTCCTGAGATGCCGTCGCCCGCGCCCGGGGAGTCACAGTTGTAGTTGTACGCCTGGCTGGCCGGGGAGCCGCCCTCGTGGATGAGCGTGACGATCGACTTCACGCCCTGCTTGTCGAGGATCTTCGCGTACTTGTTGATCGTCTCGACCTCGTCGTGGAACTTCAGGCCCTTGATGCCCTCGGCCGAGACGATGTCCGGGGTGCCCTCCAGGGTCAGCCCGATGAAGCCGATCTTCACGCCCTTGTGCTTCCACACCGAGTAGGGCTTGAGGAGGGGCTTGCCGGTCTTCTCCTTGGTGACGTTCGCCGTGAGGTAGGGGAAGTCGGCGCCCTTGAATTTCTTCGGCTTGCCGTGCTTGTCCTTTTCGTAGCACCCGTCCTTGGGGTGGCAGCCGCCGTTCTGGACGCGCGCCAGTTCCTTCGCGCCCTCGTCGAACTCGTGATTGCCGACGCTGGATACGTCCAGGTCCATCTTGTTCAGGGCCTCGACGGTCGGCTCGTCGTGGAAGAGCCCGGACAGCAGCGGGCTGCCGCCGATCAGGTCGCCGGCCGCGGCGGTGACGGAGTACGGGTGGCCCTTGCGGGCCGAGCGCAGCGAGGTCGCCAGGTACTCCGCGCCGCCCGCGTCGATCTTCTTCTCGGTCCCGTCCGGCTGCTTCTCCGTGACCTGCCCGGAGGAACCCGCGGGCGGCTGGAGGTTGCCGTGGAAGTCGTTGAAGGACAGCAACTGCACATCTACGGTGCGCTTCTTGTCCTTGGCCGACGCAGCCCCCGGCCCGTCCTGCCCCGCGGTCGCGGGCAGCGCGGCGGCGAGCGCGCCGACGGTGGCGAGGCCCGCCGCGACGGCGAGGACGCGGGTGGCGCGGCGCCTGGGCCTGCGGTGCTTCGGTATGGCGGACACGGGTTCCCCCCGGGGGTTCTGCGGACGACTTGGCCGTCGGGAAGCCTAGGGTCAACGCGCGTAGCGCAACAGAGGGTTCCTGGTTACAGACTGGTTGCCATTGCGGAAGGGGAGCGGGAAATTAAGCCCGTCCGGCGTTTGAGGACGAGCGCGCAGCGCGATCAGCGCCAGCCCAAGGCGCCCCGCCAGAAGTCGTACTCTCGACGCATGACTGACGAGCAGCCCGCAGGGCAACCCGCCGCCCTCCGCCAGATCGACACGCTCACCGAGCTCACGGCCGAGCAGGCCGACACCGTCCTCGCCCTGCTCGCGGACGCGACCCGCACGGACGGCCAGCAGGCCGTGTCCGAGCAGGGCCGGCTGCAGCTGCGCGGCGGCCCGCGGACGGGCGTACGTCATCTGCTCCTCACCGTCGGCGCCGAACTCGTCGGATACGCGCAGCTGGAGGACACCGACCCCATCGAGGCCCCGGCCGCCGAGCTGGTCGTGCACCCCGCCCACCGCGGCCACGGGCACGGCCGCGCGCTCGGCACCGCGCTGCTCGGCGAGTCCGGGCGGCGGCTGCGCGTGTGGGCGCACGGCGGGCACTCCGCGGCACGCCACCTCGCCCAGGTGCTCGGCCTGACCCTGTTCCGGGAACTGCGCCAGATGCGCCGCCCGTTGGCGGGCCTCGACCTGCCCGAGCCGGTGCTTCCGGAGGGCGTCCGCGTACGCACCTTCGTGCCCGGCGAGGACGACGCGGCGTGGCTCGCGGTGAACGCCGAGGCGTTCGCCCACCACCCCGAGCAGGGCTCGCTGACCCAGCGCGACCTCGACGACCGCAAGGCGGAGCCGTGGTTCGACCCGGCCGGGTTCTTCCTCGCGGAGCGGGAGGCGGACGGGGAACTCGTCGGCTTCCACTGGACGAAGGTGCACGCGGCGGAGCGGCTGGGCGAGGTGTACGTCGTCGGGGTGCGGCCGGGCGCGCAGGGCGGCGGGCTCGGCAAGGCGCTCACCACCGTGGGCCTGCGCCACCTCGCGGCGGCCGGACTGCCGACGGCGATGCTGTACGTCGACGCGGACAACAAGGCGGCGGTCAGCGTGTACGAGCGCCTCGGGTTCGTGACGCACGAGACGGACCTGATGTACCGCACGGAGTCGTAAGCACGGAGTCGTAAGCACAGAGCACGCGGCCCCGAAGCGGGGCCCCACGCAACACCCCAGGGGGCGGCGTCACTTGACGCCGCCCCCTCTCTTGCACCACCCTTTCACTACTCAATTAGTGAAAGGGTGGTGCAAGGCAGTGGTCGAGTACCGCATCGACCGGCGCAGTGGCGTCGCCACCTACCTCCAGATCGTCCAGCAGACCCACCAGGCCCTGCGCCTCGGCCTGCTGGAGCCGGGCGACAAGCTGCCCACGGCCCGCGAGGTCGTCGAGGCCACCGCGATCAACCCGAACACCGTCCTGAAGGCATACCGCGAGCTGGAGCGCGAGGGCCTGGTGGAGGCCCGCCGCGGCCTCGGCACGTTCGTCCGCAGGTCGCTCGGCAGCGCCCCGGCCGACTCACCGCTGCGCGGCGAGCTCCTGGACTGGGCCGGGCGCGCCCGCGCGGCGGGCCTGGAACGGGACGACGTGGCGGCGCTGTTCGCGGCCGTACTGGAGGAGCAGTTCCCGCCACCGCAGTCCGAACCACCGGCCAAGACCGCACCGCGGGCTCAGCCCGCGACAACCATGGGGGACCCCGCATGACCGACACCGCCATCGAGGCGGCCGACCTCACCCTGGCCTACGGCCGCCGACGGGCACCCGCCCTGAACGGCTGCTCGTTCCGCCTCGCCGCCGGCCGCGTCTGCGCCCTCGTCGGACCCAACGGCGCGGGCAAGTCGACGCTGCTCGCGCTGGCCGCGGGCCTGCTGCGGCCGACGTCCGGCCGGCTCGCCGTCCTCGGCACCGCCCCGGCCGCGGCCCGGCCCAGGGTCGCGTACGTGGCCCAGGACAAGCCTCTCCACCCGGGACTCAGCGTCGCCGAGACGCTCCGGCTCGGCGCCGAGCTGAACCGGGGGTCATGGGACGCCGAACTCGCCGCCCGGGTGGTGGCCGACGGCGATCTCGACGCGGGCGCCCGCGTGTGTTCCCTCTCCGGCGGCCAGCGCACCCGCCTCGCGCTCGCCCTCGCGCTCGGCAAGCGGGCCGAACTCCTGCTCCTGGACGAGCCGATGGCCGATCTCGACCCCCTCGCCCGCCACCGCCTGATGGGAACCCTGATGGCCGAGGCCGCCGAACACGGCACCACTGTCGTGATGTCGTCCCACATCCTCGGCGAACTCGCGGACGCCTGCGACCACTTGCTGCTCGTATCCGGCGGCCGGGTGCGGCTCGGTGGCGGTGTCGACGACCTGGTGCACGCCCATGCCCTGGTCACCGGCACCGGCCGGGTGGCCGACCTGGCCCGGCACACGGTGGTGGAGTCCCGCGCCACCGGCCGCGGCCTCACCGCCCTCATCCGCACCGACGGCCCGGTGGACCCCGCCTGGGACGTCGCAGAACCCTCTCTGGAGGAACTGTTGCTCGCCCATCTGCGCGCGCCGGACGCCCCCGCGCTGATCACCCCCGGCACCACCGCGACCCGGGCGGTGGCCGCGTGAGCGCACCTCTGCTGAGCGGGACCCGCTGGGCCGTCCTGCGGCTGCACCGCGGGGCGCTGTGGGGAGCGGCGGCCTTCGCCGCGCTGGCCGCCCTCTGCACGGAAGTGCTCCGCCGCAGCGCGGAACACGCGGGAGCGGGCACCTTCCTCGGCTTCTCCGACCCGGGCACGTTCCTCGGCCAGTACCAGGAGAAGACCACCCTGGCGGCCCTGCTGCTTCCGGCCCTCATCGGCGCCTTCGTCGGCGGCCCGGTCCTCGGCCGTGAACTGGAGGCCGGGATCGACAAGTTCACGCTCACCCAGTCGGTCACGCCGAAGCGCTGGCTGACGGCCCGGCTGGCCCTGTGCGCGGCCCTCGCGGTGGGCTCCGCGCTCGCCGCCCTCGCGGTGTTCCGGCTCTCCGCCTCGGACACCATCGGCACCACGACCGCGCGGAACTGGATGCTGCGCGGCACCTATGAATCAACCGGCCCGGTCCTGGTCGCGTACTGCCTGTTCGCCGTGGGGGCCGGCGCGCTTGCCGGGCTGCTGCTGCGCCGCACCCTGCTCGCCGTCGTCGCCGCGGGCGGTCTCACCGGTGCTCTGGTGCTCGCGCTCGGCACCCTCCGCTGGGACCTGTATCCGGCCGCCACTGCCTCCGGGCCGGCGACGGACGCTGCGGACGTCCAGATCCAAGGGCTGCCCACCGGGTCGTTCGTCGTGGAGAGCGGGGCGCTGAACCCCGCGGGTGATCGCTTCGACGAGTTCAACTGCCGCCCCGAGGCGGCACCGGGCGCCGACTGCCCGGCGGACACCCAGGTCGCGGGCTGGTACGCGGACTACCACCCCCGCTCCCACTTCTGGTACGTACAGCTCATCGAAACCGGGATCGTCCTCGCCCTCGCGGCGGCGGCGACGTACGGGGCATTCTGGATCCTGCGCCGCCGCACCCCTTGAGACGTCCGGCCCTGGACGCCTGGGGGTCTCCACGCCACCCCCCAGGCGTCATGTCGGCGTAACCATTGATTCAGACAGCCTTGCGACGCTCAGGCAATGCAGCCCCCCACCGTGCCCGAGCCCGCGCCGGACGGAGCGCGCCCGAACGGCCAGGTCCGTCTCGCGCCCGAGGTCTCCGGCGCGCCCGGATGGGGTGGCGCGCGGAAGAATGGGCCCATGAGCGAGCCCACCGCGCAGTCCGAAACCGAGCACTCCCACGCCGCCGGGGTACGGCACGCGCAGCCGTCCGTCGGCACCCTCGCGGCGCACCGGCCGCACACCATCGCGGCCACCGTCTCCGACCTGGACCCGGACATCGACGCCGATCTGGACGGGTACGACGAGGAGGCCCAGGCGGGGTACGGCGGCGCCGAGCTGCCGCAGGGCCGCTTCCTGGACCGCGAGCGCAGCTGGCTCGCCTTCAACGAGCGCGTCCTGGAGCTCGCCGAGGACCCGAACACCCCGCTCCTGGAGCGGGCGAACTTCCTGGCGATCTTCGCCTCGAACCTGGACGAGTTCTTCATGGTCCGGGTGGCGGGCCTCAAGCGCCGCATCGCGACCGGCGTCGCCACCCGTTCGGCCTCGGGGCTGCAGCCCCGCGAGGTCCTGGAGCTGATCTGGAACCGCTCGCGCGAGCTCATGGCCCGGCACGCCGCCTGCTACCAGGAAGAGGTCGCCCCGGCGCTGGCCGACGAGGGCATCCACGTGGTGCGCTGGCACGAGCTCACCGACAAGGAGCAGTCCCGGCTCTACACCCTCTTCATGCACCGGATCTTCCCGGTCCTCACCCCGCTGGCCGTCGACCCGGCGCACCCCTTCCCGTACATCTCGGGTCTGTCCCTGAACCTCGCCGTGGTGATCGAGAACCCGGTCACCGGCCACGAGCACTTCGCGCGCGTCAAGGTGCCGCCGCTGCTCTCCCGCTTCCTGGAGGCATCCCCGCAGCGTTACGTCCCCATCGAGGACGTCATCGCCGCGCCCAAGCACCTCCAGGAACTGTTCCCGGGCATGAACATCAAGCAGCACCACATGTTCCGGCTCACCAGGAACGAGGACCTGGAGGTCGAGGAGGACGACGCCGAGAACCTCCTGAAGGCGCTGGAGAAGGAGCTGATGCGGCGCCGCTTCGGGCCGCCGGTGCGCCTGGAGGTCGAGGAGTCCATCGACCGGAAGATCCTCAACCTGCTGATGCGGGAGCTGAAGATCGGCGAGTCGGAGGTGCACCCGCTGCCGGGGCCGCTCGACCTCACCGGGCTCTTCGCCATCGCGGGCCTGGACCGGCCCGAGCTGAAGTACCCGAAGTTCGTGGCGGGCACCCACCGCGACCTCGCCGAGGTCGAGTCGGCGCAGGCGCCCGACATCTTCGCGGCGCTGCGCGGCGACCACGACGTGCTGCTTCACCACCCGTACGACTCGTTCTCGACGTCCGTGCAGGCGTTCCTGGAGCAGGCCGCCGCCGACGAGAACGTCCTCGCCATCAAGCAGACGCTGTACCGCACTTCGGGCGACTCCCCGATAGTGGACGCGCTGATCGACGCCGCCGAGTCCGGCAAGCAGGTGCTCGTCCTGGTCGAGCTGAAGGCCCGCTTCGACGAGCAGGCCAACATCAAGTGGGCGCGCAAGCTGGAGGAGGCCGGCTGCCATGTCGTGTACGGCCTGGTCGGTCTGAAGACGCACTGCAAGCTCTCGCTCGTGGTCCGCCAGGAGGGCGACAACCTCGTCCGGTACTCGCACGTGGGCACCGGCAACTACCACCCCAAGACGGCCCGGCTGTACGAGGACCTGGGGCTGCTCACCGCCAACCAGGAAGTCGGCGCGGACCTCTCCGACCTCTTCAACCGGCTCTCGGGCTACTCGCGCCGCGAGACCTACCGGCGCCTGCTCGTGGCCCCCAAGTCCCTGCGCGACGGCCTGATCACCCGCATCAACCGGGAGATACAGCACCACCGCGCGGGCCGCCCCGCCTACGTCCGCATCAAGGTCAACTCGATCGTGGACGAGGCCGTCATCGACGCGCTGTACCGCGCCTCGCAGGCCGGCGTGACGGTGGACGTGTGGGTGCGCGGGATCTGCGCGGTGCGGCCGGGCGTCGCGGGTCTGTCGGAGAACATACGCGTGCGTTCCGTGCTGGGGCGTTTCCTGGAGCACTCCCGGGTCTTCGCCTTCGGCAACGGGGGCGAGCCGGAGGTGTGGATCGGCAGCGCCGACATGATGCACCGCAATCTCGACCGCCGTATCGAGGCTCTGGTGAGGGTGATGGCCCCGGCGCACCGGGCGACCCTGAACCGGCTCCTGGAGACCGGCATGTCGGACACCACGGCCTCGTGGCACCTGGGGGCGGACGGCAACTGGACGCGGCATGCCACGGACCCGGACGGCCAGCCCCTGCGGAACGTACAGGAGATGCTCATAGACGCCCGGAGGCGCCGGCGTGGCACAGCAACACCATGAGATGACGGCGGGCGAGGCCCTGTCGGTCTACCTGCAGGACCAGGCGACCGACTTCCTCCGCTCGCTGCGGCTGCACCGCGAGTCCTCGACGGACGCGCAGGGCGCCGAGGAGTCCCTGGCGGCGGCGCGCTCCCTGCGCCGTGCCTCGCGCCGCATCGGCGCCACGCTGCACACGTTCCGGCCGCTCCTCGACCCCGACTGGACGGAGTCCCTCCGGCCCGAACTGGCGTGGCTGTCGGGCACGTTGGCCCGCGAGCACGCGTACGCCGCGCGGCTGGAACGGCTGTTGGGCGCGCTGCACCGCTTGTCGTCCCCACCCCCGACGACGGCAACCCCGGCGTCCGCCGCCTCGGCGCCGCTGCCGGGGCCGTCCGCCCCGCCGTCGCCCTCTTCGACACCGCCGCTCCGCGGCGGATATCCCCCACCCGCCCACCCGTCACCCCGAACCGAGAGGTGGGCCGGGGGTGGGCCGGGGGCACCCCGGTCCGGAACCACGGCCGCGGGCGGCGACCCCACCGACCCGACGGGCTCGGGCAACCCGCCCGGCGGCCCCCACGCCCCCGCCACCGCTGCGGGCAGGCGCTCCACAGGACAGGCCCTACCCGCAGCCTCAGGCGACCGGGCTACCGCTGTGGGCAGGCGTTCCGCAGGGCGGAACGGGTGGGCACAGCCCCCGGCCCAGGGTGCCGATCATGTGGGCCCCGGCCAAGGCTCGCTCCCGGCCCAGGCCCCGGGCTCAGGGCAGGCCCCGGCGGCCAAGAAACCCACCGGCCCCCTGGCCGTAGGCGCGGCCAAAGCGGCCGCCCTGCTGGAGCGCCAGCTCACCCTCGCCCGCACCCGGGCCCACTCCGCCGCCCTGCAAGCCTTCGGCTCCTCCCGCTTCCACGCGGTGGCGGACAACGTCGCCGTGCTGGCCAGCGAGGTCCCCCTGCGGCCCGCCGCCGAGGGGGACCTGAAGCCGCCGGCCGCGGCGGCGGAGGTCCAGCTCGCCGACGCGGTCGCCGCCCTCCCCCTGGTCCAGGCGGGCCACCCGTACAACGCGGAGGCCCTGGTCCACGGCCTGGCGGCGGACACCGCCCCGGAGGCCCAGGACGCCCCCTGGCTGAGGGTCCGCTCGCTGCTGCGCCTGCACCGCTACGCCCAGGAGGTGCTGCTCGGCGACGTCCCCCTGGACCCCCGCCTCGTCCAGGCGGGCCTGGCCCTGGACCTGCACCGCGAGGCGGCGGACGCGGCCGCCGCGGCGGCGTCGGCGGCCCGCACCCCCCGCATCGCCCCGGCCACCGCGTACGCCCTCGGCGTGCTCCACGCCGACCAGCGCCACGAGGTGGAGGCGGCGAGGTTCGCCTTCCACCGGGCCTGGCTGCGGGAGGCGGTCACGACGCCATGACGGCACGGGCGGAGGACGACACCGGGGAGGTGACCGCGCGATGACCGGCGCCCCGGGCCCGATCCGCGCCGCGGGCTGCGTCCTGTGGCGCCGCTCACCGGCGACGGGCGCCCTGGAGATCTGCCTGGTCCACCGGCCGAAGTGGGACGACTGGTCGCACCCCAAGGGCAAGCTGAAGCCCGGCGAGGACCCGCTCGCGGGCGCCGTGCGCGAGGTCGCGGAGGAGACGGGCCAGCACTGCGTACCGGGCCCGCGCCTGCCCACCGCCCACTACCAGGCGGGCGGCCGCCCCAAAGAGGTCCAGTACTGGGCGGCCGAGGCCACCCACGGCCACTTCACGCCGAACCGCGAGGTCGACCGCGTCCGCTGGCTCCCCCCGGCCGAGGCCCGCGCCCGCCTCACCCAGCCTCGCGACCGCGAACTCCTCGACACCCTCCTCACCACCCTCCACCCGGCCGACGAAGGCTGACGAGGGCTCACGAAGGCCGACGAGGGCCGCCGGAACGGACGTGCCCGGCCCCCGTACGCACCGGAAACTGGGGGGAACGCGACCGATCACATCGAGCCACCGCGGCCCTTCCCCGGGCAGCCCGGCCCGGGGGCGACATGGCCCTTTGCGCCCGCGCTCGACGTAATCCGACCGTGACCTAACCACAACGTCCGCGTAGGTTCACCGCGCGTTCATTTACGGCCATCGGCCGCTTCACCTGTTCTGCCTAATTTCGGCCCTACGTGATGCGTGGAGCGATCGATCGGACCGCCCCGGCAACGCGCGCTCGGCCCACAGGCCACCTACGGCCACTCGAACCACCTCGCACGCCGCCC
Source organism: Streptomyces aurantiacus JA 4570 (assembly GCF_000414115.1). Taxonomy (GTDB): domain Bacteria; phylum Actinomycetota; class Actinomycetes; order Streptomycetales; family Streptomycetaceae; genus Streptomyces; species Streptomyces aurantiacus_A. The sequence goes on from NZ_AOPZ01000430.1 coordinate 26,390, forward strand.
CAGTCCGGCGGCTCCCGGAAGGAACTCCCGAAAGTGAAGCTTCAGCGCAAGAACCGGCGGGCCCTCACCCTCGGTGCTCTCGCCGTCTCCGGCGCCCTGGCCCTCACGGCGTGCGGCTCGGACGACACGGGCGACAACGGCGACGGCGGCAAGAAGTCCAATGCCGCCAGCGACATCAAGTGCGACGACGCCAAGGGCCAGCTGGCCGCGTCCGGGTCGTCGGCCCAGAAGAACGCCATCGACGCCTGGGTGAAGCAGTACACGGCCGCCTGCAAGGACGTCCAGGTGCAGTACAACCCGACCGGCTCGGGCGCCGGCATCACCGCGTTCCTCCAGGGCCAGACCGCCTTCGCGGGCTCCGACTCGGCCCTGAAGCCGGACGAGATCGAGAAGTCGAAGAAGGTCTGCAAGTCCAGCCAGGCCATCGACCTGCCGATGGTCGGCGGCCCCATCGCCGTGGGCTACAACGTCCCGGGCGTCGACAAGCTGGTCCTGGACGCCAAGACCCTGGCCGACATCTTCAACAACAAGATCAAGAACTGGAACGACAAGGCGATCGAGAAGCTCAACCCCGACGCCAAGCTCCCCGGCACCAAGATCCAGGCGTTCCACCGCTCGGACGAGTCCGGCACCACCGACAACTTCACCAAGTACCTCAAGGGCGCCGCCCCGTCCGCGTGGCCGTACGAGACCGGCAAGTCCTGGGAGCCCAAGGGCGGCCAGTCCGCGCAGGGTTCCTCCGGTGTCGCCCAGCAGGTGAAGCAGACGACCGGCGCCATCTCGTACATGGAGCTGTCGTACGCCGAAGAGGGCATCGAGACCGTCGACCTGAAGACCGGCGCCAAGGAGCCGGTGGAGGCCACCGTCGACAACGCCTCCAAGGCGATCTCCGAGGCCAAGACGGTCGGCAAGGGCAAGGACCTCGCCCTTGAGCTGAACTACAAGCCCACCGCCGAGGGCGCGTACCCGATCACCCTGGTGACGTACGAGGTCGTCTGCGAGAAGGGCAACAAGTCGGACACCCTGGCGACGACCAAGTCCTTCCTCAACTACGTCTCCAGCGAGGACGGCCAGGCCCTCCTCAAGGAGAACGGCTACGCGCCGATCCCGTCCGAGATCATCACCAAGGTCCGCGAGACCGTCGCGGCCCTGAGCTGACCCAAAGGCGCGGCCCACCACCCGGTGGGCCGCGCCGTCCGGTGCACCGCCGCCAGGAGCCGTGCCCCGCCAGCGGGCGGGACGGCTCCGCAGACCGGAGAACCCCATGGATATACCCACGGATACGACACCGCCTCCTCCCCGCGTCGAGGACGCCAAGCCCACGACCGCAGCGCAGAAGCGCGCAGCCCGCGGCGCCACCCGCCCCGGAGACCGGATCTTCCTCGCCCTGTCGCGCGGATCCGGCATCGCACTGCTGCTGGTCATGGCCGCCATCGCGGCGTTCCTCGCCTACCGCGCCTCCATCGCCCTCGCCGACAACGAGGGCAGCTTCTTCACGACCTTCGAGTGGGACCCGGCCGGCATCACGAGCGGCGGCAAGCCCGTCTTCGGCATCGCCGTCCTGGTGTTCGGCACCGTCGTGAGCTCGATCATCGCGCTCGTGATCGCCGTCCCCGTGGCCATCGGCATCGCGCTCTTCATCTCGCACTACGCGCCGCGCAGCCTGGCCGCCCCCATCGCCTTCGTGATCGACCTCCTGGCCGCCGTGCCGTCGATCGTCTACGGCCTCTGGGGCGCCCTGGTCGTCGCCCCCAATCTGACCGGCCTGTACAGCTGGCTCGACGACTACTTCGGCTGGACCGGCATCTTCGAGTACCAGGGCGGCGCCCCGCGCTCCCTGATGACCGTCGGCATCCTGCTCGCGATCATGATCCTGCCGATCATCACCAACGTGAGCCGTGAGGTCTTCCTCCAGGTCCCGAAGTTCAACGAAGAGGCCGCGCTCGCGCTCGGCGCCACGCGCTGGGAAGTCATCCGCATGTCGGTGCTCCCGTTCGGCCGCTCCGGCATCATCTCCGCCTCGATGCTGGGCCTCGGCCGCGCGCTCGGCGAGACGATCGCCGTCGCCACCGTGCTCTCCCCGAGCTTCGTCATCAACGCGTCCGTGCTCGACTACGGCGGCGGCACCTTCGCGCAGAACATCGCCAGCAAGTTCAACGAGGCCAATGAGTACGGCCGGGACGCCCTCATCGCCTCCGGCCTGGTGCTCTTCGTCATCACGCTGCTGGTCAACGGCGCGGCCCGCCTGATCATCGCGCGCCGCAAGGAGTACTCGGGGGCCAACGCATGAGCATCAGCACCATGAAGCCGACCGGTACTCCCGGCGGCGAGAGCGGCCCCTCGAACCTCAAGGCCGCGCGCCTGCCGCGCTGGTCGCCGTACGTCATCGCCGTCGGCTCGCTCGCCGTGGGCTGCGGCATCGGCCTCGCCGCGGGCCTGGACTCCCGCCTCCAGTGGGGCCTGATCGCGGCGATCCTGTTCGTCGCCGTCTCGTACATCCTCTCGGCGACGGTCGAGGGCGGCCGCCAGGCCAAGGACCGCCTCGCCACCTCGATGGTGTGGGTGATGTTCCTCCTCGCCGTCGTCCCGCTGGCCTCGCTCGTCTACGAGACCGTCCAGCGCGGCGCCAAGGTCTTCAACGGCTACTTCCTGAGCCACTCCATGGGCGTGGTCGCCGACAAGGAAACCGGCGGCGGCATCTACCACGCCATCATCGGCACCCTGGAGCAGGTCGGCCTCGCCTGCCTGATCGCCGTGCCGATCGGCCTGCTCACCGCGATCTACCTCGTCGAGTACGGACGCGGCAAGCTCGCCAAGGCGGTCACGTTCTTCGTCGACGTGATGACGGGCATCCCGTCGATCGTCGCGGGTCTGTTCGTCCTCAGCTTCTGGATCCTGATCCTGGGCTTCGACTTCTCCGGCTGGGCCGGCGCCATGGCGCTGTCGATCCTGATGATGCCGGTGGTCGTGCGCTCCACCGAGGAAATGCTGAAGCTCGTCCCGAACGAGCTGCGCGAGGCATCGCTCGCGCTCGGCGTACCGAAGTGGCGCACCATCCTGAAGGTGGTCCTGCCCACCGCGATCGGCGGCATCACGACCGGCGTCATGCTGGCCATCGCCCGTATCGCCGGTGAGACCGCGCCCGTCCTGCTCCTGGTCTGGGTGAACCCTTTCATCAACACGAACCCGTTCGACGGCGCCCAGGCATCGCTGCCGCTGTACATCTACCAGCAGTACCAGTCGGGCAACCAGGCCGGTTACGACCGTGCCTGGGCGGCGGCCCTGGCCCTGATCGCGTTCATCATGATCCTCAACCTCGTGGCCCGCGGCGTCGCCCGCTGGAAGGCCCCGACGACCGGTCGCTGAGGCGACCTATTCGGCTCCGCCGAGTGGGGCCGGTCAGCGACCGACAGCAGTACGTTTCCGAAAGAAGCAGTGATCCCATGGCCAAGCGAATCGACGTATCGGGCCTCAACGCCTACTACGGTTCCCACAAGGCGATCGAAGACATCTCGATGACCGTGGAGCCCCGCTCCGTGACGGCCTTCATCGGCCCGTCCGGCTGCGGCAAGTCCACGTTCCTGCGCACCCTGAACCGCATGCACGAGGTCACCCCCGGCGGCCGGGTCGAGGGCAAGGTCATGCTGGACGGCGACGACCTGTACGGCTCCGGCGTGGACCCGGTGAACGTGCGCCGCACCATCGGCATGGTCTTCCAGCGCCCGAACCCGTTCCCGACCATGTCGATCTTCGACAATGTCGCGGCGGGGCTGAAGCTCAACGGCTCGTACAAGAAGAGCGAGCTGAACGACGTCGTCGAGAAGTCCCTCAAGGGCGCCAACCTCTGGAACGAGGTCAAGGACCGCCTGAACAAGCCCGGCTCCGGCCTCTCCGGCGGTCAGCAGCAGCGCCTGTGCATCGCCCGCGCGATCGCGGTCGAGCCGCAGGTCCTGCTCATGGACGAGCCCTGCTCGGCCCTCGACCCGATCTCCACCCTCGCCATCGAGGACCTGATCGGCGAGCTGAAGGAACGCTTCACGATCGTCATCGTGACGCACAACATGCAGCAGGCGGCCCGCGTCTCGGACCGCACGGCCTTCTTCAACCTCGCGGCGGTCGGCCAGCCCGGCAAGCTCATCGAGATCGACGACACCGAGCGCATCTTCTCCAACCCGTCGGTCCAGGCGACCGAGGACTACATCTCCGGCCGCTTCGGCTGACCGACGGGTGAACCGAGCTCCCCGCGGTGCTGCATGGCGGTGCCACCGCAGGGACACAAAGGCCCGCCCCCTGGCTCCCGGGGGGCGGGCCCGTTCCGTTGGTATGTCAGCCCGTCGAGGGGGTCCCCCCTGCTCTTTAAGAGCTTTGGGGGAGTTTGAGGACGAGCCGCGAAGCGGCGATAGGGGGGTCCGGAGGCGAAGCCCCCGGTTTCGGGAAAGGGGCGGGTCTGGGGCGCCCCGCGAGGACCTACAGGAACGCCAGGTTCACGATCCAGAAGCTCACCGCGGCGACCAGCGCCGCCGCCGGCATCGTGATGCTGCATTCCCCGGGGGATAACCCCCGGACCCCCAGCCGACACCGCCGCCCCGCACCCGCGTGGGCATCACAAGAACGCGAGATTCACGATCCAGAAGCTCACCGCGGCGACCAGCGCCGCCGCCGGCATCGTGATGAACCAGCCGAGGATGATGTTCTTGGCGACACCCCAGCGCACCGCGTTCACTCGCTTGGTCGCACCCACACCCATGATCGCGGACGTGATGACGTGAGTCGTCGAGATCGGCGCGTGGAACATGAACGCCGCGCTGAACATGACCCCCGCCCCCGTGGTCTCCGCAGCGAACCCCTGCGGCGGATCCAGCTCGATGATCTTGCGGCCGAGCGTCCGCATGATGCGCCAGCCACCCGCGTACGTACCGAGCGACAGCATCACCGCACAGGCGATCTTGACCCAGATCGGAATCGGGTCGCCGGCGTCCTCGACATCGGCGATGACCAGGGCCATCACCACGATGCCCATGGTCTTCTGCGCGTCCTGGAGGCCGTGCCCGAGCGCCATGCCGGCCGCCGAGACGGTCTGCGCGATGCGGAAGCCCCGCTTGGCCTTGTGCGGGTTGGACTTGCGGAACATCCACATGATCGCGCACATCACCAGATAGCCGACCAGCAGACCGACCAGCGGCGACAGGAACATCGGGATGACGATCTTCTCGACCACCCCGGACCAGATCACCCCGATGCCACCGGCGAGCGCCGCGCCCACCAGGCCGCCGAACAGCGCGTGCGACGAGGACGACGGCAGGCCGTAGTACCAGGTGATCAGGTTCCAGACGATCGCGCCGACCAGACCGGCGAAGAGGATCCACATCCCCTTCGTGCCGTGCGGCGTCTCGATCAGCCCTTCGCTGACCGTCTTGGCGATGCCGCTGCCAAGGAAGGCACCGGCGAGGTTCATGACCGCGGCCATGGCGAGCGCCGCGCGTGGCGTCAGCGCACGCGTGGAGACGGAGGTGGCGATGGCGTTCGCGGAGTCGTGAAAGCCATTCGTGTACGTGAAACCGAGCGCGACGCCAATGGTCACGATCAACGCGAAGGTGTCCATGGAGGTGCCTCAGGACTCCTTGACCGCGATGGTCTCCACCGTGTTGGCGACGTGCTCGAACGCGTCGGCCGCCTCTTCCAGCACATCGACGATCTGCTTGAGCTTCAGCACCTCGATGGCGTCGTACTTGCCGTTGAAGAGGTGGGCGAGCAGCTTGCGGTGGATCTGGTCGGCCTGGTTCTCCAGGCGATTGACCTCGATCCAGTATTCGGTGAGGTTGTCCATGGTGCGCAGGTGCGGCATGGCCTCGGCCGTCAGCTCGGCGGCCCGCGCGAGCACCTCGATCTGCTGCTCGACGCCCTTGGGGAGCTCCTCGACCTGGTACAGAACGACCAGGTCGACGGCCTCCTCCATGAAGTCCATGATGTCGTCGAGCGAGGACGCCAGGGAGTAGATGTCCTCGCGGTCGAACGGCGTGATGAACGAGGAGTTCAGCTGGTGGAAGATCGCATGCGTCGCGTCGTCCCCCGCGTGTTCGGCGGCCCGCATACGCTCTGCGATCTCGGCTCGGGCCGAGGCATCGGCCCCGAGCAGTTCCATCAGGAGCTTGGAGCCTGTGACGATGTTGTCCGCGGATGCGGCGAACATGTCGTAGAAGCTCGTCTCCCTGGGGGTCAGACGAAATCGCACGTGGGGTCCTCGGGGTGCTTTGGATGCGGTCAGGCTGATGCTAGGCGCATCATCTGGCCACGGCTAACCGGCCATACCCCAGTGTCGCCCATCAGGCACAGTGATCAGCACACCACCCGAGGAATCGGCTACCCTATACCCACTAGGGGTATGCACAGGAGGACGCGATGACGACCACAGAGGCGGCCGAAGCAGTTCAGCCGGAGCAGCCCCACAAGACGCACGGGTATCACAAGCAGAAGGACGAGCACCTCAAGCGCCTGCGCCGCATCGAGGGCCAGATCCGCGGCCTGCAGCGCATGGTCGAGGAGGACGTCTACTGCATCGACATACTCACGCAGGTCTCCGCCGGCACGAAGGCCCTGCAGTCCTTCGCCCTCCAGCTCCTGGAGGAGCACCTGCGCCACTGCGTCGCGGACGCGGCGGTCAAGGGCGGTGACGAGATCGACGCGAAGGTCGAGGAGGCCACGAAGGCGATCGCGCGGATGCTGCGTACGTGAGTCCTCGCGAGCCGCGACGCGGCGGGAAAAACGGCCGGTATGCGGCGGGCCTACGGCCGGGAATCGTCCCGGTCCGCCCCGCCCTCAAGACCGTCGGAGACTCGCAGCACCTCGTCGATCCGGTCGGCACTGAGCCGCTCACCGCGCGCGGCGGACGCCGCGATGATCAGTTCGCCGCACAGCTCGATCTCGGCGAGGGCGACGTGGTCCTGAACTGCCGTCGCGCCCACCGGAGCCACGTTCATCACCTCTTCCTGACGACGGTTGTGCCGGTACCGGCTTCCTAGAGTAGGGAGCGCCCTACGCACCGCGCATGGCACGGACGGACCATATTCCACCCCTCATTCCCCCCTCCGCCCCGCCGTACGGGGCCTCGCCGGACGCGCTCCGCGGTCGTCGGCCGCCCTGTGCAACGGCTCAGCGCTCGGCGATCTTCCCGGCGAAGATGTCCTTTCCCGCGGGCAGCGTCACGTCGACGGGTGCCCCGAACCCGGACAGTGAAGTCGTCGACGCCACCGTGCCGTTGGACACCTTGAACCGGTGCCGGACCTTGCGCAGCCGGCCCTCCTCGTCGAGGTACGCGTCGAAGGGCACCCCGGCCCTGCTGAACCCTTTCCCTGCCGCTGCCCGCAGCGCCGGGCCGTGCTCCTTCGACGCGGGCCTCGCGGCGCGGGCGAGGTCCGCGACGCCGCGGTAGTGCGCCACGTCGACGCCGTCGACGCGGGTCCGCTCCACGAACGTCACCCGGCGGGCGCCGCGCAGGAGTTCGGCGGCGACGAGGGGGTCGGTGGCGCCGCCCGTGACGAGGTTCCCGTCGGACAGGGAGGCCGTCTCGATGTGCACCCATTTGTCGGCGGGCACGCCCGCGCCGCGGTTCTTCATGTACAGGTCGCCGTCCGACATGAGTTCGGTGACCGGGGGCCTGCGCTCGGCGGAGCTGCCCGCCGGGTCCTGCGGCAGCACGACGTCGAGACGGCCGAGGCGGCGCCGGAAGTCGTACGTTCCCTCGCCCGTGACCGTCACCCGGGTGCCGCCGCTGGCCATCTCCATGGACGTACGCGCCTTGGAACTGCCCGCGCGCATCAGGGAGTCGGCGGCGCCGCGCACCGTCCCTGCGGGGTCTCGCGCCGCCGGGTCGTCGCTCGCCGCGGCGCCGCCGCCCACGCAGCCCGTGGTGAGCGCCATCAGTCCCATCGCGGCGGCGGTGGCAGCGGTGGCCGCCGCCGCTCTGCCCCTGTGCCTGCGCTGCTGCCCCATCGCCCTGCCGACCCCCAGCCTCTCCATGTGTCAACCGGCCCGGCCCCTTGTCGTTTCGACTAACGACCGGTACGAGGCGTCGTCACGCCGCAGGGCATTCACCCGACGGGCGTACGGTGGCTCTGTGGCAGAGCAGCAATCCACCGAGCCCCACCGCACCACGACCGTCGAGAACGGGCCCTTCTGTGCCGCGCGGTGCACGTGCGGGTGGCGGGGGCCCGCCCGCAGGGCCCGCAGCAAGGCCCGCGACGACGCGGCCCACCACGCCGCCGCCCCCTTCTAGCCGCCCCCACGCCGGGGGCCCCTCCAGCGCCCGCCGCTCCGCGGCGGGATCTCTCCCACCCGCC